>JBGSNT010000180.1:0-25909 GCA_041739575.1 Nodosilinea sp. | reverse complement strand
AGCTTTTTCAGCACAGATTGCCCCAGATATGGTCAGAAATGGGACAGTTTAACTTACTAGACATATAGCTAAAATTGGCGATCGATGCATTCTGCGATTTCGATCCATAGGTCTAGCTCGCCACCCGATTTTCTAGCAGCTTACGACTCCGATCCAATTCAGCAGCAAGAACCGCTTCATCAGGCAACATCATTTGATATTCGGCTGCCATAACCTTGTTAGATAAACCTTCCAAGGCATAGTGAGCAACAGCCTCATCTTTTTTATTGCAAAGAATCAATCCTACCGGTGGATTCTCACCAGGATACATCCAATGCTCACGCGCATAATTTAGGTATAGGTGCATTTGACCAGCATCAGAGTGAGTAAATTCGCCCAGTTTCAGATCAACAATGACAAGGCACCTTAGACGGCGATGGAAAAACAACAAGTCTACTCGGAACCACTGATCCCCAATTCGCAGGCGACGTTGTCGACCCAAAAATGCAAAGTCACTGCCTAATTCCAGTAAAAAGCTTTCGATGTGACGAATCAAAGACTCTTCCAAGTCGTTTTCAGAGTACTCGTCCTTGAGATCCAGAAATTCCAAAACGAATGGGTCTTTGATTTCGTCTTCTGGTCTTATCTGATGTTCTGAGGAATCGCTCGCTCCTGCTTCTAGCATTGCTGCCTTATTGCGAGACAGCAAGGTACGCTCATAAAACTGGGTGTTAATTTGTCGTTCTAGTTGTCGGAGAGACCAGCCGTTTCTTAATGCTTCAGTTTCATAGAACGTTCGTGCCTCTGAACTTTTAAGAGACATTAGCTTAACATAATGTGACCAGGGTAAAGGGAAGCATCTGTTTGAATCAGATTCCGCAGACAGTGCCTGCGGAATTGACCAGGTTTGATAGAAGCGTCGCATCTGCTCTAAATTACGCTGGGAAAACCCTCGCCCCAGTTGAGTTGCAAGATCTGCGGCTAACCGCTTCATCAAGTATTCGCCGTAGCCTGCTCTTTGCGCTCCACCTTGCTCATATTCGACAATTCGGCGTCCAATCTCCCAATAGGTTGTAGTCATAATGGAATTAATAGAATGAGCCACTGTACGTCGAGATTGCTGCATCAACGTAAGAATTTCTGTCAGCACTGACGTATAGGCAGAGAGGGAAGTACCCGACTCAAACAAAGTCTGCTGAATCTCGGTCGGGACACTATTTTGCTCGTTTTCAGTCACGGATTACCTTCTCCCCTGATAACTCAACTTTTACCTTCCAACATTGTGATTAGCCGCCGCAGCTTCCCAGCTCCCTTACGGGCTTTGTAGCGTTCTTTAGCTTCATCCAAAATGTTTTGGAGTAATGCTGGATCTTTAGATGCTAGAGTCCATGCAGCTTCTAGGAACACCTCAACTGTAATTCGATTATCTTTGCAATAACGGGTGAGTTCCTGATCCAGCTTTTTCTCCAAAACGATCGCAGAGTGTCGCTGGGTTTCGGGCAACTTTGCCAGTTCCGCTTTCAACTCCTCCGAGGTGCCACTATTGCGGATAGGTAGCTCTAGGCTCTTATCCTCACCTTCAAGAGAAGAGGCGATCGCTTCTGCTTCTTCCTCCTGCAGATTCACTGCTGGCTGAGGTTTAGAGATCAGTGCATCATTCCGGGGAGGAACAGCCGCCCGATTGCGATTTTGACGAATCCGATCAAGAACACTATCTGACATTCTGGATATGCCCTTCAAAGCTATAGAAATAATATTACCAAAAACTAAAAGAATAAATTTACAATTTTAGCTTTTTAGCCAATTAGCTTTTTAGTTTCTGCCATGAGGTGCTCAAAAGGATACTCTAGGTCTGCAAATCCCATTGCGCTGAGCGTTGTTCGTTTATTGATTGCCTGCTTATAACGTTCTGACTCCCGAATAGAGGGTAGCATTAACCCCTCACCTACTTCCTCACGCATTCCATTTACTGCTAAACGACTTTCCTGACTCTGGTTGTTACCAATCCAGCGATCGCGAAACGGAAGAACTCCCATGACCTGCGCTTGGGTTGCGCCAATATCCTGGAGATTATGTAGCAGGTCGAGGGTTCGAACAAGAGAACCATACCCCTTGACAGAAGCTTCAGCAGGAATGATTAGAAAGTCTGCGGCTCCTATCACAGAGAGGCAAATTTGCGATCGCTGTGGGGGTGCATCAATAATGCAGACCTTGAATACGTCAGAAACAGACTCTAGACGGCGTTTGAGTAAAGTAGCTCCGACACCGCTGTTAGATAGATAATCCTGAACATTATCCAGTTGGTCATCTGAAGTACCCCTGTTAAGGTGAGCGTTAGTACTATTTTTTGAGCGACTTGGACGCAATCCATAACTCGTGTCAACCTAGAAAAACTACTGCGTTTTGAGGGCATGACAGGATGATCAGTGCAATCTTTGAACAATTTGTCGAAGCTAGTCCGGTGAGTGTCATGGTCAGAGGGATCATGGAGCGAATTTTTGAGCCGAAGGCGCTGGATGATTTGTTCGAGCGGACAGCCACCAAGCAATATACGAAAGAATTGCTGTTTTCCACCGTCGTCGGATTAATGAGTTTGGTGGTCAGCGGCATTCATCCGACCGTCAGTGCTGCTTACAAAGCACTCGAAAAAGTCGTGGGAGTCTCCCGTCCGGCATTGTATGGCAAGCTCAATGGCATGGAAGCCCCGATTAGCCAAGCATTGGTGCGACACAGTGTGGAGAACCTGAAGCCTGTGATGGCTCAATTCCAACTGGAGACTTCTGAGATCTTGCCAGGATACCCGATTCGGATCACAGATGGGAATCATTTAGGGGCGACCGAGCATCGCTTAGGGGTGTTGCGTGACCATCGTTCAGGAGCCTTGCCAGGACAATCCATTGCGGTGCTCGACCCACAACAAAAGTTGGTCTTAGATGTGTTTCCCTGCGAGGATGGTCATGCTCAAGAACGCTCATTATTTCCAGAAGTTTTACAGACGGTCAAACCTCAAGAGGTCTGGATTGCTGATCGCAATTTTTGTACTCGCTCATTCTTGTTTGGCATAGCGCAACGTCAGGCATATTTTGTCATTCGAGAACATCAAAACTTACCGTGGCAAGCGCTGACTCTTTTAGTTGAAGTCGGAGAAACAGAGACAGGCAAGGTATTTGAGCAAAAAATTCAAATCACAGATGAGATCGGTGCCTCATTAGAGGTTCGGCGAGTCGTGAACCAACTCCATCAACCGACCCGACACGGAGACCAAGAAGTAGCCGTGCTGACAAACTTGCCAGCAATGGTGGCAGATGCGATGCCAATCGTGAAGCTTTATCTGGAACGATGGAGCATCGAAAGGATGTTTCAGGTGATTACAGATACGTTCCATTGTGAATTAAATAGTTTGGGTTATCCGAGAGCAGCTTTGTTTGTCTTTTGTATGGCAGTTGTGGCATTCAATATTCTTTCTACCGTCAAAGCAGCATTAAAAACGGTGCATGGAGTCGCCAAGATCGAATCTGGATTGTCGGATTACTATTTAGTCGAAGAAGTCCAGGGAACTTTCCGAGGCATGATGATTGCTTTGCCTGCTCCGCTCTGGCAACCTTTGAGGGAGATGAGCGTTGAGCAATTTGCGTTAACGTTGCAGCAATTAGCCGCTTCAGTCAATCTCAAACGCTTTTCTTCTTCTCCAAGAGGTCAGAAAAAGGCGAAACCTAAACCAATTTTTGATCCTAAACATCCTCATGTTTCTACAGCACGTTTGCTGGAGAAAAAGATTAAGGATGGAAAGAAGAACAAACGTTCACCTTAACAGGGGTAGATAAAGACCTAGAACCTAGCAATTGCAGACCCCAGAGCTCTTCTACAGGATAGCCAGATCCTTTGGCCGTCCCTCAGAATAACCCTGGGGTCTAGCCGCAGGGGATTTAGGTGCACCTAAGCTTTGGGCAAGACTTCACCCAGGGCTTTCAGCAAGGTATCTACATTCACTTTCTGGCTGTTGTAGCCCATCAGGCCAATGCGCCAGACCTTACCGCCCAGTTCCCCCAGGCCACCGCCCACTTCAATGTTGTAGTCGGCCATCAGCTGGCGGCTCACGGCCTTGGCGTCAACTCCATCGGGCACGCGCACCGTGGTGAGGGTGGGTAATCGCAGGGATTCTTCAACATGGCAGGCGAGGCCGAGATCGGCCAGTCCGGCCCAGAAGTACTCAGCGGTTTGCTGGTGTCGCTGCCAGCGGGCCGCTAGCCCCTCTTCGGCCAACAGGCGCAGGGCTTCTAGCAGGGCATAGGTGAGATTGACCGGGGCTGTATGGTGATAAACCCGCTCTGGCCCCCAGTATTTACGCAGCAGGGCGGCATCGAGATACCAGTTGGCCACAGGCTGGCGGCGACGCTCCAGTTTAGCCACAGCGCGATCGCTCATGGTAAAAGGCGAAATGCCAGGGGCGCAGCTCAGCCCCTTTTGGCTACAGCTGTAGGCCAGGTCCACCTGCCACTCGTCAAGAAAAATGGGCACACCGCCCAGGCTGGTGACGGTATCGACCAGCAATAGACAGTCGTGGGCCGCGCAGGCCGCCCCCAGCCCTTCGAGGGGTTGCCGCACGCCCGTAGAGGTCTCGGCATGGACGATCGCCAACACCGCAGGCTGATATTCATCCAGGGCGGCGATGAGTTCATCGAGCGTGAACGCTTCACCCCAGGGCCGATTCAGGGTGACGACATCGGCCCCGTAGCGCTGGGCCATGTCCACCAGGCGGTGGCCGAAATAGCCTTTAACGCAGACCAAAACGCGATCGCCCGGTTCTACGGCATTCGCCACCGTGGCCTCCATCGCCGCTGACCCAGTACCAGCTACGGCGTAGGTGAGGGGATTAGCAGTCTGCCAGGCATAGCGCAGCAGTTCTTGGACCTCATCCATCATCGCCAGATAGGCGGCATCCAAATGGCCGATGGGCTGCTGGTTCATGGCAGCGATGACGCTGGGGTCGGCATTGGAGGGGCCGGGCCCGAGCAATAACCGCTCGGGCACCAGGGATGACGGGCGGGCGGCGGGCGGTGCCAGCCGCACGGAATGGTTAGGGGGGAAGGTGGTTACCATGGGTTACACCGAAAATGACAACGAACAAGAGGCTAGCCAGGTGGATTGGCTGGTTTCATTCTCCTATGGAAGCGACCTTCTGTAGTGTTAGGCACACCAGGGCTCAATATCCTGGGGCGATCGAGGTTTTTTTCACCAGGAAGTCTGGGCTTTTAGCCTCGAGCTTCAGAGATGTCCCCAGAGAAGATACGCAGCCACACCACAAACAGAACCCCCAAACCTGAGGGATAGGCGGCGGCCTCGGGAGGCCACCAGGGAGTACCCTGCACCGGGCTAATCAGATCGATGTGTCCTCCCATGCCCTGGACCAGATCCTGGACGATAGCTAGACCCAGACCCGTACCGGGAATCTCTCCCTGGGCCTGCACGCCCCGAAAGTGACGAGTGAACAAATGCGCCTGATCGGTGGGGGGAATGCCCGCACCGGTATCGCCTATACCAATGCCTTGAAAAACCTGATCTTCAACCTGCTTCACCAGCCCCCCAGTCACCCAAACCAATGCCCCAGGAGAAGCATACTTTAGAGCATTGTCGAGCAGGTTGTGGAGCACCTCCCCTAGGGCAGCGACGTCAAGCCAAACCTCCGGCAGGTGGGTGGGAATGTGGTGTACCAGATGCAGACCTCGCTCCTGGGCCAGCGGCAGGGTTAACTGCACCAGGGGTAAAGCAACGGTGGCGATCGCTCCGGGTTGGAGGGTCAGCGATCGCCCTAAACCATGCCCCGAGGTCGGGGCGATCGCCAGCCTACCGGCAGCAGGGTCTTCGGTATCGGCCACCGTCCCCGGCAGGAGTAATCCAGCCACCGATGGCGTCGTGGGCTGGGTCAAGGTTTCATCCGCTGTCGCCACCGCATCGTCAAAATACTGGGCCAGGTCCTGGAGGCGCCGGCTTTCCCGCACAATCCCCTCGGCGATGGGGCGGTTAGTATCTTCGGGCGACAGACGCTTGACCATCAATTTGCCGAAGGTTTGCAACGCCGTCAGCGGATTGCGAAACTGATGCAGCAGGTCGTGAAAGGTCTCGGACTGGTCGACTTGATTGAGCTGTCGCTGGTTGAGCTGTCGCTGCAGCCACTGGTTCCGCTGATCCATCACGCAGGCGATCGCCAAGGTATTGGCCACCTGCTCCGCCTGTTGATAGTCCTCTGCGGTCCAGGGCAGCAGATCCCGAGTGCTAACCATCATGCCCAATACCACTCCTTCATGGGCCAGGGGTAAGACCAGCGGATAAACCGCCGGCTCTGGCTCTGGACTTTGGGGTACTGCCGATGACGTCCAGGGGCCAGCCTCGGCCAGGCGCTCCGCCTGGGAATATCCGTAGCCTCCGGAGGGTGGTGCGG
Organism: Nodosilinea sp.; assembly: GCA_041739575.1. Taxonomy (GTDB): domain Bacteria; phylum Cyanobacteriota; class Cyanobacteriia; order Phormidesmidales; family Phormidesmidaceae; genus Nodosilinea. Next base: position 19,491 of record JBGSNT010000180.1, on the reverse strand, counting down.
CCAGCCGGTGGGGGCCTTCCCCAGCGACCTGGGTCCCATAATCGTCCTGAACTACAGTTTGGCGAGGCGAGGTCTGAAAGACTCCCTTAACCCCATCCTCGACCTCAGAGACCGCCGCCAGCCCCTCACGCAGATCGCTCCAAAGGTCAGCCGTCTCTGGATAGGCGACCAAGGGTACCAGAGCAGGGCTAACAGTCCCCGCCGCCGCCTCGGCCAGATAGACCACCGTTGAGGCCGCCCCTAGCGCCTGGGTCAGCAGCAGCACCTGGGCCTGACATAGCGCCATAAATTCAGAACTGGGGGAGCCAATCATGCCAGGCCAACACAAGAGTTTGACGGAAGAAAAATTAAAGTTTTGTCAATTTTTTAACAATTCTGTTCAGCCACATCCACCTGAGACACCCCTATATCCAATACACACCATGGGGTTTAGGGCTTTCAACCCAATTTTTAAGAGAAGTTGAAATTCTTATTTTGAGCCTATATACTTGGCCTGGTTAACAAATTTTGTAACCAAAACTACATCCAAATATCCACTGAGAGGGAGGTAGGCAACTTGGCAAGGAGACGCAAACGTAAGAGTCGTCGTCGCTTAGAAGGCCGTCGAATTTTAGAGGCTGTTCCTCAGTATAGTATTGAGAGCGGCAATGAAAAACCCGTAACCGCAGCTCGGAATTTTATTCATTCCGAGGGCATTGCCCCCCCAGCCCTGCTGCTGGTCAAACGGAACGAACACACCACCGACCGGTACTTTTGGGCCGAGAAGGGTTTGTTTGGTGCTCAGTACGTAGAGGAGAATCATTTTCTCTTCCCCAGCCTGCGAGTGCTGCTGGGTGAGGAAGAGGATGCTTCGGCCCTAGAAACTCTGACTCACTAGCTTGGTCTAGCCAGCAACGAGTGTGTGCCTCGCTGCTGACTGAACCCATATATTCAGTCCCACTTAGGACAGAAAAGCTAGCCCATGGGCTAGCTTTTTTTTGCCCCAGTCCTGCCGAGCGGAAGTCATAGCCATCACCGGAGCGCTTAGAACCATCTGCATCACCTTCTGGAGCACAGGCTCTACGCCCCTGCACTGCCTCAGCGTATATGAGGGGCAGTGACCCGTATCCTAACCAAGGCGGCCCCAACGCGGTGTCCAGAGGCCGCCTTGGTTAGGAAATCCTGCCTTCTTAGAAGTGCAGTGGCCATTGATAGCCATTGATAATATAGCGGTTCCTAGTTCAGTGAAGTACAGGTTAATTTCTAAAAGTCTTATCCAGCAAGGGTTTTGCCGAGGTCTACCGTACCTCACCCGGCAAAGAACCGCTATAAGTCGCTCTTCCCGCCCCTCTGACTGCTCTGCTCCCCGACCATTGGCAAGTAAGTCATCAAACCTACACCACAGGCTGCTGGCCATCAAACCCCTCCTGAAGGGCAATCAATTCGTCGCGATGGGCAGTAATGGTAACGGTGGCAGACCGCGGTGACGCAGCTTGTTCTGTCGCGGCAGTAGCGGGCTGTCCCTGTAAGAGAATTTCTTCATCGCGGTCGGACCCACGCCAATAGAACCACCCCGCCGCTGGGGCCAGACCCAGCAAACCCAGAAAGCTAGCCCCATAGCTAGGCCACAGGTTGGACAATACCAGGGCAAAACAGAGCGCCCCAACGGCGGCAAGGAGGGTCAAGAAGATGGCCAAAAACAGGCTCGGCCGCACCCGCCCCCGCAAAACAACGCGCTGGGCAACAACATCGGCAACGGCCACAGTGTAAGATCGCCCCTCAAAGTAGATAGTTAGCTCCTGCAGCAGCGCCAGGGAGTTCACCGGACGGGATAGGGCCAGGGTCTCTATCCGGGCTTTGGTTGAGGCCCGAATAAAAAAAACTAACCCCACCACCATAAGCAGGGTTAGAAGCAAGGTTGAGTAAGTTACAGCATCGATCACGGCGGGGCCAGGCAGGGGTACCTTTCTAGGGTACGGAATGATGGATCATTCAGGTAGGCCCTGCCTCCGATTTATCGTCCCGGGGAAGACATGACGGGGCTATGGGTACGGGCAGGACGCACGGGATCCCCCATGTAGGTTTTCCAGAACTCAGCAAGTCCCTCAGCCTGGAGCCGCCAGTCAGGGTTTAGACGGTACATTCGCCTGGGGCGACCGCGACCCTCCACCTTCTTCCAGTAGCCATCAATGGCGTTTTCGTCTTCTAAAAACTTCAGCGCCCCGTAGAGCACCGTATCGGACAGACGATAGTGGGTGTAGTGCTCAGCCAGCCGCTGGATGAGCTCAGTGCCGTAGGAATCTTGCTGGAGCAACACCGATAGTACGTAGCAAACGGCAAGTTCTTTATTGAGGTATATGGGCGGTGGATCCTCAAAGAACTGATAGATATCCTCAAATTTCATGGGATCGCTCCAGATATGTTATGTGGTTGCCCGCCCCGAGGCAGGCCTGAATAAACGCAGGATGTTTTTAGCAGCCGCAGGATTTGTAGACTAATTCTATGCACAGGTAATGCCCACGGTATCGAAGTGGGGGCAGATGGTAACTATCTGCAAATTTTTTTAGACAATATTAAATATTCGCCATCGAAGATAATTAGCCATGGATCCTAATACTGGATCAGCGATTCTCAAGATCCCGGAAGCCGTTGCCGCTAGGAGATGGGTTGAGGCTGTTCGTTTGCAATAGAACCCGTCCCCCCCGCACCGCTGCCAGGTTAATTTGCACCGGCCCGGCCGTGTAAATATCCGCGGCGGCGATCGCCTGTAGGTCAACGGCCTCACCCGACCGCTGCACAGCTTCTAGAAAATTGAGAATCGTCTCGGGCCGATTGTCGGCCACTTGCAGGGTATCACTGACGACCCCGTCCTGACGGGCGCGAAATTGGGTGGCGGCAATAAGCAGGTTAAGGCGCTCCACCAGTTGGCGATCGCCATAGGGAGGTGGATCGAGGGAGACAGTCGCCAACCGTTCGCCCTGGGCATAGATCTGCTGGTTGGGCGTAGCATCAATAAAGACCTGTACGCAGGGCTCTCCCCTCTGCAGCACACAGGGTTCGCCAGTAATATAGTTGGCGGCAGACAGCAGTCGCACAACATAGTCTTCCCCGGTTGACAGACGGTTGATCAACGCCTCTACCTCACGGTTGCCGATCAACAGTATTTGCTGATCGATCGTGGCCCCTGGGGCAATGGCGCGGGCCACCAGCCGATTGCCCTCCTGCAGGAATTTGGTCACAAAGGCCTCGGCCTGTTCACGGTTTTCAACCCGCCCCTGACCAACCAAAATTTCTTGATTGCGGTTGAGGGCAATGTTGCCTCTAAACAGACCCTGATATTGGTTTTGCAGGTCGGCTACCTGCTGCTCTAGGAAACCTTGCTCTGCCTCAAGGCTAGCCAAGCGCTGCTCCCGCTGGGCAATTTGCTGGTCCCGCTCGGCAATCTGCTGGTCAAGCCCTTCAATGGCGCGATCGCGTTCGGCAATCTGGGCACCAATGGTGGCCTGCTGCTGGAGCAGGTTGTCCCGCTGAACTCGCAGGGCGTCGGTGGATTGACGCAGGGTTTCGGCCTGCTGGGACACCGTACTCAGCCGCTCCACGGTCTGCTGCAGCTGCTCCTCGGTAGCGTTCTGCTGGGCTAGGGCCCGTTTGAGCGACTGGTTGATCTCTTGCAGCCGCTCCAGGGCGCGCTGGCGCTCCACCGTCGCCGATTCTAGGTCAGCCTCAACCCCCTTCTGGGTGGATTGGGCTAGGGCCAGGTCGGCTTCAGCACTGGCTAGGTCATCTTGAATTTTCCCCAGTTCAAACACGCCGGTGCGTAGCTGGCTACTAACCCCGAACAACAGAGCCAGGGTTGACGCTGAGATGACGCTGCCCGTGGCAATGCTGACTAAGGTGGCTGTTTGCCGGGGCCGCAGGTTAAACAGGCTCAGACGAGCCTTCCCGACGCGTGTACCGATGCGATCGCCCAGGGTGGCGATCACCCCACCGAGCATTAAGACCGCCAAAATCAATACGTACCCAGAAACCATGCACCAGCGCCAGGGGGATTTGCACTTACTCTACTGCATGGGTTGAGGCGCCGTACGCCGAGCGATAGCCAGTCCTTCGACCGGTCACAGCAGCCAGCACCACCGGACCACAGTAAATTTAGGTGAACTGTTGACTCAGATTGACTGGGTCGTGAACAGTAATTTTCTTCTTGTAGATGGAGATCATGCCTTCCTGGCGGAGATCCCCTAACAGGCGGGTAACGGTCACCCGAGTGGAACCGATGGCTTCAGCAATAGCCTGGTGAGAGAGCTTTAGATCGATGGTAATGCCATCTTGGCTAGGCACCCCAAAGTCGCGACAGAGAATGAGCAAAAAACTGACTAACCGAGAGCCCATATCTCGGTGAGCTAGGGTCTCAATCATCATCTCAGTCTGCAAAATGCGAGATGACAACCCGCGCAGCATCAGCAGTGCCAGTTCTGGATTTTCCTCTAGAGCCTGTTCCACCTGCTCAATCGGAACCGACAGCAGTTCAACCGGGGTAAAAGCCACAGAGTGATAAAACCGATCCGAGCGATTGCCGGTAATGAGTGACAATACACCAAAGACGCTATTTTCCCGCAACAGGGCGACGGTAATCTCTTCCCCAGCCTCGTATACCCGAGATAGCTTAACCGCTCCCTTGAGCAAAAAGTAAACCCGCTCCGCCGGATCGCCTGGGAAAAATATTGTCTTTCCCCGTTCGTAGGACTCAACCACTGGCGGAAAGGCTCCCCCAGACAGTTGGCGAAAAACATTTGCGAGGGGCTTATCTTGGGTCACTACCATAACGTTCTGCTAAGAGGATCACAGAAACTAACTGCCCTGGGGCAAGCACCGCTGCCGCTGCATGGCTTATCATCTGCGCCCCAAAGGGCACCATTGGGGACCAAGCATAGGGCAGATTGAATGGTCTGGCACACCAGGAAATGCAAACATTCCATGACTTTAGATCACTTAACCCCAACAGCCAGGAGGCTGTTTGTATAACGCACTACTTTTCATCCTGTCCAGCGCTGTTTTTCTGCCCGCCGCCGGAGATTAGTCGGTTGGAGACCCCCAAACCCCGGCTGGCCGGAGAGCAAAACTATACCCGACAAAAAAAGTCAGGTATGTTTGACGGGGTATTGTTTCCAGTGCTACTTTTCTTTCAGCTTGGTAAAATCAGTCATCCAGCCGTTGAGATCCCGTAGAGAGCCCGCCATGACGCAGTCCATCGAACGCACCATCGCTACAACGCCTACCTTTTCAGCCCTCAAGTGTCGGGAGTGCGGCGAAACCTACGACCTGGGCGCCAGGCACGTGTGCGAAGACGTGTGCTTTGGTCCCCTAGAGGTGGCCTACGACTATGAAGCCATTCGCCAGCGGGTCACCCGCAGCAGTATTCAGGCTGGGCCGCTATCCATCTGGCGATACAAAGACTTTTTGCCCGTGAGCACCGACAACCCCATCGATGTGGGTACGGGCATGACCCCCCTGGTGCGGGCCAACCGGCTGGCCCGACAGCTAGGGCTGAAGGAGCTCTACATCAAGAACGACGCCGTCAACATGCCCACCCTGAGCTTTAAGGATCGGGTGGTGTCGGTGGCGCTGACCCGCGCCCGAGAGCTGGGCTTTACCACGGTCTCCTGCGCCAGCACGGGCAATCTGGCCAACTCGACAGCGGCGATCGCGGCCCACGCGGGTCTCGACTGCTGCGTCTTCATCCCCGCTGACCTAGAGGCAGGTAAGGTGCTGGGCACCCTAATCTACAACCCCACCGTGATGGCGGTGCAGGGCAACTACGACCAGGTCAACCGCCTCTGTTCTGAGGTGGCTAACACCCACGGCTGGGGCTTTGTAAACATCAATCTGCGGCCCTACTACTCCGAAGGCTCTAAGACCCTCGGCTACGAAGTCGCTGAACAGCTGGGCTGGCGTTTGCCCGACCACATCGTCGCGCCCCTCGCCTCAGGGTCGCTGTTCACAAAAATCTATAAGGGCTTCCAGGAATTTGTGAAGGTGGGCCTGGTGGACGACAAGCCGGTGCGCTTTAGCGGTGCCCAGGCCGAGGGCTGTTCCCCCATTGCCCAAGCCTTCAAGGAAGGCCGGGACTTTGTCACCCCTGTAAAACCCAACACCATTGCCAAATCCATCGCTATCGGCAACCCCGCCGACGGCATCTACGCCCTCGACATCGCTCGCAAAACCAACGGCAATATTGAATCTGTCACCGACGCCGAGGTGGTAGCCGGCATGAAGCTACTGGCCGAAACTGAGGGGATCTTTACCGAAACAGCGGGCGGTACCACCATTGCGGTGCTCAAGAAGCTGGTAGAAGCCGGCAAAATCAACCCTGACGAGTCGACGGTAGTCTACATTACCGGCAACGGCCTGAAGACCCAGGAGGCCGTGCAGGGCTACATCGGCGAGCCATTTACCATTGAGCCCAAGCTCGACAGCTTTGAGCGAGCCCTGGAGCGGTCCCAAACCCTGGGCCGCCTGGAATGGCAGCAGGTTTTGGTTTAAGTGCAGTGGGTTAGGGGTGCCGGTGCTCTGCTGGGCCCCGTCTTCTAACCCTGCCATCTCCTACGCCTACCATCTCCTAAACCTGACTGGCTGGCACTTAGTTTTTCTCCACCCCCTGATTCATTGCTATGGCTGTAAAAGTACTCATTCCCACCCCTCTTCAAAAGTTCACCAACAACCAGGCCGCCCTCGAATGCGGCGGTGGTACCATCATCGAGCTGCTGGATGACCTGGAAAGCAACTGCCCCGGCATCAAAGCTCGCCTCTGCGACGATACCGGTGAACTGCGCCGCTTCGTGAATTTCTACGTCAATAGCGAAGACATTCGCTTTCTTGACGGCAAAGATACGGCCCTCAGCGATGGGGACGAAGTCAGCATTGTGCCGGCGGTAGCCGGGGGCTAACCCCGCTGCACCTGGCATTCCCCCTTGGGCCACAGACAGTCAGCGACAAGCATAGAGCCCGGACGCAGGTGTCTGGGCTCTGAGGTGTTTAAAGCGTTTGCTCACAACGGCGATGCGCGTTTCAGATCAGCCGCCACACCATCGACTTATGGCTGAAGCGCAAAGCCGCCACAGTCATTGATGGGATGGAGGTGCGCAGTCAAGTCGGGGATTACCCGCTGGAACGTTTTATATTTAATTATGCCTAGCTACTTATTGGATCCACAAAAAAGGGGAGCGTTTTGCTCCCCAAAAGTATCTTGTTTTGCCTGGTCGGGTGATTCCGTTAGGCGCCTGCGAAGAGTTTGGTTGCGTTTTCGCAATTGACGCTGGCGAGCGCTACCGCCTCGGCCCCTATCATTGCGACCTGATTTTCGGGGTGACTCCCACCGCTTGAGCTGTTGTGCCATAGGTCCTATCCTGATTAATTTTGACTTCGATATCAAAGATCCCTTTTGATCATAGTTCTTTATTCTCCTGGGGCAAGGTGGGGGTTGTCCTCCTGTGGTAGAGATCCCCGCAGCAAAAAGCCCCCGACACTAATGCCGGGGGACAGGTCATGACGCTAGCATCTGGTTACTTAATGGCAACCTTAGCACCGGCTTCCTCAAGCTGCTTCTTCGCATCTTCGGCGTCGTCCTTCGTGACGGCTTCCTTGACGGCCTTGGGAGCAGCTTCCACCATTTCCTTGGCTTCCTTCAGACCCAGGCCGGTCAGACCGCGCACCACCTTCAGAATGGCAATCTTCTTGTCGGCAGGTACATCTTCGAGGATCACGTCGAATTCGGTCTTCTCTTCTTCGGGCTCAGCAGCCGCGGCGGCACCGCCACCCATCATGCCAGGAGCCATCATCATCATGCCGCCGCCAGCGGAGGCAGAGGCATCGACACCAAAGGCTTCCTCAATTTGCTTGACCAGTTCAGAGGCCTCCAGCAAAGAGAGGGACTTCAACTGTTCGAGAATCTCATCGGTTTTAGCAGACATAGTTACTGGTTAACTCCTGGTAGAAAAATAGTTGGACAAAAACAAAACGCTTACAGAATGACCTAGGCCGCGTCTTTTTCAGACACTGCCTTGATAGCGCGAGATAGCGAAGCAGGCACTTCTTTGACGCCCACCGCCAGTTTGGTCGGCACCGCATTGATACCCACGGCCACCCGAGTCGGCATCGCCTTGATGGCCCCGGCCAGACGAGCCATGAGCTGCTCCTTGGTGGGCAGTTCAGTGATCGCTTTAACCTGGTCTTCGGTGAGAGCCTGGCCTTCCATAACGCCGCCCCGGAGGACGGTCTTTTTGGTGTCTTTTTGGAATGCCTGATATTCCTTAATCGCACCGCCAAAGTCTTCCTTGACCAGAATAAAGGCTGAGGAATCCTTCAGAAACTCGGTGATGGGTTGCCAGTTGTCGTTACCATCGACTGCGATCCGCATCAGCGTGTTTTTGGCAATCTTGCAATCGGCCCCCTTGGGCCGTAGCCGGTTGCGCAGGTCACTGATTTCAGCTACCGTCAGCCCTTTGTAGTCAATTACAAAGGCCAGCTGAGCTTCCTCCAGCAGAGCCTGAATCTCGGCCACCAGCTCTTTCTTATTTGCTAGGGTTCTCCCCATGTTGATCTCACCTCCTTTAAGTTGGGGTAGGGAAACTTGAATACCCAATCCAGGGACAGAGCCGCACTGTTGTCGGCAGGTTGGCCAAAAACAAACCCCGACACTCATGCCGGGGTTTGACCAACAACAGAGGCACTCAGCTTTGGCAAGAGCACCACAGTTATAAATGTCAACCTCGGCAGGATTTACACAGCGCCTAGCTAGCACCTGCTGTCTACGGTCGTTTATAGAGTTGTGAGGGGTTAGCTCAGCTCGAGTATCTCCTGGATGGTCTGGGTAAAACTTAATTTGCCCAGGCAAATAGCCTAGGCGGCATCGGCCAGCTTGAAGTCACGCAGGGCGTTGACATCTATGCGGATGGAAGGCCCCATGGTAGGAGCGATCGCAACCGTACGCCAATAGCGACCCTTAGCCCCCGAAGGCCGATTGCGATCAATACACTCCTGCAGTGCCTTGAGATTGACCAGCAAATCTGCGGCGCTAAAGTCAGCCTTGCCAAACATAACATGGACGATGCCAGTTTTGTCAGCGCGGAATTCTAGTTTACCAGCTTTGAACTCGCTAATGGCCTGAGGCAGGTCAAAGGTAACGGTGCCGCCCTTCGGCGAGGGCATCAGGCCGCGGGGGCCTAGCTGACGGCCCAGCTTAGCCACCTGGGGCATAACGTCAGGGGTAGCAATCAGAACGTCAAAGTCCATCATGCCCTTTTGAATCTCGTCGATCAGTTCCTCTGAGCCGACTAAATCAGCCCCAGCAGCGGTGGCTTCAGCCACCTTTTCACCTTTGGCAATTACAGCGACACGAATGGTCTGGCCGGTGCCCTTGGGCAAAATGACGGTGGTACGCAGCTGCTGATCAGTATATTTGGGGTCAATCCCCAAACGAATATGTGCCTCAGCTGACTCCACAAACTTGGCTGTGGAAATTTCTTTGAGTAGCTCTAGAGCCTCAAGGGGTTCGTAGAGGCGGTCTTCGACTTTGGCCTGGGCATCGCGCAGGCGCTTGGACAGTTTAGCCATGGTAATCTCCTTGGGGTCAAACGAAGCCAGGCCTCTTCCCCATAACGTGAACAGTTAACCGTCGATCTCAGCCAAAACACTCAATTGGAGGGGCTAGTCAGAGACAGTGACACCCATATTGCGAGCCGTACCCTCAACAATATTCATGGCCGCCTGAATGTCGTTGGCATTGAGGTCGGGCATTTTGGTCTCAGCGATCTCCTGAAGCTGAGCTCGGGTAATCGAGCCAACTTTTTTGGTGCGCGGCTCCCCAGAACCACGCTCAATGCCAGCGGCCTTTTTGATCAGCACCGAAGCGGGCGGAGTCTTGAGAATGAAGGTGAAGCTGCGATCTTCAAAGACCGAAATCTCAACCGGCACCACTAGCCCAACCTTTTCCTGGGTGCGGGCGTTGTACTCTTTGCAGAACGCCATGATGTTAACCCCATGCTGACCCAAGGCCGGGCCAATGGGAGGAGCTGGGTTTGCCTTGCCAGCAGGAATAGCCAGCTTAATCAACGCAACAACTTTCTTCGCCATTAATTAACTCTCTTTTTCCACTTGGTTAAATTCCAGTTCCACCGGGGTGTCGCGTCCGAAGATGGACAGCAGGGCCTTGAGCTTGCTGCGTTCGGGGCTGACCTCCACCACCTCGCCCTCAAAGTCCTTGAAGGGACCTGAGAGCACGGTAATTTTGTCCCCAGGGGCCATGTCGATTTTGACCACCGGTTTTTGCTCTTCGGTACGCTTAAAGATGCGCTTTACCTCGCTCATACCCAGGGGCATAGGCTTGACGTGGCCTCTTCCGCGTCCGTAGGCTCGCCGCTGTTCAGCCCCGACGAAGTTGATGACGTGGGGAGTGTTTTTAACCACCGACCAGACTTCGTCATCCATGTACATGCGAATAAGCACGTATCCAGGAAAAACTTTTTCGTCAATGTTTTGGCGAGTACCGTCTTTGCGGAGTTTAACGGCCGGGGTCTGGGGAATCTCGACTTGAAAAATGCGGTTGACCACGTCGAGGGTACTAATCCGCTGTTCAAGGTTCAGCTTGACCCGCTTTTCACACCCCGAGGCCACCTGAACAGCGTACCATCGGGCCTTGCGCTGATAGTAGCGGGTGGCTTCAGCATCCCCTGCCTCATCTGAACCGGGAGAAGCTTCAGAGGGAGACTCTCCCTCTAGGTCGCCGTCTAACGGCTCATTGAGGGGGGCATCATCATAGTTAAAGTCTTCTTCTGTAAGCGCCATTAGAATACTTGCCCCGAAACCCACCCAAACAGTCGGTCAACCAGATAGATTAGCGTCGCGGAAAGGCTAACCATGAGTATAACGGCAGCGGACTCGCTGATCAGTTGCTGGCGACTGGGCCAAACCACCTTACCCAGTTCTTCCTTGGTGCCCTGGAGAAAGCTACCGACGCTAAAGCCATCCTCAGCGGAAGCCGAGGCGTTTGATGCTTTGCCCTTTGACTCAATTGCGGCGTCTTTTTTAACCACTGGTTTGGCTCCTGTTGGCGCTTGTCCGAACTGACTGATAGGTATAGCTTGACCTGCCCATAGTTATAAAGCCTAATGACTAAGCATTCCTGGCTGATAGATCGAGCGTAGGGCGACGACAGTACCCGGAAGCCTAGCTTAGAAAAGCTAAAACTTCAGGAGTTATCGCCGCCTCAACTCAGCGCGCCCTGGAGGACTCGAACCCCCGACATCGGGTTTTGGAGACCCGCGTTCTACCAACTGAACTAAGGACGCATGACGCCAGGTGCCCAGCACCAGACTCAAACCTATTGAATTCTAGTCTAGTTGATTGGGCGGTCGAAACGCTGCTTCAAGCGGGTTGCCTTACCAACTCGATCACGCAGGTAGTAGAGCTTGGCCCGACGAGCCTTACCCCGACGCAGCACGGTGATGCTGGCCACCTTGGGCGCATGGAGCAGGAATACCCGCTCGACTCCAACGCCTTGGAAAATCTTTCGCACCGTAATGGAACGATTGATGCCGCCATTGCGCATGGCAATAACAGTGCCCTCGTAGGGCTGAATCCGCTCTTTACCACCCTCTTGAATGCGTACACCGACACGGATGGTGTCGCCGACGTAAATCGTGGGGAGATCGGTCTTTAGCTGCTCCGCTTCAATAGAGCGGATGATTTCCTCTGCGTTCATAGGGCCTGCAAATGTGCACGGTCTACGATTATAGACTATGGGTGGGGCTTATTCATAGCCTAAGTTAATTTTTTCTGCAATTGATTTTTTGTATCCCTAGGCTGGGCATTATGCGATCGCCCTGGGCATAGTGTAAGTACGGATTTGCTTGATTTAATTTAGCTGCCATTGCCCCCGGTTATGACTACTGTGCCCGCCGTCTCCCCGCCCGAGAAAAGGTCTCCCCACTTGGCTGAGGGGGTTACCGCCGCCCTAGAGGCGATCGCCACCCCGCTATGGATTGTCGATCAGTTCTACCGATGGCGCTTTCTGAACCGCGCCTGCGGCCCACTGATGGGCAACGATGGGCTGACCAATGCGGTGGGCCGGCAGGGGGAGGAAGTATTTGCGCCGGGAGTGGTCCAGGGGTTGATAGCAGCCGGTCAGCGGGCGATCGCAACGGGCCAAGATCAAGCCCATTCTATCCAGATCACCGATGCAGAAGGCGAACGGCGCAGCTTAGTGGCTACCACCTGCCGCTTTTTTGCCCCGGACGGTGAACTTTTACTAATGGTGACCCTCCAGGATTCCACTCCGCTGCATCAGGTACAGCAGCTCAATACCAACTTGGAGCAGCAGGTGGCGCAGCGCACCGAGGAGCTGCAAACCGCCCTAGAGTTTGAGGCCACCCTGAAACGGATTACCGATCGGGTGCGCGACAGTCTAGATGTCAACCAGATTATGCTGACAGCGGTGAAAGAACTCACCGAAGCCCTGGAGGTCAAGGGTTCGAACACGTCCCTCTACGACCTGGAGCAGGGCACCTCGACCATTTATTACGAATACAACAGCTCTAGCCCCTCCTACCAGGGGCGGGTGGCCCAGATGGAGGCGTTTCCGGAGGTGTACCACCAGCTGCTGGACGGGCAGTACTTTCAGTTTTGCTCCGTGGAGCCCAATCCAGTGCGCGGCTACGTGGCCATGCTGGCCTGCCCGATTGTGGATGACCGGGGCGTGCTGGGCGACCTGTGGCTGATCAACGGGCGCGACTACGGCTTTAACGATATTGAGATTCGCCTGGTGCAGCAGGTGGCCAACCAGTGCGCGATCGCCATTCGCCAGGCCCGGCTCTACCAGGCCGCCCAGTCCCAGGTGGCCGAGCTAGAACGGCTCAATACGCTTAAGGACGACTTCCTCAGCACCGTTTCCCACGAGTTGCGCACGCCAGTGACCAGCATGCGGGTGGCCCTACAGCTGTTAGGGGTCACCCTAAACCAGGAGTTTGACCTCACCGCCGATCTGCACAGGCCTAGGGCCGAGCAGTCGCGCATTAGCCGCTATTACGGCATCTTACAGGAGGAATGCGAACGGGAAATCAGCCTGATTAACGACCTGCTCGACCTCCAGCGGCTAGATGTCGGCAACCACCCCATGCAGCCTGAGCCTATCCTGCTCGACACCTGGCTAGCGGGATGGATCGACAGCTTTGTGACTCGCGCTAAAAGCCGTGACCAATCCCTGAAGCTGATGACAACCCCGGCCCTGCCCGTTGTTTACAGCGATCTGGCCAGCCTCGAGCGGGTGCTGGCCGAACTGCTCAACAACGCCTGCAAATACACTCCCCCGGGCGAGCACATTACCCTCAATGTAATGCCCCACCCCGCTGCCCCTACCGAACAGGTCTGCCTGGCCCTCACCAATACCGGGGTGACGATTCCGCCTGAGGAGAGGACCCGCATTTTTGATAAATTTTACCGCGTGCCCAGCGCCGATCCATGGAAACAGGGGGGGACAGGCCTAGGACTAGCGCTGGTGAAAAAGCTGGTGATGCACCTAGGCGGTGACATTGAAGTCACCGGTGCGGTGAATCAGACCTGTTTTACCATTACCCTCCCGACCCAGCTGTCCCTGGTTCGCTAGACCCTGATCCAGACGTCCTTGACCCGATAGGATATAGACACAGTCTAAACCGGGTGAACGCAATGGACAGTGCCATACATGAGGCTCCAGGGGTGTATGCGGGGCAGTTCGGCGACTATACCATTACCTCTGGCGATCGCCGTGGGGTTGTGCTTTACCGCGCTGGCTTAATGGTGGCGGCGCTGGCCTTTGCGGCGGGTACGGCGATCGCCCTGGGGTTTAACCAAAACCTCACCCTGGTACAGGGAATCAGCGTACTCTTTACGCTGTTTTGGCTGGGACTGGGGCTGAGCCTAGTCACCATTCACATCTATCTGGTACCCCTGCACCGCCTGCTCCAGGGGTTTTGGTTGGTGGGTGGATTGGCCGCCCTGTGGCTGTCCCACGGTATAGAGGGGCCCCTGGCCCAGACGGTGATGGAGCAACCCCAGGTGCTGTGGGGCATCGGGTTTATCTTCGCCGCTCTGACCGGCATTTTCTTTAAAGAGGCCTTTTGCTTCAACCGTCTGGAGACTAAACTCCTGACTCCGCTAGTGCCCTTCCTGCTGCTGGGACATTTATTTGGCTGGCTTCCCCTGGGGGTAAAGCAGGGGCTGCTGGTGGCCTGGAGCCTACTGTTTCTGGTGTTTGCACTCCGTAAGGCGGTACAGCCGATCGTGCCCGACATTGGGGATAAGTCGGTGTTTGCCTACCTCAAAGGGGCCGCCCCATCCCCCTGACCCCCGTCCCATTCTGAACCGGAACACCCCTGCCCGGTCCCCTGCTCCGGTTGGGTTTGGGCGACGGCTGGGTTTGGGCGGCGACAACGAACCCGACTGGCTTCGCTATTCTGGAAGGGAGCCCTGCTTGCTTCACCCCATGACCGATTTAGATGCGTCCCTACCCCAATCCTCCTCTGATTCTCCTACTTGGGAGGAGGTTGAGACAGAGCTAGGCCAGATCGTAGCCAATCTAGAGGGCACCGTTCTCAACCTCCCTACTGCCGACCCGGCCACGTGGGAGGCGATCGAGCAAGAACTGGGCGATCTGATCGTCGATTTTCAAGACCTGCAGGACGACCTAACCTACCGACGCGCCCAGGAGGCCCTGGGCAGTCTAGTGCAGCGCCTCAACCTGACGCCTCGGGAGCAGGCCGGAGTCGAAGCGGCGCTGCAAAATCTGCGGGGACTGAAGGATAAGCTGGAGCACACCGTCATTCACATCGCCGCCTTTGGTCTGGTAGGACGGGGCAAATCCTCACTCCTTAATGCCCTGATGGGGCAGGAGGTATTTACTACAGGCCCTACCCACGGGGTAACCCAGATGGTCGAAGGCAGCGCCTGGAGGCTCAATCCAGACCCTATCGCCCCCGACGACAAGTTCTCCCACCTGCGACGGGCTTCTCTGCACAGCGTCGGCCAGTCTCGCATTGAGCTAATTGACACCCCCGGCCTCGACGAAGTGGACGGGGAAGATCGGGCCGCCCTGGCCCGCCGCATCGCTGAACAGGTCGATCTCATTTTGTTTGTGATTGCCGGCGACGTTACCCGAGTTGAGTACGAAGCTTTGCAGGCCCTGCGGCAGGCCAGCAAACCCATGTTGTTGGTGTTCAACAAAGTCGATCAGTACCCGGAAGCCGATCGCCAAGTCCTTTACGAGGCCCTGCGCGATCGCAGACTCCAGGATCTAATTTCGCCCGACGAAATTGTCATGGCCGCCGCCGCCCCCTTAGCAGTGCAGGTCATCCCCCAACCCGACGGCTCGGTGACTCACCAAACCGTGCGCAGCCAGCCCCAGGTGGATGAGCTAAAGCTCAAAATTCTCGATGTTTTACATCGCGAAGGCAAGGCCCTGGTAGCCCTCAACACCCTGATGTACGCCGATGGCGTCAGCGCCAATATCTTGGAGCGGAAGCGGCAAATCTGCGATCGCATCGCCGAGGACACCGTTTGGAACGCCACCATGATCAAAGCCGTGGCGGTTGCCCTTAACCCCATCACCCTAGCCGATCTGGTGGGCGGTACCGTGATTGATGTCATGCTGATTCTCAATCTGTCGCAACTCTACGGCCTACCCATGACTCGCCCCGCCGCCCTCAAGCTGCTCCAGCAGATTGCCCTGGGCCTGGGCGGCATTACGATCAGCGAACTGATCATTACCCTCGGCCTCAGCTCTCTCAAGGGGGTGCTGGGGGTTTCCGCCGTCGCTACCGGTGGCCTGGCGATCGCCCCCTATATTCCCGTCGCCCTGGCCCAGGGAGGGGTGGCGGGTCTCTCCACCTACGGCATTGGCCAAATTACCAAGGCCTACCTCACCAAGGGCGCCACCTGGGGCCCCAACGGGCCCAGAGCGATCATCGGTGAAATCCTCGACAACCTGGACGAGGCCTCGATTTTAAATCGTATCAAGGCAGAGCTGAGGGCAAAAATTACGCCCTAGTACCCGTCCGATGACACTCTGCCTCCCACCCTGGACACCGCCACCAGCCCAGCTCGCCCAGACTCGGATCGACTACCATTGAATACAGCCCCCATCCAGGCCAGAGACCTAATTTTGACCTGGTCTAGCAATGACAGGAGTGCTGATATGCAAGGGTCATTTCCCCAGGGCGTGCTCAAAAGCGAGTTACTCAACCACTTAGCCATCAATCTCGACACCGCAGAATCGTTTGGGCCGATTGTGGAAATCTGGGTCAATGGCCGCACCCACCAGGTCAGGGGGATTGGCTGCGGCACAGTCGGCTTGCTAAACCGCCAAAATCATCGGTTCCTGTGGTCTCAAGTCGGGTCCATTGGGCGCGATGGTCTAGTCATTAAAGCGGGTGCTCAGGCGGAAGCCATTGACGATCACCTACAGGACTGCCTACCCCTGGCGGAGGTGGAATTGTGGTCAGACCACGGCGATCGCCTAGGTCAGGTGGTGGACTACCGCATTGACGCGACCACCGGCAACATTCTTAACTACCTCTTTATCCCTGCAGAGACCAGCGACTTAGCCCCTGGTCTCTACGCCCTATCGCCGGTGGCCGTAATCAGCACCGGGCGCCGGCGCATGATGGCAGAAGCAGCGGCCCTGGAGGCAGCCCCCCTGGTCCGGGATAGAGTGGAGCCCCCCCAGGCGCCACCTCGCTCTGCCTTTGACCGCATTTCCGCCGATCGCATTCCCCTGGACAAAGTACCCGACCCTCGCCGCGGCTGGGATGCTGCCGTCAAAGGCACTCAGGCGATCCGCGGGCAGGTGAATGAGCAGCTGCAGGACCGGCGTCAACGACTCAGCACCGGAGCCCAGGAGCGTCGCCAAAGGCTCCAGTCAGAGGCCCAAGACCGGCTGGGGGGTCTGCTGGGCAATGTTAAGAAACGCACCCGCCACCTGCGCCATCAGCTGCGTGAGGCCGTTACCGATGCCACAGCGGGGCTGCCCTCCGGCCCCAATCTGCGGGACGAAACCATGCCCACCATCGACGTAGATGCCATGGAACTCTGGCCTGAGGATGACCTGCCCCAGGAGCGTCCTGGCCAGCGTGATCTATAGAGCTTCGTCTATAGATCACGCTGGTAATCGGCCAGCGCATCCATCAAATCTGCCTGGCTTGTCGTGGGGATCAAAGCGGCCAGGGTAACGGTCTGTCGGCCACCGCCAATGGTAATGGGGGTGCTGTCCAAAATATCGGCCACCGCAGCTTCCGTGACCTGATCGCGGACCACCAGGGGATAGAGCCGTTCGGCCAGGGCCGTGTGCAGCTTGGCATCCCCTAGGTATAGGTGCCATTTAGCCACGTCTAAGTACACTCTGTCACCAATGGCGGCAGCGAGGGATTCTATAGCGCGGGCGGTAGAGGCGTCAGACATAGTTAGGACTCTCCATTTGAGTCAGGTTCTGGAGTGGGGGACGGGGACGCCGGGGAGTAGTCGGCGATCGCAAAAATGTAAGCTCCGTGGCCCACCAAAATAGCCAGCCAGGGCAAGGTGACCCGCGCAACCCAGGGCACCCATACCGGGTTCAGAGTGTGAAAGAACCACAGCCCAGAGTTGACGGCAATAAACGCCGCCACATGCACCGCAAAATTAATGCGATCCTCTAGCCGACGGTAGTCAGAGTCTTCACGGGTCGGTTTACGGGGCCAACGGGGTGGCATAGGCCAAATATCACAATTAGCTACATCCTTTATTTTAAGGGCGCAGCGCCCATTCCCCACTGGCAAATGTAAGCGTATATAGCCAGGGCCGCCGCCGTCTGCACATTTAGCGACTGCACCACCCCATACTGGGGGATCACCACCGTCTGGTTGCAGGCCGCTGCCACTGGCGCTGGAATACCGGTCAGCTCCCGTCCCAGCACCAGCACAGTCTGTTCAGGAAAGCGCAGCTCAGGCAGGGGAATGGCGTCGGGCTGCAAATCTAGGGCGATCGCAGCATAGCCCTGCTGCCGCCGGTCAGCCAACCACTGGGGCAGTTGCTCCACCCCACATTCCATCAGGGGTTGCCATCGGTAGGTCGTCACCGATGTCTGGCGAAACCCCCGCTGTTTCGCCAGCGCCAAATCCTGCAGCACCAAACCTTCTAGTCGAAAAGCCTCAACGGTGCGGCAGAGCATGCCCAGGTTCATAGGGTTTTCAACCAAGGATGCACATACCACCAGGGAATGGCGGGGCAGGGTGGGGTACTCTTGGCGAAATAACGCCATAGGCCAATGGGGTTGCGGGGCAGGCGGCAGCCGCACCGCCCTCCTAGAGCGATGATTCCAGGCGATGACAACAGCCCAGGCGACCGCCATTCGGACAGTCTGTCGCCGCCTGTACTGGAAATGGTCTAGGCTTGCTCCCCTAGCGCAATGTTAGAGAACACAAACTCCTGCTGGTCAGTGCCCCCCTCCGTAGCAGTTTCGATGGCGCGGCGGGAGAGAATGAAGTAGCCACCCACCTCGGTATAGTCGTCCTCAAAATTGCTGAGACCGCCCTTTTGCTCACCGGTTTTAGGGTCGTGGTAGACCGAGTCGTAGCGGTGGGATAGATAGCCTGCCCCCGTGTCATGGCTGCTATAGGTGTGAATGGTAACTACCACGCCGTGAATGTGGCGGTGCACCATCGAGACCTCCTGATTTTTAACCTGGTAGCGATCGCCCTCGGCTTTCCCGCCCATGAGAATTTCCACCGACCCATCGGCCAGGGTTTCCCCATAGCTAAAGGTGTTATTGCCGTGGCTCTCCTCAAACCCGCGGCGAACCCGGTGAATGGCCATCTCAAACAGCTGGCCGTGCACCATTTTCTCCGCCGCTTCATCGGCTACGCCCGTCACCGCAAGCTTGAGGTCAGCCCCAACCCTGACCTGGCCAGTATAGGTCTGGTCGTTGTGGGTAAAGGTTACATCGGCGGTAAAGCCAGGGAAGGATGCATCCCAGGTGTAGCGATTTTCGTAGGCGGCCCGGAAAAAGTCCCGCGCAGCAAGTTGAGTTCCCACCATTTTAAAACTATCTCCCGGTTAACATTAGTACACAACCGCAGTATGCTGTTGGACCAGAGCTTCTTTAGCATACCGATTCTGGGCCCTGATCGCCCCAGCTACGATCAAGACCAGTGGGATAGAGCCGCCCAGCAAACGCAAAAATGTACTCCCATTAACAGTGCTGCTGGGGCTGCTTCCCTACTATGGAATTCCCTCGGTTCGGTGCCAACCCATCTGGTCGCCCCAGGGGCGAGGGGGCAGCCTCCTAGCCTATGGTTTAGATTGGGTTTTCCACAGGGTAAGCTGTTAGGCATTTAAACCACGTATAATACCTCACAAAGTGGTGGATATTGTTATGCCAGTCAAAAACTATTTAACACCGGAAGAAAAGCTTGAACTTCAACAGCACCTCAAATCTCATGAGCATCCTGATATTAG
>JBGSNT010000167.1:0-13274 GCA_041739575.1 Nodosilinea sp. | reverse complement strand
TTTGCCTGGATGCCACTCAAAGCCCCTTATAGCAAGGGTTTGAGGCGATCGAGAGCGTTTTCTGGCTTCGTATCGCCTGCAATGCTTGTCAGCTGAGGGTTTCAGGGGTTAGCGATCCATGTTTTGTCGGTCAACCAGGCTACGAACAGTCGGAGCGGGTATACAAGGCCATGCGGCTGCGGGGCTACGGCTACGGCGTCAAGGTGCTGGAGCAGAGCCCGGCCCAGCCCGGAGCGCTCAGCTGGGGGCTGGCCGTAGCGGTGCTGTCGGCGGCGGCAGGGTTAGTAGTGGCCGAAGGAATAATACGCCAATGATGGATGGGCCTATGATGAATTCAGTTTCGACCGGGTTTGACCCCTTAGCCATGGTCCAGGAGCCACGACCGGTGGCGATTGCCGCCCAGTCCATCTCCTTTGGCTATCCTGACCAGCCCGAGGTGCTGTGCAGCATCGGGCTGACGGTGCAGGCGGGCGATCGGGTCGGCATTATCGGCCACAACGGCTGCGGCAAAACCACGCTGTTCATGCTGCTGTGCGGCGTGCTCACCCCCGCCACCGGAGACATTCACCTGTTTGGCCAGCCCCTGCAGCCGGGCCAGTTTCGCCCCGAGGTGGGTCTGCTATTCCAGGACCCCGACGACCAGCTGTTTTCGGCCTCGGTGCGCGATGACATCGCCTTTGGCCCCCAAAACATGGGCCTATCGCCCGACGAGGTCGCCGCCCGCGTGGCCCAGGCCGCCGACATGGCGGGCATCACCCACCTGCTCGATCGCCTGCCCCACCACCTGTCCGGCGGTGAAAAGCAGATGGTGGCGATCGCCGGTCTGCTAGCCATGACCCCCCAAATTATTCTCTACGACGAACCCACCGCCAGCCTCGACCTGCGCACCCGCCGCCGCCTGATCCGCTTTCTGCAAAACTCCACCGAGACCGTCCTGATCTCCTCCCACGACCTAGAGTTTGTGCTGGAAGTCTGCGATCGCGTCATTCTTATCGACGAAGGCCGCATCATCGCCGACGGCTGCCCCCGCGAGATCATGGGCGACCAGGCCCTGATGGAAACCCACGGCCTAGAGAAGCCCCATTCGTTGATCCCCCATGAAGAGCCGCACCATGGGTAGGGGAGTAGGGGAGTGGGTGAGGAGATGGGGAAGATGGGGCAACGGCTAGTGGTCTGTCAAGCCTAAATTTGTAGGTTGGGTGGCGCGCTAGCAGAACCCAACAAGGCTTACTGCTGTTGGGTTTCGCTCCGCTGCACCCAACCTACGCGACCCCTAATTTTAATCCTGACGCTGCACTAGGGTTGAATGTTGCCTACAGGTTCATTGGCAACACAGGGGTTTAAACCGATGATCGGTCAGCCCTTTCCGTGGGGTGAAGGGCGGCGGAACGCCATTCTCGACGGGGGTCTGGGGCCTGCGAAATGGCCCCAGCGGTAGATCTGGCTGTTGTCCCCCATTGTGCGCCGCTCCCAGGGGTTTAGTATCCCAAGAAGTTACCTAATTCATGCCGTAAAGGGTAGTGGGCGGTGCCCACCCTACGGCAGATCGGGAAGAGCGACGACATTGCATTGGGCAAATGCCATTTGCCCCTACAGCACATTGGCTGTGTAGGGCTCAAACTCTGAGCAATCGCCCTTCTTCACCGTAATCACCGTCTTCACCCCGCCCCGCCGGGTGTAATCGCCAATCACCCGCAACCCTTGCGGCTGCAACTCATCCCACAGGCGATCGGCAATCTGATTAGCCACCGTTTCGTGGCTAACCCGCTGGTCACGAAAACCATTGATATAGAGCTTAAACGCCTTCAGCTCCACCACCCACGGCCCCGGACAATAGTCCACCACAATGGTGCCAAAGTCCGGGTAGCCCGATCGCGGGCACAGGGCCGTAAACTCCGGGTGCTCCAAGTGAATGGTGTAGACATTCTCCGACGGGTTAGGCCACTTTTCCAGGGGTTCTGCACTGGCCTGGAGAATGGCGCGATCGCCGTACTGGGTGGGAGCAGCTGAAGCGGTGGTCATGGCTGGATGGAACGTGAGTGAGTGGATAGGTAAGGGGTAGGTGGCGGAGAGGTGGAGAGGCACCTTCGGTAATGTAGCGTTTTTCAGGGTTTCTTAACCCAAAATCCCGCAGGCGATCACACCTAGATGCATCGGCCTGAGGAAAAGTTCCCCAAACATGTCTTAACCAAAGTTATTCCTATTGCTTAACCAAAACTTCATACTTCTTCCTTAACAGGGCTGGCCCTCTCCTAGAGCCCATGTTAAGTTCACCAAACGTTGGCGGTGGATTTTGTAACACGTTTGTAGTGCCACCCCGACCCCATCTGAAGACGCTTTTTTTTGAGGAAAAAACTATGGCAATTTACCGTAAGCTTGCCCTTGCTGCCGGTAGCCTAACTCTGGTCGGCATGGCCCTCGGCCTGCCCTCCCAGGCGAAGGAAAGCCCCGACGCCGATACCGCTGCGATCGAGGCGGCGGTTCCTACCCCTGAGGCCGTTGCCCCTATCGCTGAAGTCGAAGTCGGCGAGGCCGACATGACGGTTGAGGCTGAGGCCATGACTGAAGAAGGCACCACCGAAATGGTGACCGAAGAGGTTGAGCCCGACGGCACCGTGGATGCCGTGGTTGAAGAAACTGACTCCGAAGTAGTGGGCGAAGAGATCGAGCCCGACGGCACCGTAGATGCAGTGGTTGAAGAAATTGACTCCGAAGTAGTGGGCGAAGAGATCGAGCCCGACGGCACCGTGGATGCCGTGGTTGAAGAAACCGACTCCGATGTGATGGTCGAAGAAATTGAGCCCGACGGCACCGTGGATGCAGTGGTTGAAGAAACCGACTCCGAAATGGTGATCGAAGAGACCGATCTCGACGCCGCAGTGCCTGACGGCGAACTCACCATTGACGAAACTCTGATGGAACAGGTGACCGAGATCGTTCCTGGGCTATAAGCTCGGTATCTTGTTTCAGCGCGAATCCCTAAGCGCAGTGGCCATCGCTATAAATTCGGCGCAGCTCTAGCCCATGGGCTAGAGTTGCTGCTTCACCCAGGTCAGCGCCTCGTCCCGGCTATTGACGAGGCCCTCCGCCTGGACCAAGGCAATGGCCTCCAGCAATTCTCCAATCCTAGGACCTGGTTTGAGGGCGAGCCCTTGCACCAGGTCTTTCCCTGTAATTAGGGGATGGGGATGGGCGACCGGGTCGTTGGGGGTGAGGTAGCGCTCCAGCAGCGGTAGTACCAGGGCCTCGGGCAGTCCATGGGCTAGACCCAGCAGAGCCACGCCGCCAAACCCCGCACCCGAGCTCTTGAATAGCTGATACTGCTGTCCCAGGGGGAGCAGCGTAGGCCCCTGATGTTGGTGCAGATACTCCCAGCCCTTGAGAATACTCAGCACCGCCTGTTGCTCGGCCCGGCTGTACTTCAGCCGGGATAGGGTGGCTTCTGCCGCCGCCCCGTTGGCGAGCAACAGCTGGCTCAGCTTGGTGGCCTTGAGCCAGCTGCGGTGCAAACCAGGGGTAGTTTGTTCTTTGATCCAGCTGTGCAACAGGTGGGAATAGTTGGGCCAGCGCTCGTGGTATTGGGCCGCCAGCTGGTCAATGGTGCCCAGCCGCTCCAGATCGGCCCCCGTCACCTCGGGCAGCCAGGTCTGGAGCAGGCCATCTTGCCAGGCTAGGGTAAGCAGGGTTGACCCCTCCGGCTGACTGAGCAGGCAGTCTAGTTCGCCCCGCACCCGCTCGGCGGCCATCCGCCCCAGGGAGGGGGCCAGGCTGCGGATGGTCTGCTGGGTGCCAGGGTCGAGGCTAAAGCCCAGCTGGGCCGCCTGGCGATAGGCGCGCAGCAGCCGCAGCGGGTCGTCCTCCAGGTTTTCGGCGGCCACCATACAGAGGGTCTTGCGGGCCAGATCGGCGCAGCCGTCGAGGGGGTCGAGCAGGGTCTCGCTGTGGGGGCTGTAGGCGATCGCATTGATGGTAAAGTCGCGGCGGTGCAGGTCAGAGTAGATGGTTGGCCCCACCTGCTGGGCAAAGTCCACCGTGGCGTTGGGGAACACCACCCGCGCGATCTGGTGATCGGCGTCGAGCACCACAAAGCCAGCGCCGTACTGCTGGGCAATGGCTTGGGCGGTGGCGATCGCCCGCTCGGGCAGCACAAAGTCGAGGTCTAAGTAATCGGCCTGACGACGCAGCAGGGCATCTCTGACACTTCCCCCCACCAGGTAGGCTTGCTGTGGCAGTAGCGATACGCTGAAGGGCCAGGTTTTAGGCGAAAGCGCCGATTTTTCAGTAGCCACTGCAAGGGAAATCGGTGATAGCGTTGGATTCAATGAACCCTCATTTCTTTCATTACAACAGGGTTTTTCAGTCTTGACACCCTAGCCCCGCAGAGAACAGCCGAAAACCTGACCCGGTTTTCATTTTGCAACATCTGGGCTGGGCCGCCTGGGACATTCAAAAAACCTGAGTTAGACTACCAGAAAATGCATCCCCTTTACTGCCAACGCCCCTGACTACCCCCCAGCGGGCCGCTATTCGGCGACGGGCTGGCTAGACTGGAGAGGATGGCCCTGACCTGACCGCGTTCCTGCTGGAGGCGTGCTATGTGCATTTGTGTGAACTGCTACTACGTCGATCGCTGCACCACCTACCACGCCGTGGAAGAACTCCACGGCCAGCCCCATTTAACCGATTCCCCCAGCTTTGAGGCGGTGAATCCTACGGTCAACGCTAACCTTCGCATCCTGGGTGATGTGGTTGAACAGGA
Source organism: Nodosilinea sp. (assembly GCA_041739575.1). Taxonomy (GTDB): domain Bacteria; phylum Cyanobacteriota; class Cyanobacteriia; order Phormidesmidales; family Phormidesmidaceae; genus Nodosilinea. The sequence continues at coordinate 8,515 of JBGSNT010000167.1, read as the reverse complement.
GTACGACGTAGTCGGCTGCGACAGCTTCTCGGAAGAATTGGGCAAGTGGGCCAAGCTGCGGCCCGGTGAGTTGGTGCCAACCTAGCGGGAGCGTTGAATTGCGGCATGACCTGTGTAGGGGCGGACGGTGATTCGCCCGCCGAACAACCTGGAACGTTTGATTCATACCCCTATGCAGCAATTTCGATTCAGAACTGTCCTTGACCACTCTTTGCCCTAACCCCGCCTGTCCCCAGCCTGAGAATACAGACGCTGGTTTAGTTTGTGAATCCTGTGGGCAGCCGCTGCGGGTGGCCGATCGCTACCGCTGTCGGCGCTCTTTAGGTCAGGGCGGCTTTGGTCGTACGTATCTGGCCGCGGATGAGGGGATCGATCCTCCCCTGCCCTGTGTGATCAAGCAGCTGAGCCTAGTAGCGGGAAACGATCGCCCCGATGCCAGGACGGAACGCTTCCACCGTGAGGCAGAGCAGTTGGCCAGCCTGGGACAGCATCCCCAAATTCCGGCCCTGCTGAATGTCGTGGACAATGCCCAGGGCCAGTTTTTGGTGCAGGAGTATATCCCTGGCCCCAACCTTGATCAGCTCATTCAGCCAGCCTCCAATGGCGATGGCGAGGGGCTGGTGCGGCGAGTGCTCTACGACCTGCTGCCGGTGCTGGCCTACATTCACCGTTACAGCGTTATTCATCGCGATATTAAGCCCGCCAACATCATTGTGCCTCCGGCTCCGCAGCCGTTGGTGCTAGTAGACTTTGGGGCGGCGAAGGCGATCGCAGACCCCGAGCAGCTCCAGCGCACCGCTACGGTAATTGGCAGCGCAGGCTATGCCGCCCCGGAGCAAGCCCTGGGTAAGGCGGTCTACGCCAGCGATATTTTTAGCCTGGGGGTAACCTGCCTGCATCTGCTCACCGGGCTGCACCCCTTCGATCTGTACTCCGTGGGTGACGACGCCTGGGTGTGGCGACCCTACGTGGCGGCCCCCGTCAGCCCAGCCCTGGGGCGCGTGCTCGATCGCATGGTCAACCGTCGTCTCCAGGAGCGCTACAGCACAGCCCAGGATGTATTGGCCGACCTACGCTGGAGTGGCCTAGCCGGGGGAGACGGGACGCCTCAGCCATCCACTTCGTCTGCGGTAACGCTGGCCGATTCCTCTGCGATTCCAGGATGGAACGCTGCGCGAAGCGCCTGGGAGCAGCGGTTTGCCCTCAGCCTGTCGGGGATCGTGGCCAATGGGCTGGCGGTCAGCCCCAACGGACGGGCGATCGCCGCCGCCTGCACCGATGGCTCGGTGCGGCTGTGGGATTGCACCAACGGCGCACCGATCCACACCTGGCGTAAATCGCTGGGGCGGTTGGGGCATCGCGGCCCGGTCAACGCCGTGGCCTTTACGCCCCAGGGGGATGCCCTGATCAGCGGCGGCGATGACAGCCAACTGATCCGGTGGAACTTGGCTGACTACAGCGGTCAGCGACTGCCCCTGGCGGGCTGGCAGATTTCGGCTTTACTGGTCACTCAGGCTGGCACCCTGGCCGTAGGCGGTGGCGATGGGCGCATTCATCTCTGGTCGTTGGGCACGGACAATGCGCCGAAAACCCTGGTGCACCACCAAGACCAGGTGATGGCCCTGGCGGTGGATGGCCCAGGCGACCTGTTGGTGAGCGGGGGGCGCGATCGCACCATTCGCCTGTGGTCGCTGCCCTCGGGCCGCCTCACTCGCACCCTCACTGCCCCCACCGCCGCCATCACCGCCCTGGCCTGTCATCCCCACGATGGTCGCATCGTCAGCGGCGACCTGGCGGGCCACGTCCAGGCATGGAGTGCTGACAACTCCGATGCGGGGCTAGTGATTCACAAATCTGCAAGTCCCATTACGGCCCTGGCGATTAGCCCCGACGGTGGCTGGTTAGCGATCGGGGCAGAGGATGGCTCGTTAGTCTTGATCAACCTGCAAGGGTCAGGACAAACCACCCAACTCCGCCACGCCTGGGCCGTGCGCGCCCTGGCCTTTACCCCCGACAGCCGCATGGTGGTCAGCACCAGTGCCGACGAAACCATCCGCTTCTGGTGTCTGCCCTAGAGCCCGCTCGCCTAGCCATTCACCACCACGCAGGCTCCGCCCCGGCGCCGATCGCCCACTCCAGACAGCTGGCCATCGGGGCCAACCGCCACCGCGTGGACGCCGCCAAAATACATATTGGAGGTTTGCCACCAGGTACAGTGGTCGTCGTTGCCGATCCCCTCGGCTTCGATCGCCCCTCGGTCGTAGCCCGGCTCCAAATGCAGCGCCCCCCGCTCCCAGTGCAGGCGAGGGGCATGGACGGCAGCATCGATATCCAGGCCAAAATCCAGCACGTTCGAGACCACCTGCAAAATGGCGGTGCGAATTCGGTTAGAGCCGCCCGACCCCAGCACCAGCCGAGGTTTGCCGTCCTGCAGCACCAGGGTTGGGGCCATCATCGACGACATGCGCTGGTTCGTAGGCCACTGGTGAAAGCCCTGGGGGTTGAGGTCTTCTTCCCCCAGCATGTTGTTCATCATGATGCCGGTGCCGGGGATGACGTAGGCCGACCCCTCGCCGTTGGAGGTGGTGAGGCTGGCCGCGTTGCCCTCCCCATCCACCACGCTGATGTGGGTGGTGCTGCCCCATTTATTACCCCCCTGGCTGAGGCTGGCCTGGAGCTGTTCTAGGTAGGGGGCGAGGTGCGCCGGGCTGAGAAATTCCTGGGCAATGTCGGCCCGATACAGGTGGTCGTCGTAGCCCCGCTGACGGGCCAGGTTGGTTAACCCCATGACTTCTCGCAGGGTAGCCACGTGGCGAGGGCTGCCATGGGTGGTGGTGCTGGGGGCTGCCTGGGCCAGTAATTCTAGGGCAAAGGCAATCAGCGTGCCGCCAGAACTGGGGGGTGGGTTGGTAAGCAGGGTGGCATTGCCATAGGGGATGGCCAGCGGCTCACGCTCAACTACCTGGAAGGCGTGCAAATCTTCCAGGCTCAGGTAGCCGCCCTGGGTTTGGCAGGTGCTGGCGATGGCGTGGGCCAGGGTGCCCCGATAAAAGAAGTCGGCCCCGTGACGCACCAGGTCGTCCAGGCAGGCGGCGAAGCCGGGCAGGTAGAAGCGATCGCCTGCCGCCAGCAACTCGCCCGCTGGGGCATAGATTTCCCGTGCGGCGGCGGTGGCGGTCAGAATGGGGGCCAAAATTTGAAAGCAGTAGGCGCGAAAGGGCTCTATCGCTGTGCCCTGGGTGGCCCAACGCTGGGCCGGGGCCACAACGGTAGCTAGAGGCAGCCGACCTAGGGCTTGGTGGATGTGGAGCAGCCCTGCGATCGCCCCCGGCACCGCCATCGACCCCAGGCCAATGTGGAACTCCTGGACAGTGTCGCCAAAGTTGGCGTGGATGGGATAGAAGTCAGGCGATCGCCCGATCGCCTTAGACCTCGGGGTCTGGCAAAAAAAGTCGAACAGTCGGTTTTCGCCCGCCGCCGTGTGGGCCAGCAAAAAGCCACCCCCGGCCAGGGAGGTGAGGGCACTCTCGGTCACACAGGCGGTAAAGGCCGCTGCGATCGCCGCATCAAAGGCATTGCCCCCCTGACGCAGCATCTCGGCCCCGGCCTCGGCGGTGAGGGCGTGGCCCGCAGCCACAGCGCCCCGGTTGGGTGTAGAGCTATTCATAGCTGGCTAGTATAGCCCTGGGCCAGGGGTTCGTTGCAGACCTTGAGACCTTTCCCCAATGCGATCGCCTACGCTGGTCTCCCTCGCCGCTGGCCCAGCCCGGCCTGTCATGACCATCGACTGCCAGATGCACAGACCAGGTGCACAGAATAGATGCCAACCAGGTGCCTACGATAGGCGCTGGACCTGGGTGACGACGTAAACCTGGCGTGAGGTCGCAGGGTCGCAGATGAATTATGATTCACAAACCCAGCGGAGCAGGCTCAATTTCAGGTAGTTTCGGCCCTGTTTGGCAATATTGCCGGCGATCGCGTCTTTTGCCCAATGTCCCGTCGCGTCCTATGGTGAAGGGGCAGCGACCCTTAGAAAGAACTATGACTAGTACACCCCTAAGACGTTACCTGAGCCAGGGTTTGACTGTCGGGTTAAGCCTGGCTTTCCTGGCCGCCTGCGATGGTGGGCAACCGACCTCCGACGACAGTGGCGGCGGGGAGGGCACCGGGACGGTGACGGTTTTAGGGGTAGTCGTCGGCGAGCAGCAGGAAAAACTAGAGGCAGCCCTGGCCCCCTTTGAGGAAGAGACGGGCATTGAGGTGATCTACGAAGGCACCGACGCCTTTGCCACCCTGCTGCCGGTGCGGGTGGAGTCGGGCGATGCGCCGGATATTGCTATGTTTCCGCAGCCGGGGCTGATGGCCGACTTTGCCGCCGATGGTCAGCTGATTCCGGTCACCAGCTTTATGGAGCCCAGCGCCCTGGAGGCGGCCTATCCCGAAAACTGGCTCAACCTGGGCACGGTCGATGGTGAGATGTATGGCGTCTGGCTGCGGGCCTCGGTAAAAAGCCTGGTGTGGTACAACCCTAAGGCCTTTGCCGCCCAGGGCTACAGCATTCCCACCAGCTGGGACGAGATGATCGCCCTCAGCGACCAGATCGTGGCGGCGGGGAAAACCCCCTGGTGCCTGGGTATGGAAAGCGGCGATGCCACGGGCTGGGTGGGCACCGACTGGGTCGAAGACATCATGCTGCGCACCGCTGGCCCGGAGGTCTACGACCAGTGGGTCAGCCATGAGATTGCCTTTGACTCGCCCCCGGTCAAAACCGCATTCGAAGAATTTGGCACGATTGTGCTCAACCCCAACTACATTTCCGGCGGTACGGTGGGGGCAATCAGCACACCCTTTGGCGATTCGATTCGAGGGCTGTTTGGCGACCCGCCCCGCTGCTACCTGCACCGCCAGGCCAACTTTATCGCCAGTTTCTTGCCCGAAGATGCGGTGCCCGGCGAGACGGTGGCCGTGTTCGCCCTGCCCGGCATTGACCCCGAATTTGGCACGCCCGTGCTAGTGGCGGGGGATGTGTTTGCCATGTTTAACGATACCCCCGAAGCCCAGGCCCTGATGGAGTACCTGACCACCCCTGAACCCCACGCAATTTGGGCCAGCCTGGGGGGGTTCATTTCTCCCCACAAAGCGGTGGGTCTGGATGTCTACCCCGACGAGGTGACGCGGCAGCAGGCCGAGATTTTGGCCCTGGCTGACGTGGTGCGTTTCGACGGGTCTGACATGATGCCCGGCGTGGTGGGCACCGGCACCTTCTGGAGCGGCATTGTCGACTACGTGGGCGGCGAGGATGTGGACAGGGTGCTTTCTAGTATTGAGGCGAGTTGGCCCCAGTAGATGCTTGTAGGGGCAAATGGCATTTGCCCTGCCAAATAGGGGGAGACTCACTGCTTCAAGGTTTGCCCCTCATCCCCCAGCCCCTTCTCCCGAGGGGAGAAGGGGAGTCAGAGTTCAAAGTCCCTCTCCTTAGGGCTACTGGTCATACACATTTCTGTTCTTGGCTGAATCCCCATCATGATCCCCCCAGATGTGCCCTTTCCCAGTTCCTCCATAAAGCCCCCCTTGAGAAAAGGGGGCAGTTTCCCTCCCAAAAGGGAGCCCTTGCCCCCCTTTTTAAGGGGGGTTGGGGGGATCGACCTAGGGCAATTCAGCTGAGATGTGTTTGCGTATAAGCGGTAGATCCTCAGGGAGAGAGATTTAGGGTGAGGGCCTTCAATCGAGTTTGGTATGACTGATTCGTTAACGACTGGGATATAGCCCAATGCAGGATGCCTCGAATGCAATTCGGCTGTTGAGCGCGATCGCCGCCATTGGGCTGGGCTCGGGCGGGGTGATTGCCCTGTTCTATGTCGCCAATCTGGCAGTGAATCGGCTGCCCTACGGGGCGCGATCGCGGGTTTTGCCCTGGGTCTATATGACCCCAGCGGTGGCAATGCTTGGAGCGTTTCTGGTTTGGCCGACGATTCGCACGATCACCATCAGCTTTATGGATCAGCGGTCGACTAGCTGGGTGGGGCTAGATAACTACATCTTTGCCTTTACCAACCCCGACATGTTAATCGCCTTTCGCAACAACGCCCTGTGGCTGGTGCTGGTGACGGGGGTGAGCGTTAGCCTGGGGCTGGTGATTGCCGTGCTGGTCGATCGGGTGCGCTACGAACCCTTGGCCAAGGCGCTGATCTTTTTGCCCATGGCGATTTCCTTTGTGGGGGCCAGCGTGATCTGGCGGTTTGTCTACGCCTACCAGCCGCCGGGGTTCGACCAAATTGGCCTGCTCAATGCGGTGGTAGTGGCGCTGGGCTTCGAGCCGATTGGCTGGCTGGTGAATAAAACCGTCAACAACTTTGCCCTGATCGTCATTATGATCTGGCTGCAAACGGGCTTTGCCATGGTGCTGCTCTCCTCGGCGGTGAAGGGCATTCCCAAGGATGTGATTGAGGCGGCGCGCATCGACGGGGCCAACGAGGTGCAGATCTTTTGGCGCATCACCATTCCCATGATCAGCTCCACCATTGTGGTGGTGTCGACCACCATCATTGTGCTGGTGCTAAAGGTGTTTGACATTGTGTTTGTGATGACCGGCGGCAATCTGGATACCGACGTGATCGCCAGCCGCATGATCAAAGAGATGTTTAACTTCCGCAACTTTGGCCGGGGCAGCGCGATCGCCGTGGTGTTGCTACTGGCGGTGATTCCGGTCATGGTAGCCAATATTCGCCGCTTTCAGCAGCAGGAGGCCAACCGATGACGCCCCTACCCAAACAGCGCCCCTCCCAGTCGCGCACCTTCATGGATCGGCTGGAGACGCTGCTGACCACCGCCCCGGTGCATATTGTGGTGGTTGCGATCGCCCTCCTCTGGACCCTGCCAACCGCCGGGCTCTTGATCAGCTCCTTTCGCCAGCCCGATGTGCTGACGGAGAGCGGCTGGTGGACGGTGTTTAGCCTGCCCTTCGATCTGGGCCAGTTTACCCTGGGCAACTACGTCGATGTGCTGACCGGCCAGGGCATGGGCCAGGCCTTTCTCAACAGCCTGATTATCACCGTTCCCGCGACGGTGATGCCGATCGCCATGGCCACCTTTGCCGCCTACGCCCTGGCCTGGATGGATTTTCCGGGTCGGCAGCTGCTGTTTGTGATGATAGTGGGGCTGCTGGTGGTGCCCCTGCAAATGACGCTGATTCCGGTGCTGCGGGCCTACAACAGCCTGGGCCTGGCGGGCACGTTTTTGGGGGTATGGCTGGCCCACACGGCCTACGGTCTGCCCCTGGGCATCTACCTGCTGCGCAACTACATCGGCACCCTGCCCCGCGACCTGATCGAAGCGGCGGCAGTGGATGGGGCCTCGCACCTGAAGATTTTTACCCGCATTGTGGTGCCGCTGTCGACCCCGGCGATCGCCTCCTTTGCGGTGTTTCAGTTTCTCTGGGTGTGGAACGATTTGCTGGTGGCGCTGGTGTATCTGGGCGGCAACCAGAATGTGGCCCCGGTCACCCTGGTGCTACGAAATCTGGTGGGCGATCGCGGCCAAGACTGGCATTTGCTCACGGCGGGGGCGTTTATCTCGATGGTGGTGCCGCTGCTGGTGTTCTTTGCCCTGCAGCGGTACTTTATCCGGGGGTTATTGGCAGGTTCGGTGAAGGGATAATGGCGCATATTGTATTCGAGCAAGTTACTAAGCAGTACGAAAACGGCTTTGTCGCCGTCAAAGACCTCAACTTAGAGATCGGCGACGACGAGTTTCTGGTGCTGGTCGGCCCGTCGGGCTGCGGCAAAACCACCTCCCTGCGCATGCTGGCGGGGCTAGAGTCGATTAGCCAGGGCAACCTCTACATCGACGGCAAGCGGGTGAACGAGCTGTCGCCCCGCGAGCGCGATATCGCCATGGTGTTTCAGTCCTACGCGCTGTACCCGCACATGAGCGTGTTTGAGAATATGGCCTTTAGCCTCCAGCTCCAGGGCACCAACCAGGGCGAGATTCAGCAGCGGGTGCAGGCCGCCGCCACCCAACTCGGCATTGAAGCGCTACTCGATCGCAAACCCAAGCAGCTCTCCGGTGGCCAGCGCCAGCGGGTGGCGGTGGGGCGGGCCATCGTCCGTGACCCGGCGGCCTTTTTGATGGATGAACCCCTGTCCAACCTGGATGCCAAGCTGCGGGTGCAGGCCCGGGCCGAACTCAGTAAGCTGCACAACAAACTGGGCACCACCTTTATCTATGTCACCCACGACCAGGTGGAAGCGATGACCATGGGCAGCCGCATTGCGGTGATGAACCAGGGCATTTTGCAGCAGGTGGATACGCCCCAAAACCTCTACGAGTCGCCCAACAACATGTTTGTGGCCGGGTTTATGGGCAGCCCGGCGATGAACTTTTTCAGCGCTACCCTCCAGCCCGAGGGCGACGGTCTGGTGGTAGTGGCTGGGGCGCTGCGGCTGCCAGTGCCCGAGGGAATGCGATCGCGCTATCAGCCCTACGTCGGCACCTCGCTGACCCTCGGCATTCGCCC
>JBGSNT010000157.1:0-12879 GCA_041739575.1 Nodosilinea sp. | reverse complement strand
ATCGTAGGATGAGCAAAAGGCACCAGCCTATACCCGTCGTTGTCGGCCTATAGGCCGAGATGGGCATGCTTCGCCTTGCTCATCCTACAAAGTTTTGGCACCATCCCGCAGGCCCTGGTGAACTGCGGCATACGGTGGGGGACGGCTGCCGGGGGGCAAAGGGGCTATCACCCTGGCTCCCTCGCGCCTCTGCTCCTTTTCCCTCCAGTCGGACTAGAGCAGACCATCTAGGGCCGTTTGTAGGTATGCGGGCAATCGGCGCAGCACCCGGCGGGTTTTGAAATCTACCATGGCCAGGGTCACAGTGCCTTCAATACAGGTGTCGTGGGTGGAGGCGTTTTGAATGTCGTAATGCCACACGATGCGTACCCCCCGAGTGGGCTCAAGGCGGGCTTTGACCAGGACTGGGTCGCCAAGGGAGAGCGATCGCCGATAGCGTATCCCCAAATCCACCACCGGTAGGTCAACCCCGGCCTTCACCCAGTCAGCAAAGGTGAGCCCACAATCATTGAGACAATTCACCCGGGCTTCCTCCATCCAGGCGATGTAGGTGCCATGCCAGACAATGCCGGCGTAGTCGGTGTGGTGAGGCTGTACAGTCAGCCGGTGTTCGTACCAGGGAGACGACTTCATTCAAACGGTTCCATTAAACGGTTCCATAGATAGCCTGACCGGCAAGCAGACTGTACTACAAATTATGAATCGGGCCAAAATAGGCTCAAAACCAGTGCCTATGATGGTTGAGAACAACATATCTCAGTTTCATCGGTCGTTGATCCAACGAATGTAGACTGGCCAATCGGGCCCTAGTCGTAGGATCCCTAGCCGTTCTTTGATTCCAGCACTACTCCTTAAAAGCCCTACCATCGAGCGCAACCCTACGAGGACATCATGATAGAAAAGATTCTTTTGGCCGACTCTGGCACCGGCAACACCGAAGCCATGATGAAAGCGCTGATGGAGATTCCCCTGATCCAGCGAGCCTCGGTGACGGTGCTCCACGTAGTGCCCTGCCAGGTGTCGGCCGAGGCCATGGCGACCAAATGGGAAGCGGGGGGACGCACCCTGGCTACCGCCATCACGACCCTGAGCCTCGACCCCGGAAGAGTTACGGCCGTCCTGCGCGAGGGCGACCCCAAGGACGTGGTAATTCAGGTGGCTGACGAGATCGACGCTGACCTGATCATCATGGGGTCGCGGGGCCTACAGGGGCTCAAGGCCATTCTCGAAAATTCCGTCAGCCAGTACGTATTTCAGCTGTCCTCCCGACCCATGCTGCTGGTCAAAGACGACCTCTACAGCATTCGCCCGATCAAACGGGTCATGGTGGCCATGGATAAATCAGATTCGGCCAAGGAAGGGCTGAACATTGCCATTTCGCTGCTGCGCGACATCAAGGGGGGCGAACTGACCCTGGTGCACACAGTCTCTAGCCTCAAGGCCAAACCCTTTGACGTGGCCAGCTCCAACCCCAACCAGGACCCCATTTTGATGGCTGCGGTCGCCGAGGTGACAAAGTACGGCATCGACTACAAGCTGGCTGCCCCCGAAGGTAAACCCGGTCGCCGTATCTGCGAACTGGCCGAAGAACGCCACATGGATCTGATCATCCTGGGTTCACCCGATCGCCGCCCTACCATTGCTAAGGGTCTACCCGATTTGGACAAGGTCCTGGGCGAGTCGCTGACGGACTTCGTGCGGGTGTACTCTCCCTGTCCGGTGCTGCTCACCCGCATGGCAGGCTAGGCGCAGGAGCCATTCCCCTGCGCCCTCGCTCCCCTGCTCGCCCAACCCACACGGCAGGCGGCCAGGGTCCTCTTCGCTGCCGACCCTTCCTGAGAAAACCAGGGTTTAAGTAACCGTCTGTAAAAATTCGTAATGGAAACGATGATCAAATCGGTCTAAGTTAAACAAATATGGCCCTTGTAATGGCAGGTTAAGTTCTCAGTCATTCAGGGGCCTAGCTTTGTCTGGTCAGACATTGTCGAAGCAAAACTCCCCATTAAACCTCCCCTTTAACTAACCTAGAGCGAGACAGTCAGCATGAGCAGTAACCTATCCACCGAGCTGCGCGAAGGCACCAAAAAAGCCCACACCATGGCCGAGAATATGGGCTTTGTGCGCTGCTTTTTGCGGGGTGTGGTCGAAAAGAATTCCTACCGCAAGCTGGTGGCCAACTTCTACTACGCCTACGCGGCCATGGAAGAGGAGCTAGAGCGCCATCGGAATCATCCAGTGGTCTCTAAGGTTTACTTCCCAGAGCTACATCGCAAGGCATCCCTAGAGGCCGATCTGGCCTACTATTACGGCTCCAACTGGGCAAATGAGATTGCCATGACCCCCGGCGGACAGCGCTACGTCGATCGCATTCGTGAGGTGGCTAAAACCCAGCCCGAGCTGCTGGTCAGCCATTCCTACACCCGCTACATTGGCGATCTCTCGGGTGGTCAGATTCTCAAGGGCATTGCCCAGCGGGCGATGAACCTGTCGGAAGGGGAGGGCACGGCCTTCTACGAGTTCCCCGAAATTTCTGATGAGAAGGCGTTCAAGGCGAAGTACCGTGAGTCGATGGATGCGGCTCCGGTGGATGAGGCGATGATCGCCCGGATCGTGGAAGAGGCCAACGATGCCTTTGGTATCAATATGGAAATGTTCCAGGAACTGGAAGGAAACCTGATTAAGGCGATCGGTCAAATGCTATTTAACACCCTGACCAGCCGCCGTCGTCGGGGCAGCACCGAGCTGGTAACTGCCGAGTAGATTGTCTAGCTGGGGGCGCCTGGCTCATTCAGGTCTTTATAACCCCAATTTATTCCCCAAAGGGAGAAAGCGATGGTGCATCGCTTTCTCCCTTTGTTTTTTTTGAGTGGGTGTGGCGGACATGAGGCTGGGGCGATTTTGGCTATCCGCAACATCCCTTAGGTCGGTTAGGCCCCCATCGACCACTGGCCGCCTCTGTGCAGGCTCAGGTCGGCAGGCGGTGCTCAAACGCCAATGGACCTCCCTGGGGCGGGCGATAGGCACGATAGCCACTGAACATCGGCTGGACATTCCTAAAACAAAAGGGGTGTGAGCTATGCCCACACCCCTTAACGCGATTACCTTAACAAGCAGGGTTTAGCCCCCTGCGATCGCGCCGTAATATCGACGAAAATCTACCAGCTCGACTTAACGACCCCAGGCAGAAGACCCTGGTGGGCCATCTCCCGTAGCTTATTGCGGCACAGGCCAAAATCGCGGTAGTAACCGCGGGGACGACCGGTCATCCAGCAGCGATTGTGCAGGCGTGTCGGCGCACTGTTGCGGGGAAGTTGCTGAATTTTGCGGTGAATGGCCACCCGCTGCTGCTGATTTTCAGCACTGTTGAACTCTTCCAGGAGCGCCTGGCGCTTCTTGGCGTACTGCTCAACAATTTTCTCCCGCTTGCGCTCCCGCGCAATCATGCTTTTCTTAGCCATTTGGTTTCTCTAGTCGTAAGACCTTTTTATCACAGACACAGTCTACTACTATACGCGACACAACCCAGGAGAGTAAACCCTAATCCTCAGATTTTTGAGCCGCAGGTTTTTGAGCCGCAGATTTTTGGCGTTGTGCTTGGCAGAGGGTTCAGGCTCCTCCCAGAGCCAGCCTCCCGACCCAATGGGGTAGCAGTTCCCATTCCCCCTACTTCGGTTCGGTTTTCTGCCCTCGGAATTGCCCCACTGCCCTACTACATTGTATCCAAAGGGTTTTTTCCCATGAAAAAATAATAAGGAGGTGTAGCGATGACCGGCCTGATAACCTGGATTTTCTTTGCCTGGGCCGTTGGCATCATTGTGGTGCAGTTTATTAGTTGACCCCCTCAGGCTTTCCCTCAACCATGCCCGCTCCAGCCCCGACCTATACGATCCCCAGCGATCGCTTCGAGTACATCCCCCCCGCTGCCGCCCAGGCGGCTCGCCGCATTCTCGTTAAACCCAACCTTGGTTACCCGGTTGGGCCGCCGGCCACGGTCAGCATGGCGGTGCTGGGCGAGGTGATCCGAGCCCTGCAGACCCACAGCCCCAAGGCCGAGATTTTAATTGTGGAGGGGGTCTGCTCCAAGGTGGCCTTCGACACCATCATGGCCAAGAACGGCGTCCACCAGCTGCTATCGGACCGAGTCCAGCTGCTCAACGCCGATGATCTAGAACTGGAGGAATACCCCAACCGATCCCCCAGCCCGGTGCGGTTCAAGACCATGTGGGCCCCCAAGCTGCTGCAGGAGGTCGACTGCTGCCTGTCGGTCAGCGCCTTTAAGCGCACCCAGCTCAAAGGGGTACCGCTTATTTCAGCCTCCCTGAAAAACCTCTATGGTCTGTTTCCCCGAGAAAAGTACAGGGCCCGCAGCGCCAGCTCCCGGGGCAAACTACACCGGCCCTCGGTGCCCTTAGTTTTGCAGGATGTCTACTACACTCTGGGCCACTTCTTTCAGGGCGGAGTGGTGGACTGCGGCCAAAAATTTATCAGCCGCGACTGGCAGCCCGATCGCGGCGATGGCATTGCCATTGGTCAGGTGATCTACGGCGATGATCTGCTGGCGGTGGACAGAGCTGCCTGCCAGGTGGGCCAAGAGGAGACCCCCGACTACATCACTGCCCTAGAGCAGCAGCGGCGGCTCTAGCGAGAGAAGATAAACGTAGGGGCTACATTCTCGGGGCGGGTGCCGGCGGCAATGCACTGGGCCATCGACTCTGCAGTAACCAGGTCGGCTGCTGTAGCCACGCCCACCACACAGTCGGCATAGCGCTTAGGCAGCAGGCTGTTGCGGCAGTTATTCAAAACCGCAGTCGAGTTGGCCACCTCTAGACTTTGGTGAATATCGGTGACGCAGGTGGCCAGTTCCTGGGGGCGGCGATCGCTCTGGCAGGCCAGCAGGGCCTGGTCCGCCTCTAGGTCGCCCAGCTTAGCAATGTCGATGGTGCAGTTCGACACATCCGTGGGGTGCAGCGCCTGGCTACAGGCCGCCGTCGCCGAGGCAGTGGCAACACCCGCATCAATCAGGCCGCGGGTGCAGGACTCAAAATCGTTAGCGCTGGCGCGAGTAGCCGTCAGCAGCAGCAGGGGAGCCGCTAGCCCAGTAATTAGGGCAAACGGTATTACAGGGCACTGGCGATGGATAGCAGAGGCAAGAAAATGAACCATAACAGAACGTTAAAGGTTATATCGCTTGGTTAACAGGCCTAATCAGGGGTTACAGACTGTTGATCAATAAACTACAGGGCGTTAGCTCCCTAGAGCTCAACGGTACTGAGTTTACGACAGCAGGGTTTAAACCAATACCCCTATACTTACCATTTCTGGTCGTTGAATCTTCTACAGTGAAGAGTAGCAGGAAAAACTCAATTGCGTGACGCAGAGGTTAAGGCAGTATGCACCTGAGTGACATAACTCACCCCAATCAACTCCACGGTCTATCCATTCGCCAGCTCGAAGACGTGGCTCGCCAAATTCGGGAAAAGCACCTGGAGACCGTGGCGGCTAGCGGGGGACACTTAGGCCCAGGGCTCGGGGTGGTAGAGCTAACCCTGGCCCTCTACCAAACCCTCGACCTCGATCGCGATAAAGTCACCTGGGATGTCGGTCACCAGGCCTACCCCCACAAGCTGATCACTGGCCGCTACCACGACTTCCACACCCTGCGCCAAAAAGATGGGGTAGCGGGCTACCTGAAGCGCAGCGAAAGCAAGTTTGACCACTTTGGGGCCGGCCACGCCTCCACCAGTATTTCGGCGGCCCTGGGCATGGCCCTGGCCCGCGACCTCAGCGGCGACGACTATAAGGTGGCGGCCATCATCGGCGACGGTGCCCTGACCGGCGGCATGGCGCTCGAGGCCATTAACCACGCTGGTCACCTACCCAACACCAACCTGCTGGTGGTGCTCAACGACAACGAAATGTCGATTTCCCCCAACGTGGGGGCAATTCCGCGCTATCTCAACAAAATGCGCCTCAGCCCCCCGGTCCAGTTTCTCACCGACAATCTAGAAGAGCAATTCAAGCACATTCCCTTTGTGGGCGAATCCCTCTCCCCCGAGCTCGACCGGGTCAAGGAGGGCATGAAGCGCCTAGCGGTGCCCAAGGTGGGGGCTGTGTTTGAGGAACTGGGCTTCACCTACATGGGGCCGGTGGATGGCCACAACCTGCAGGAGCTGATCGCCACCTTCAAAGAGGCCCACAAGCACACCGGCCCGGTGCTGGTGCATGTGGCCACGACCAAGGGCAAGGGCTACGCGATCGCCGAAAAAGACCAGGTCGGATACCACGCCCAGTCGCCCTTCAACCTCACCACCGGCAAGGGCATCCCGTCCACCAAGCCCAAGCCCCCCAGCTACTCCAAGGTGTTTGCCGAAACCCTGATCAAGCTGGCCGAGGACAACCCCAAAATTATCGGCATCACCGCCGCCATGGCCACGGGCACCGGGCTCGATAAGCTCCAGCAGGCGCTACCCAAGCAGTACGTCGATGTCGGTATTGCCGAGCAGCACGCCATTACCCTGGCGGCGGGTCTGGCCTGCGAAGGCATGCGTCCGGTGGCCGCCATCTACTCCACCTTCCTCCAGCGCGGCTTTGACCAGATTGTCCACGACGTCTGCATTCAAAAGCTGCCGGTGTTCTTCTGCCTCGACCGGGCGGGCATTGTCGGGGCCGACGGGCCGACCCACCAGGGCCTCTACGACATCGCCTACCTGCGCTGCATCCCCAACATTGTGCTGATGGCCCCCAAGGATGAGGCCGAACTGCAGCGCATGCTGGTGACGGGCATTAACTACACCAAGGGCGCGATCGCCATGCGCTACCCTCGCGGCAGCGGCTACGGTGCCCCCCTGATGGAAGAGGGTTGGGAACCTCTACCGATTGGCGAAGCCGAGGTGCTGCGCCAGGGTGACGATGTGCTGCTGCTGGGCTACGGCTCGATGGTGTACCCCGCCATGCAAACCGCCGAGATCCTCAGCGAGCACGGCATTGAGGCTACTGTCGTCAACGCCCGCTTCGCCAAACCCCTAGATGAGGCGCTGATTTTGCCCCTGGCGCGGGAGATTGGCAAAGTCGTCACCTTCGAAGAGGGCTGCCTGATGGGCGGCTTTGGCTCCGCCGTGGCCGAGTCGATTCTAGATGCCCAGGTGCCCGCCTCGGTGCTGCGGATCGGTGTACCTGACGTACTGGTCGACCATGCCACCCCCGACCAGTCGAAGGCAGCGCTGGGGTTGACCCCACCCCAGATGGCGGAGCGCATTTTGGCTACCTATCAGGCAGAGAAGCCCGCCCTGGTGCGATAGGTCCATCGGGTGGCAGGGGAACCGGTTCCCCTGCCACCCGAAACAATTTCCTAGCCCAGGTTTAGACCCTTGAAGGGCGCAAGAGCAGGGTAGGCATTGCCCACCATTCAACCGATGACATCAAGAGCAATCTCCCTCGATGAACGGTTGCGACCCAGCGCGATCGCATTTTGACCAGCGCTAAGCGGTATGGGGCGTACTACGTGAGGGTGTTTGGGTCAGTTGCCCGTGGCGAGAGCCAGCAAACCAGTGATGTTAATTTTTTAGTAGAGCTGCAGCCGGGGCACAGCCTGTTAGAACGCATTGCTCTCAAGCAAGATGTGAAAGATTTTCTGGGGTGCCGGGTTGATGTGGCAAACCCTAACGACATTGCCCCTAATGACATTGCATTAATGCATTACAGACAAAGTTTTGCAGGATGCCACCAGAAAATCTACAGGCTCTAGTCTTGGGCAGTAGCCAATCTGTCTCCGTGGACAGGCGCTCATTCTCTGCGCTGCCCGCGGTATCCCGAGAAGTTGAGGCAGTGGTGTCTGCACTGCCAGGGAGTACAGCCTTTTAGATAGTGAATTCAGCCAGAGCCAGCTGCAGCAGGCCTTACGGGCCACAACCTACCCAATTCTGCATTTTGCTTCCCACGGTCTGTTCAGCCCCGATCCCAATGACAATTTCATCATTACGGGCCAGGGCGAGAAGGTCACCTTTGGTCAATTGGAGTCACTTATCCGGACTGGTACCCCTGGCAACCAGCAAATTGATTTGGTCGTGCTAACGGCCTGCGAGACCGTCACCGGTGACAATCGCGCCGCCCTAGGGTTAGCCGGTGTGGCAATTCGGGCTGGGGAACGGGGTGCGATCGCGTCCCTTTGGCAAGCCAAGGACATCGTCACAGCGCAAATCACCCAGGATTTCTACCAATTCCTCAAGAATCCAAACCTGAATCAGGCTCAAGCGCTCCAACAGGCTCAAATTCGAGCGATTCGAAGCGGGCCAGATGTTTTCCCTGGCATATAGGCCGCTTTAGTTTTAGTGGGCAACTGGCTTTAGCTATTGTTCTAAGGATTTGGCACTTCAATCCGATGTGTTGATTTCAAGGCAATCTCTGTTTGAATTCGCCTTGGTTTCCCCATGCTACTGCTGAAGCCGCGTTAGGTGTGATGGGTGTGACTCGCGCGTTCTGTGGCTGGTGGCGAGGCGCGAGGTGGGCTGCAGGGGCACCCTGGGCAGGGGAAACATTAGGCAATCGTAGCTGCCTCTGCCGTGGGCAGCCCTGGTCCCATAGAGCCCGTAGGCAATGGCTAACAGCCAGAGATTCAGATGGAGCACTGAGCGAATTTTAGGATTCCTTACCCAAAATTGAGTATTTAGCCTGGTTGGAGGCCATGAATGGTGTGCTTAAAAAAGCCTTTTTCTGATTTTCATAAGCAATTTATATAGGCTCAGAAAATAATTTTATGGGTGAAAATGCTGTGGGGATCGGGATGTATCTCGGTTTACAGTCTCTGGCTGAACTTGGTGGAATAAATAGGCCATAGATGAGTTGATTCAGGTAAAAGTATGCGCTTCTTAATTGGCTGGTCTCGAAGAAAAATTGCGTCAGGACTATTGGCGACTACCGTAATTTTTATGGGGTCATGTTCAACTGGGTCGGTCAACTCTAGTAGTGATTCTAGTGAATCAGGGAGCAATTCTGGCCAGGTAATTCGGATTGCCATTGGTACTCAAGATCAGGTTATTAATACAGCTGTTGGCGGAGCCACGGTGCGCGAGTTGGAACTGCTAGAAAAGCATTTGCCCACCGATGGCAAGTACGAAGGAGTTAAGTACGATATCCAATGGTCTAGCTACACCTCTGGCCCCCCCATTACGAACAAAATGCTGGCCAATCAAATTGATATCGGCCTGATGGGTGACTTTCCGGCCGTGATCAATTTGATTAAGTTTCAGCAGGAGGCCGAGGATGCCGACTCTGTCTTCATTGGCACCCTAGCCTATAGCCCCAACGGCGCTGGTAATGCAATCGTGGTGCCCAAAGGGAGTGATGCCACGTCCCTAGCCGATCTAAAAGGGGGCACCATTTCGGTACCTTTTGGCTCTGCGGCTCACGGTATGCTCCTCAAGGCCCTGAGCGATGCTGGTCTTGACCCCGAAACCGATGTAGACCTGATTAGCCAGGCTCCAGAGGTGGGCGGTTCTAGCCTACGCACCGGGCAAATTGATGCCCACGCCGACTTTGTTCCCTTTGGTGAGCTGTTTCCCTTTCGAGGGTTTGCCAAAAAGATTTTTGACGGTGCCCAAACTGGGGTACCTACCCTCCACGGCATCACGGTGCGCTCTGATTTTGCCGAAGCATATCCCGAAATTGTAGTGGCCTATCTCAAGGCCGTGCTGGAGGCTAACCAGATGTTTCAAGCCGATCCAGAGGGCATTTCTGCCCAAATTGAAGAGTGGTCGGGTATTGAAAAAGAAGTGGTCTATATGTTTTTAGGCCCCTCGGGTTTACAACCCCTCGATCCCACCATTGGCGAGATTCAGATCAGCGCCCTAAAAAACAGCATTGCTACCTTGACTAGCCTAGGAAAAATCGAAAAGCCGGTTGACCCAGAGGAAGTTACCAACTGGATTGATGAGAGCTATTTGCTCACCGCGATGGAAGAAATGGGGCTGGACTATGACGAGGTAATCGCCACCGCTGAGGCCTACCAAATTACAGGAGAAGATGCCCTCACTGGAGAAACCATTGAAGATCCTAAACTGGCGGCTCAGTTTTGGGCCCAGGGGGATGAAAAGGTCACGAACTTTGCCTCGATCGCCAATATGATCAAGGCCCTATCAACGTTACAGGAGGACGGCAAGGCCGCAGATGTCATGTTTGTCCATGACTACAACAATGGCTGGAAGCTGTTTGCTGAAAATGCCTACTTTGTCAGCAACGGCGACCAGGTAGCCGCCTTTTTAGTCGAATCTGATGCCCAGACCTACGCCTCGACCACTGGTGGACAGATGACCGCCTTTAGGGGGTTGCAAGACCTCTACGCCGACCGCCAGCCCCAGCTAGTTGGCGCCCGGCAATAGCGGCTTGAGGGCCAAAAGTCACTGGGGGCAAGTAGCCCTGTGCCCGGCCATTGCCTGTCCTAGGGCTGCGATCGCTGCACCTCAGGGGGCATCATGCGGGTCATAGGGAACAGAATAGCGCGATCTGCTTGCCCTACTGTGACTCCCAGTCCACCACCAATGAATATTTGATGTGATTGAGAGGCAAACCATGGCGGTTTCGGTTTCACAGGCAGGGTATCCACGCTGGTTGAGTCGGGTGGCTCATGCCTTTAACGGCGCATTCCTGTCGAATCGTTCAGTGCGGCGGTTGCTAGCCCTGGTGCTGTTTTTTGGTGTTTGGCAGTTCCTGTGCGTCATTAGCTTCGACTTCTTTATCAATTTTCAGTTTGTGCCGTCTCCCTTAGAGGTGCTAAAGGCGACCCTGACCTTTTTTACCGAAAAGCCCTGGGTGCACTTTCGCTCTAGCCTGATGAGGGTGCTGTGGGGCTATGTCATCGCCTCTGGGCTCGGAGTACTGTTGGGCATTCTGATTGGCTGGTTTGCGGTGGCCGAAGATCTGTTTATGCCGCCCCTAGAGCTGCTGCGACCGATTCCAGCGGTGGCGTGGATTCCCCTGGCGATTCTGATGTTCCCCAACGCCGAGAGCGGGATGGTTTTCATCACCTTTGTGGGGGCTTTTTTTCCGGTACTCATTAGCACGATTAGCGGCGTAGAAAGCACCCTCAGCGATACGGTACTCATTCGTGTGGGGCAGTGTTTGGGGGCCAAGCCCTGGCATATTTTCAAGGACATTGTGGTGCCGGGGTCGCTACCCAGTATTGCCAGTGGTCTGGTCATTGGCATGGGGAATGCCTGGTTTTGCCTGGTCACCGCTGAGATTTTAGCCGGGCGCTATGGCATTGGTTACATCACCTGGGAATCCTACGTGACCTCTAACTATCCGCCGATTGTGATGGGCATGCTGCTGATTGGTCTGATGGGGGCTGCGAGCTCCTGGGCCGTCAGTCGAGCAATGGAATCGCTAATGCCCTGGCGGGTGATTAAGAAACAGGGCAGCGCCTAGCCCGAGGGTTTGAGCGGCACAACGATCATTTCAGGACTAATTTTTTCGGCATTACCCAAGGGAAAAATACGACGTGATGATGACGCAGCTGGAGCAACGGCAGACGGTTAAAGGGGCAGTTCAGGTGGAGGGGTTGTCGGTTACCTTTCGCAACCGGGGCCATGAAACCCATGTGTTGGATTCGATTCAGCTGGGTATTAAGCCCGGTGAGTTTGTCTGTTTACTGGGGCCATCGGGCTGCGGTAAATCCACTCTGCTCAACGTGATTGCCGGATTTATTAAGCCCACGGCGGGCTATGTGATGGTTGATCAGGCTCCTATCAAGAGTCCGGGGGCCGATCGCGGCTTTGTGTTTCAGCAGTATTCGCTGCTGCCCTGGAAGACGGCGTTTCAAAACATTGAGCTGGGGCTAAAAATTCGGGGTATGCCCAGGGCGGAGCGCACCGAACTGGTGCACGACTACCTCAACCGGGTGGGACTGTACAAGCACCGCAACAGCTACCCTCACCAGATGTCGGGGGGTATGCAGCAGCGGGCCAGCATTGTGCGTGCCCTGGTCAACTCGCCATCGGTGCTGCTGATGGATGAGCCTTTTGCCGCCCTCGACGCCCAAACTCGCCACATGATGCAGGAACTGCTGCTGGATATCTGGGATGACCTGAAAACCACGGTGATTTTTGTCACCCACGATATTGAAGAGGCGATCTTTCTGGGCGATCGCATCTGCATTATGGGGGTACAGCCGGGCCACATCAAGGCCGAGCTGCCGATTGGGCTACGTCGCCCCCGCCATTTCGATGACACCCTATCCACTGATTTTGTGAATCTGCACCGCCAGGTCTTCGAGTGTATCCGCGAAGAGACGATGAAAAGTATGGAAGGGTGTTTATAGCTCTGTCCCTTTGTCAGAAGGTGAACAGCCATGCCGTGCCGCGCCCCAAGCTAAGCCCTTAGCTAAATTAGCGCTACAGCTTTTTCTAAAAACTCGGGCTGCATCCAGCGATCGAGGTTAATTTTGCCCAGGTGTTCTTGCCCGGCAATTTGGCCAATCTGGTGAATGTGGGCCTGGAGCCAGTCGGTGCGCAGCTGGGTTTCGGGCAGGTACACCACATCGGCCAGGTCGCTGGCGCTAGACCGCAGGGTTTTGGTGACGATCGCAGCATCCATATTGACCCAGCGGCTGACCAGGGTGGTGGCCATCGGTTGGGTGGCATACCAATACTGGGCCGCCAGCAGAGCCCGCAGGTAGGCCACGGCAATGTCTGGGTGCTCTTCGGCCAGGGTATCGCGGATGACTACCCCATGGAAGGTGGGCAGATCGCTTAGTGGTGCAGAAAAGTCCTGAAAGGGTTGCTGTGCCGGGAGTCTCAAATGAGACAGGGTAGCTGGGGTGGGGCATTTCATGAGAGGCTTGAATTCCCCAACTCAAGACCAGTCTCATGGAAACACCCCTCTTGTATC
>JBGSNT010000143.1:0-4400 GCA_041739575.1 Nodosilinea sp. | reverse complement strand
CACACCAACCCTGCACCCGATCGCGTCGTTGCTTTCTCCGACCATGCGTTGGCGAAGCCTCTCCACGGGAGAATCGCCATCCACCCCGACCAGGTGCAGACCGTCCTCAACAGCACCGGCACCGCAACCAACAAACTCCGCGCCCTCGTCAATCTCCCATGGCGGCACTCCAGAGGAAAGGGCAAGCACATGAGCAATAGCGACATCCGCTCAGCCCTAGCATCCGTCCTCCCCACTGACCTTCTCGCACAGCTCTCCTAGCCGTCTCGCCCTGGGGGTAGGGCAAAACACACCCCAAAGGCGATTGCGATCGCATCCCCTCGACTCGCTACAGCACCTTGCATCGCATCTTCCCCCGACACCACCCCTAGCACCTCTGAACTGAAGGAGGGTCAAGCCGACAAGGCGTTGCGATCGCTCAGGGGAGAGCGGCCCCTGCTGGTCGCCAGGGCACGGCGGGCCGCTGACGCAGGAGTTGATGATGATGCCGGGGGCGATCGCACGGGGGGACTTTCGACAAGCGTTTAAGTTCATCTGTACTATACTGCTCTAACGAGTTCCACTCCGAGGTTCAAATCCTTAGCACACGCGGCTTTTACAGGTGCTCTACCGCTGTTGCGCTGAAGGACGTTTGCCATTGTTTATCGTCACTGTCCCCGCTGGGTTCCCCTCCCCGGCGGAAGACTATGCTGAGGGGCCTCTCGACCTAAACCGCTATCTCATCCACCATCCTGCCGCGACCTTCTTCGTGCGGGTCAAGGGCGACTCGATGATCGGGGCGGGTATCTTCTGTGGCGACCTGCTGATTGTGGATCGGGCGCTGATGCCTAACCACGGCAACGTGGTCATTGCTGTGGTCAATGGCGACCTGACGGTGAAGCGTTTTCACCAGGAGGCCGGTCAGATCCTGCTGATGCCTGAGAATCCAGCCTATGACCCTATCGTGATTGACTGCAATACCGACTTCGCCATCTGGGGCGTGGTTACCAGGGCCATTCACTTCCTGAGGGGCTCATGATCGCTTTGACAGACGCGAATAATTTCTATGTGTCCTGTGAGCGGGTGTTTAACCCCAAGCTGGAGGGCAAGCCGGTGGTGGTGCTTTCTAACAACGATGCCTGTGTCGTGGCCCGTTCCAATGAGGTCAAAGCCTTGGGGGTGAAAATGGGTACTCCGCTCTTTCAGATGCGATCGCTCATTCATCGGCACCAGATTCAGGTGTTCTCTAGCAACTACGCGCTCTATGGCGATCTGTCGCGGCGGGTCATGGAGGTGCTTGGACAGTTTACCCCCGAGGTTGAGGTGTACTCCATTGACGAGGCGTTCTTGGGTCTCGCAGGACTGTCCTGTGAGATAGTGGCCCACCACATGCGGCTGACGGTGAAGCAGTGGACGGGCATTCCGGTTTCGGTCGGGGTGGCCACGACCAAAACGCTGGCCAAGATCGCTAACCACCAGGCCAAGCGGATGGGGGGGGTCTGTGTGCTGGCCGATCCAGGGCCGGTGCTGGCCCAATTGCCGGTGGCGGAGGTATGGGGCGTTGGGCGGCGGCTCGCCCAACGTCTAGAGGCCCAGGGTATTACCACCGCTCTACATCTGCAACAGGCTGACCTGGCGATGGTTCGGCAACTGCTGGGCATCGTCGGGGTCAGGACTGTTCTAGAGCTGCGCGGGGTGGCCTGCCTGCCCCTGGAGCTATGTCCTCAACCGCGTAAGAGCTGCTGTGTCTCGCGTGGCTTTGGGCGGCCTGTGGTGTCTCTGGCGGAGCTGAAGCAGGCGATCGCTTCCTACGGGGCCACGGCAGCAGCCAAGCTCAGACGCGATCAACGGGTGGCACTGTCTTTGCAGGTGTTCATCACTACCAACCGCTTTCGGCCGCAGGAACCGCAGTATGACAATTCAGAGGCGATCAGGTTGCCTTTCCCCACTAATGACACTCTGACGATAGTTCGGGCGGCGTTGGGGGCTACTGAGCGGTTATATCGGTCGGGGTACTGCTATCACAAGGCGGGGGTGATGCTGTTGGATCTCTGTGATGGGGCGATCAACCAGGGCGGATTATTTGGGGATGAGACGAAGAGAGAAAGGGTGGGGCGGCTGATGGTGGCGGTGGACGCGCTCAATCGGCGGTTTGGGGCCGGGACAGTGTGCTGGGCTGCGGCGGGGTTGCAGCAAGAATGGAAGATGCGGGCGGAGTGGCGATCTTCGAGGTTCACAACTCGGTGGGATGAGTTAGCGGTGGTGAGGTAGTTGGCGGGGATTGAGGGCGATCAAGACGTTGATGCCAATGTAATTCGCCTGACCGGTGTTTGTATACCGCTATAATTTTATTGACTGCTATAATTGAACTCGTAGATGATGCCGTTTCCGTTCACCTGTCCATAGCTATGGCCTCTCTAGCTCAATCCTTCGATACCTCCCGCGCCGAAATCGTCGCGGCGATGGAACAGCGGATCGAAAAGGGCGATCGCACTAAGCTAACCAAGAAAGAACTGGAGGAGTTGATCGCCATCTTGGTGGCCCAGCTGGTGGAGATGAATGCCCTTGGCACCGACACGAAGGCGGCGATTGATCGGCTCTGTGCAGCAGAGCAAGCGCTATTGGAGAGGGCCTATCCCCGTAGCAGCATCAATTCGGTCTATTTCCCTCGCTACACGAAAGCCATTAAGGCCGCGATTGAGGCGGGGCGTATCACCCTCAATGGCAAAAATTCTTACTCCCGACGGTGGACGAAGCGCAATCCGCTGCCGGGGGAGCCCAGCAGCGGTTCTGAAGCGCGGCACTATGCCCTTGACGGGTTCACCTACCCGATTGAGGTGCAGGCTCAGCTCAGAGCCGCTACCACCCAAAATGCCAATGCTCGCCAGGACGATCGCCAGCCCGTCGACCTCGATGCCTATATGGGCAAAATCAATCTCCTGTTGGCCTCGAATGACCCGATCGACTTAATCATCGCGATCGCGGCCGTGACCGGAAGGCGGCATACAGAGGTCGTTAGCCTCGGGCAGCTTCAACCCCAGGTCGGGGAGATGGCTCAACTCATTCCCCAGGGCCATCCCTTCTTGCTGCACTTTACTGGGCAGCAAAAGGCGGCGAAGCCTGCCTATGACCTGCTGACCCTGGTGCCTGCCCAGGATGTTTTGCTGGCGATTGAAAAACTCAGGGCCACCGCTGACATTCATGACCTGGATGGGGTCGCCTCGGAGGATCCCAGGATGGAGGCGCTCAATGCTCGGGTGAATCGTCGGGTGGTCAAGGTGCTCGGTGAGGTGCTGCCGACGCCTCAAGGGTTTACCAATATTTCGATCCATCGCTGCCGGGCGGTCTATGTGCCGATCGCTCTCCACTTCTTTTGCCCCGCCAATATGGCGGAGCAGCGCCTGGCTCAGCATCTTTTAGGCCATGTGCTACTTGATGACACCACCACCGGCAATGCGTCGGTGACGGGCCATTACTACCAGTATTATCTGACTCGCAATGGAAAGCCGCTCACCGCTCGCGGGGTGAAGCTGGCTGCGAGTGGCCCCATTCCTCTGCCGCCTGATGAGCTGGATGAACCTATTGAACAACCTTTTACAGACACCGAAGGAGCGCTGATTATGGCTGATTCTCTTCCCGCTAAGACAACTCCGAACCCGCAGGTGAATGGGGCTAGGGAGGGTGACCCGGTGTGGGCGACAATCTCATCTCAGGCGGCGACAATTTCGACTCAGGCCCAAACTATCTCGGCTCAGGCGGCAACCATCGATCGCCTCGCTCGCTCGGGCGGGGAGGGACAGGGTGATGATTCGGCGTTTGTGGCACTCAAGGGCGAACATGAGCGACTACTGGCGATGCTTGAGGAGTTGAAGGCGATCGCTGATGACCCTAACCAACTCCAGGCCGCTCAGCGCTTCTTTGCCTTCGAGTTTGACCGCGAGGGCGAGGGCGATGGGGCTGCGCAATCTGTGGGGGCACCGGCTGCGTCTAGACCCGCTCGGGCTCGGCATGAGGAGGAGGACGGCCACGACAACCACGACAAGGCGCAAAATACTAAGCCCTATCAGCGCGGGGTGCGGCTCCTTGAACTCGCTCAGCTATGGGCTCAGGAGCATCCCGATGCGACGGTCAAGTTCTCCGGGGCCTTACTCAAGGCGGTGGGGGTTCATGCGGCAGCGATTAAGGCTATTACCACTGATCTTGAGGGTGACATCGAGGCCTTCAATAAGTCCTTAGGTGATGATTCCCTCAAAACCCATAACAAGAGGAGAACCGAGCCCTTCCTCAAATTCGCAGCCGAAAAACTTCAAAAAGAAGGTCTCTATCACCCCCGTAGCTAAGTCACCGCCTCGCTATCTAATTAGGCGTCGTCTTCATTGCCCTCTTCGTCCAGTTTAACTAAGTGAATGTGTTTGTAGCCC
>JBGSNT010000110.1:0-3251 GCA_041739575.1 Nodosilinea sp. | reverse complement strand
TCACGTCCGCTTCACCCATAACCGCGATCCTGAACCCGCCATGGCGTCTCGGAAACAGCATGACCAGCGCACCTATCGAATCGAGTTCAAAATACACACGTACTGCTATGTCGCTGATTAGTTTTGTCAGTCAACCAGGTGTTGCCCTTGTGCCATTGGTTTTTGAATAATCTGGCCGTCAATATACTCACTAGCAGGCTCCGTTTCGGGCATGGCCAGAAATTCTTCAAGGCTGATGGACGGTGTCGTTGTTGTTGCCATTAGCGATCGCCTCCTCTTGGCCCTCTATTTTCGGGCGATGGCCCTAATTGAGGCCATCGGTCATGCATCAAGTGTGACGCAAATTGCAGTAAGTCGAGATTTGTTGTGTCTGGGGCAGACCGACTCTCATAGCCATACACAATTTGTAAGGCTTCATTGCGAGTCAGACGCTGGCTATTGCCGACAATTGCCGATTCGATGTACCAAGTACCGTAGTATTCGGCATCGGGCACAACTTTGATACGATACTCTGCCATCCAGTCAGAACAGTTCTCATGGCGATACCAGTTGAGAAACTGACTCAGCATGGCTTCCCAATCAATATAGTTGCTGACTAGCTCGCCATTGTTACCGAAAGACATCTTACGCATCGCGATCGCGTCCTTTGATGGGAGGCCGTTGTTGTGTAGATGGGCGTTGAGCGAAGTGTAACCCAACACCGGAGACAGTTCTGTTGGGTTACGCTGGCGCTAACCCAATCTACGGTAGGACAAGAGGTTAAGAGTTTTGTCAGTCAACCAGGAGCGTAGCTTACCCTTATGTTATAAAGAACCGGCCAAATTTTCGGCGTAGCTACCAAAGTGACCGGTTCAGGTTTATAGCCATCGCCAAGACAGTTAGGACATTCCAGAGTTTCTGGAGCGATGGCTATACGCCAGTTTGCAAGACTGATGCAATCTCTTCTTCCCATCGTGACTGTAGGGAGTGCTATAGCAATCCTATTTGATTCGTGAAATATATGTCATTGATAGACAAGGCTTTTAAGCCTCTTTCTCTTCAGTAATCACGTCGGATCGCTATATGTGGTAACACACACAACCCGAAAACCATAAGAGTAGAAGCGCTCAGCGGGTGCACCCCAGGCGCGACTGGCAGAGCGGCAAGCGATTGGAAAGAGGTTAAACGAACCACCTCTAGATACCTTATCTTGAGCTCTGCCGTTTAACCGGGCTGAGCCATCGGTGGGCGCACCTTTGTAATTGCCGTGCCAAATGTCCTGGCACCATTCAGTTACATTACCGTGCATATCGTACAAGCCGAAAGCATTGGCTACTTTGAAATATCCAACCTCAGTTGTTTCACCACCGAATAAATTTATAACCCCCATAGCTTGGTTACGATGGCAGTTTACAAAATCTCGTGAGATGGCTGGCCCAAAGTGGAAGGGAGTGATTGTCCCAGCTCGGCAGGCATATTCCCACTCAGCCTCGCTCGGCAGTCGATAAACCCGTCCGGAAGCACGAGATAACCGTTTGCAAAATTCAACTGCATCGTACCAGGAGACAGTTTCAACGGGCCGATGATCACCTTTAAATCGTGAAGGATCTGACTCTAACTCTGTGTCTATCTTGGGCAGCATAGCTATGGCTTTCCATTGAGCCTGTGTAATCGGAAACTTACCCAGATAAAATGGCTCAACCATAACCTGATGCTGGGGGCGTGCCCTACCAAGTTTACTTTCAGACAGAGGAGAGCCCATTATAAACTGTCCTCCTGGAATAGCCACCATATCAAGCTCAATGCCTTGTCCGAGATCTTCAGAAAAATAGTTTGCTTGCTTCTGAGTACTGAAAACAACTTTCGCTCTTTCATCTAGAGAAACAACATCAAAAGTAAAAGACTTATCTATAGCAAGTTCTTTCTGAAATCGAACTTTGAGACCTTTCGAAGTTTCGTTGATTAATTCCGGCTGTCTAATCTCTGGCAAAACTTTCTCCGCAGGCAGCTCTTCCTGGATTGGTTGCTTTAGAGTCTTCGATCTGTCGGCGATTAAAGAAGGTTGTCTGATCCCTTTTGCTGTCTTAGCAAATACCTGCTGTCCCGCGACCAGTAGTAACAGAGTACCGCTACCAGCACCCGTTAAAACCTTTAAGAAGTGTCTGCGGTCTTGCAACAACGTCCATAGCTCTGATGGGTCTTCCAGTTCCTCCAGAAGCTCGACCTCTTCCAACTGGTCTTGCTTTTTCTCAGGCTGCGCCTCGGATCGTGTATCGACAATTCCTTGAGCAGTCTCCTGTTCCTGGCTTCCCGCCTCAACCTGTTGGTGGCGCAATTGCTCAGGGCCTGGTCTCGGCGGAGGCGTTCAGCCGCGTCTTGCTCTTGCTGACGCTGCTGTTCGACTAGCCAATCGGCATAGATTTGCTGCTCCACTCGCTCTACATCAGCGGTCTCTAGCTGCAAAGTCGCTTGGCGCTCTTGTAGATCAGCCCTTGTTTTCTCACTAAGCGGGTATTCATGGGCCAGGGATTTGCGAAAGGTTTCGCTGTAACGGTTTAATTTGGCCAGATAGTCTTCGCGAAAAGTCGTTTCCTCAGCGTCTATCAGTTCCGTCTCAGGATGACTTAGCCCCAGCGTTTGGGCCAGGTCATTCAGGTTCTCTCTGGCAATAAACGAGAGCGGCCCCGCCGCTAAATAGGTCTTGAGCTTTTGCCGGTATTCCTCCAAAGCCGCCTGCTTTTGGGCTTGCTCGGCCTGGGCCTGCCGAGTCGCCACCAGTTCTTCTGCCCGCAGGCGAATGCCTCTGGCAATATCCATAAAGGCAAGGTCGGGTGGCGTCCAGGTAACCACCGGCTGAGCATTCTTGGGCAACGCCTGCAACCGGGCAAAGGGGGCCGATGACCAATCGACCGGGCGCAAAATCACCGGAATCACCGTGGTGGTTCCAGCCTCGTGGCGTTCCAGCGCCTTTTGAATTTCAATATCCCAGCAGTAGTCGGAGGCCAAAAAATCAGCGCTGATCAGCAGCAGAATGATGTCGGCCCGCTCCAGGTAGTGGTGAATATCACCCGCCCATTCGGAACCGGGGACAATTTTGCGATCGTGCCAGGCGGCGATGATGCCCTGCCGCTCGGGCGTATCCAGGGGTTGGGGGAGCCCCAAAAGAAAATGGGTAAGGGACAATAGCCCCTGTACCCAAACCAAAAGATGTCATGAGTCTATCGTCTACCCTGAGTCAATGGCTAGAGCGTACTGAATGCCAAGAACAGTTT
>JBGSNT010000018.1:0-7505 GCA_041739575.1 Nodosilinea sp. | reverse complement strand
AAACATAGTGCTCCACCGGTTGTCAGGGTTACTTTAGCAATCGCTGGAGGGGAGCGGGCAGCAGCATGTCGGGAGGGGCATAGCCACCGTAGCTGGCGTGGGAACGGCGGATCACCTGGTTGAGGGCGGCGGCGTAGGCGGGGCCTGGTTCGCGGGGCAGGGCAATGCGGGTCAGGTAGACCGGGGCATAGAGGGCGTCAAAGTGGCGGCTGACCTCAGGGAAAATCAAGCGATCGCCGTTGAAATCGAAGGCCAGGTCGAGGGCCCCGTCGGGGCGGGGCAAAAATTCGGGGTTGGCCAGCAGAACCAAGCCGGCGGCCAGGGAAATTTCGCCGCTGCCGCTGGAGAGGCGATGGATCAAATCGGGGATGCGATCGCGGTTGACCGTCGGAAAGATCTGCTGCACCACGGCGGGGTTAATCGCCGTCAGCCGGGTTGGCCCCGTCAGCCGGGCGGCGGGCCAGGTGGGAATGCGAAAATCTTGCAGGGTTTGGCCGTGGAGCACGCTGGAGGCGTTGGCCCCATCCACCCCAGAGACGCGGCTGAGCTGGGGCTGGTAGGCGGCCACCAGGGGCAGAAAGGCTACCTGCTGGGGCGGTAGCGCCGAAGGGGGGTGGTTGATCCCCAGATTGTGGGCGGTGGCCATGACCTGAGCCAGGGTGGCAAAGTCCCAACGGTTGAGCTGGCTTTGGGAAACCAGGTCAAACCATAGGGCCCCGATGGCCGAAAGCGTGGGCGATCGCGCCGGGGTCAGAGCCATGATATCGGGCACCACATAATTGCTCAGGCCGTAGCGTTTGAGGGTAGGGCCCTGGCCCCACTGGGCGCTGAGGCTGGGCATATCGCGCAGGTAGGGCAGCAGCCCGCGGCTGAAGCGCAGGTAGGCGCGATCGTAGCGATCGACCGGCTGAAACTGGGCATAGACCAGATCGCCCAGCCGTTTCGCCATCGCCACCGACAGCAGCGAAAAGGCCTCGGTGTTGATATCCAGGCCGTGGGTTTGGAGCCGCCGAAACACCAGGGCTTCTTCGAGGGCAGTGGCGCGGTAGCCCGCCTCTAGCTGGTTCACCTGGGTTTGAATCGCCCCAATCTCGTCGCTTAGGACGGGTTGATGCCGCCCCAGGTAGGCCCACAGGCGCGGGTTGAGCGCCTGGTCGCTGAACAACACCAGCAGCAGGTCGGCCTCGCTCAGCCCCGGAGAATTGGTTTGAAAGAACTCGAGGTAGTCTTGCCGAGCCAGGGGGTAGCTCTGGGCCGCCGTTAGGGGGGCTAGCGATTCGTGGCGAGTGGCGTAGATGCCCAGCAGGCTGGTGGTATCCATCGAGGCCACGGAGCGGCGATCGAGGGTGGGGGTAAAGCCAATCGCCTGCCAAACGCGATCGCTTTGGTACTGCTCTAGCGTCTCTAGCACCGGCACCGTAGACCCCTGGGCCAGGTGACGCAGCCTCGCCAAGAGCTGATCTTCGGCGGCAAGCTGCTGCTGGTAGCGGGTTTTGTAGACCGCCGCCGCCGCTTCAACATCCGCTGGAAATAGGTGAATACCCTGCTCGGCCAGGTGGGCAATGCTGAGGGCGTGGGCACCGGGGGTATCTTCGGCGGCGGTGGGGGTAGGTAGGGGCAACCGCCCCAGGGCCAGGGTGGTACTGGTGTCGGTGCTGCCCGTGTGGCTGATTTTGACCGCCGGGGCTTCAACCCGCTCAATCGCCTCCAGTTTGGCCCAGGGCTCTAGGGGAGTCATCACCAGGGCGCGCATCAGGTATTGCAGTTTGGTCAGGGCCAACTCTTGCTGATTGAAGGAATGGACGGTACCGGCGGGCTCGGTGTCGAGTCCCTGAAAGTAGGCATACTCTAGGGTGAGCAAATGCACCTCGACCAGGGGCAGGAGTTCGGCCAGGGGCACCTGAGCCTTGTCGGCGGCCCAAAACACATGGCCTAAGAAGGGGCCAAGATAGTAGCGATCGCTGTCAAAGACTCCATTTTTCAGCAGGTTGCGATACTCTCCCCGCTCTAGCCCCTCGGCAATCAGCGGCAGGGCTGGGTTGCGCAGCAACAGCCAGTAAAACTTTTCATCGAGCACCCAGCGTTGATCCGCAGGCACCGTTTGGCGCAGCGCCCGGTAGCCCTGGGGCGACAGGGGGGGCACCACCGTGCCATCGCTCAGCACAAAGGTTACGCCTGCCTGATTGTGGGTAAAGGTAGCCCCCTCTAAGAGAGGAATGGGCGGGCGCGGTTCAACCCCCGTCACGGCCACAAAGCCACCTCGGGCCACTTCCTGGGTAAAAGCCTTGCCGCCGCGCTCTAGCCCCTGGCGCAGCTCCCGGGCAACGTGCAAATCCGGCGGTGGAAGCGGGGCTGGCCCCGTCGCCGCCGGGGGGGCCACCGACCGATGGTGAAAAATGAACCACAGCACCATGCCGCTGCCAAGGCCAGTGAGGGTCATTAGGGCAATCGCGATCGCCCGCCCTCGCTGGCTAGCTCTACCGCTCTGCCGCTCCCGTCGGGACTGAGTTATTCCCCAAAGCATAGCCGCCCTACCGAATCAGTGCCGTACCCAACGCCACCGGTTGCGCACCATAGTATCTGCTCCAACGCCCCTAGGGGTAATGAATTGAGACGCAAACCCGTTGTATTTAGCGTGTTCTCATTTCTAAAGTGTCTCTAAAGGTTGGCAGCCATTCTCTGCCAGGGTTCTTACCATGGAGACATTGCCTCCGACTCTAGACCCTGTGACCTTAAGCCAGGAGATCGTCGCCCTCCCTAGCCGCCACGCCCCTATCCCTCCTACAGGAACCCCCACAATGATGGCCGACTACCAGCCCGCCGACTCCGCCTTTGCCCTCGATCGCGATTGCAAAACCCTTGCCCGCCACGTGCTAGAACAGCTCCACAGCTTTGGCCCCGAGGCCCAAGACCTGAGCGCCCTGATGAACCGCATCGCCCTGGCTGGCAAGCTGATCGCCCGCCACCTCAGCCGGGCCGGACTGATGGAATCGGCCCTGGGCTTCACCGGCGAAACCAACGTCCAGGGCGAAGCCGTCAAGAAAATGGATATCTATGCCAACGACGTGTTTATCTCAGTTTTTAAGCAGAGTGGCCTGGTCTGCCGCCTCGCCTCCGAGGAGATGGACAAGCCCTACTACATTCCCGAAAACTGCCCGATAGGCCGCTACACCCTCCTCTATGACCCCATCGACGGGTCCTCCAACGTCGATATCAACCTCAACGTGGGCTCGATCTTTTCCATTCGCCGTCAGCAGGGTGACGACCTCGACCAGACCGGGGCCGACCTGCTGCAAGACGGCCACCAGCAGCTGGCGGCGGGCTACATTCTCTATGGCCCCAGCACCGTACTGGTGTACTCCATTGGCCACGGCGTCCACGCCTTTGTGCTTGACCCCAGCCTGGGCGAGTTTATTCTGGCCACCGAAAATATTCAGACACCTACCCATGGCCCCACCTACAGCGTCAATGAAGGCAACTTCTGGCAGTGGGAAGACGCCATTCGCGACTTTACCCGCTACGTGCACCGCCACGAGGGCTACTCCGCCCGCTACACCGGGGCGCTGGTGGCCGATTTTCACCGCATTCTCACCCAAGGGGGGGTGTTTCTCTACCCCGGCACGGTCAAAAAGCCCGAAGGCAAGCTGCGGCTGCTGTACGAAACCGCGCCCCTGGCCTTCTTGATTGAGCAGGCGGGCGGGCGGGCCAGCACCGGCACCGAAGACATCATGGCGGTGGTGCCGGACGCAATTCACCAGCGCACCCCCTTTGTGGTGGGTAGCAGCGAAGATGTCGCCCTGGTGGAGTCCTTCATTCAGGACCACAGTCGGCGGCAGAGCACCCTGCTGACTAGCTAGGGCTGACAGGTTAGGGCCAATGGGCGCGATCGCTGGGGGCAGGCCACCCCCTCGCGCCCGCTATAAAGCCTGACTTAAGCTGTCTAAGCAACGCCGAGATGTAGCCTAGGCTACGGCCCCACCGAGGGACTTTAGTTATCTCTACTACCCTTTTGGGTCGGTTGATTAAGACGGTCTATAGTCTCATCAGATTTGTAAAATCTGCTGTCAATATAGACCTCGGTTTCTGTTATTTGTTTTCCCATTCCTGATCCTAGACCTCTCGATGTCAACCCTGTCAGCGCGTAGTTACTAACGTTTACTCTCCACGCTTATGGTTTCCTTGCTTGAAAATCCCCTGCGCGCCGGTCTTCAGCAAGACCGCATTCCAGAACCGCAGATTCTAGTTATTTTTGGGGCCTCCGGCGACCTCACCCAGCGCAAAATTGTGCCTGCCATCTACCAAATGCGGCGCGAGCGACGGCTGCCTCCGGAGCTGACCATTGTGGGCGTAGCCCGGCGCGAGTGGAGCCACGAATTCTTTCGTGAACACCTGCGGGAAGGGGTCGAAGAATTTGGCAACGGTCTGGGTTTCGAGGCCATCTGGAATGACTTTGCTCGGGGGCTGTTCTACTGCCCCGGCGACATTGACGATCCGGAGTTTTATCAGTCCCTAAAGACATTTTTGGCGGAGCTAGACCAGCAGCGGGGCACCCAGGGCAACCGTGTGTTCTACCTGTCGGTGGCGCCCCGCTTCTTTGGCGAAGCTACCCAGCAGCTGGGGGCGGCGGGCATGCTCGAGGACCCCGACAAGCAGCGACTGATTATCGAAAAACCCTTTGGCAAAGACCTCGCCTCGGCGCGGGTGCTGAACCGGGTGGTGCAGGACGTGTGCAACGAGCGCCAGATCTACCGCATCGACCACTATCTGGGCAAGGAAACCGTTCAAAACCTGATGGTGTTTCGCTTTGCCAACGCCATTTTTGAGCCCCTGTGGAACCGCCAGTTTGTTGACCACGTGCAGATCACCGTGGCCGAAACCGTGGGTCTAGAGGGCCGGGCCGGCTACTACGAAACCGCAGGCGCCCTGCGGGATATGGTGCAAAACCACATCATGCAGCTGTTTTGCCTGACTGCCATGGAGCCCCCCAACTCCCTCGATGCCGACAGCATTCGCAACGAGAAAACCAAGGTGCTGCAGGCCACTCGCCTCAGCGACACCGAAGACATTAGCCAGTGCGCCGTGCGGGGCCAGTATTCCCCCGGCTGGATGAAGGGCCAGGCCGTCCCCGGCTACCGGGAAGAGGAAGGGGCCAGCCCCGAATCGACCATGCAGACCTTCAGCGCCCTTAAGCTCGAAATCGACAACTGGCGCTGGAAGGGGGTGCCCTTCTACATGCGCACCGGCAAGCGCATGCCTAAGAAGGTGAGCGAAATTTCCATTCACTTCAAAGAGGTGCCCCACCTGATGTTTCAGTCTGCCGCCCAGCAGATGAACCACAACGTGCTGGCCCTACGCATTCAGCCCGACGAGGGCATCTCAATGCGGTTTGAGGTGAAGACCCCCGGCAACTCGCTGCGGACGCGATCGGTGGATATGGACTTCCGCTACGATGCGGCCTTTGGTTCAGCCAACACCGACGCCTACGCCCGCCTGATCATCGACTGTATGCTGGCTGACCAAACCCTGTTTACCCGCGGTGACGAGGTCGAAGCCTCCTGGCGGTTGCTGACGCCGCTGCTGGAAGTCTGGGATGCCCCCTCTGACCCTGACGCTATCCCGATGTACGAGGCCGGCACCTGGGGACCGCTCGAGGCCGAGTTTTTGTTGAATAAAGACGGCCGACGCTGGCGACGACTGTAGAAAAGTGTTTAGTTTGAAGCGCTTAATTTTGAATTGAAGATCAATTCCCACACTCAACATTCAAAACTCAGCCCTCGAAATTCTCTATCCCCCTTTCCTACCCCCATTGCCCTATGACTACTACTCCCATCGTTGCCCTGCAAAAGCCCAAAGATATTTCCCTAGACGAGATCGAGTCAGAGCTGCACAGTATCTGGCACCAGCAAGACTCGGGGGTAGCTACCCCCATGGCCACTCGGGCCACCACCTTTACCATGGTGATCTACGAGCCCGAGGAGGTTCAGCAGGTCTTAGCCGCCCTCGGGTACTACACCGGCTACATTGACAGCAACCACGGTCCTCAGACCCGCGAAGCCATCCGCCAGGCCCAGATTGCCTACGATCTGCGTGTGACGGGCCGGGTTGACCCGCCCACCCTGGCCCGCATCCGCCAGGAGTACGCCCAGCTTTCTGAGAGTCAAAAGCTATACCCCAACCTGGACCAACGGGGCTTTAGCCTGAGCGAGTCGATCGCCGCCCACAACCCCTGCCGCATTATTAGCCTGTGCCCCACCTTTGGTGAAGATATCGGGGTCACCGCCCAGGTGTCCGTGTACTGCCCGGTGCAGAAGAAGGGAACGGGCAATCTGGTCTGCTGCGAGTACATCAATCTGCGGGGCACCAAGGCGGCCCTGGGTCGGGTCAGCGACCTGATTGCCTCCTTGACCCTGCCAGAGCTACCTAAGTTTGTCTGGTGGAAGGCCACCCCTAGTCCAGAGCAGCTGATCTTCCAAAACCTGGCCAAGTCCAGCAACTGCATCATCGTAGACTCGAGCTATTTCAGCGATGCCGAGGCCGAGCTGAATAAAATGCAGGCGCTGATCGAGTCGGGCACCTACATTGCCGACCTCAACTGGCACCGCCTGGCCCCCTGGCAGGAGCTGACCGCCGCGGCCTTCGACCCCCCCGAGCGCCGCGAAGCCCTGGCCGATGTCGATCGCATCAGTATCGACTACGAGCAGGGCAATGCGGCCCAGGCCCTGCTCTACCTGGGCTGGTTTGCCAGCCGCCTGGGGTGGCAGCCCACTGACTATGTCGAAGAAGGGGGCATTTACAACATCAAGAAAGTCCACTTCAAGGGTCCCAACGGTCTGCCCATTGAGGCGGAACTGGCGGGCATTCCGGTGGCTGACCTGGGGGAGGTCGTGGGCGATCTAACCGGGCTGCGGATTCTTTCTACCGACAGAAACGCCAACTGCTGCACCATCTTGTGTTCCGAGACCACCGGATGCATGCGCATGGAGGCCGGTGGCGGGGCCCAGGCCTGTCAAGTCGAGCAGGTGACGGCCCTGTCGGACCAGAAGGCCGACTTTATGCTAGGGCAGCAGCTCCAGCGCTGGGGCGAAGACATGCTCTATGAAGAAAGCCTGGCTATGGTGGCTCAGATTATGCACCTGCTGTAGCCGTTTGAGGTTTGGTCTGTCGATAGGGAGGCCGCATTCTGTGCAGCCTTCTCTGGGGTTTATGCCGAAACCGCCTTGGCTGCCCCCGGTTGGGCTGGGCAAACACCGTTTGCCCCTACGCAAGCCTCCTGTTTGGAATCTGGGTTATGCGATTCGGATTTGGTATTAGGCGACTTCTGGAGAATAGTTTCCCCAATGGTGGGCACTGCCCACCCTACAGTGGCTAGTACACTAGACAGAAAGTAATGAAACGTATTCTAGGCCATGAAGCGGGTTGAGATTCAGTTAACGGACCAAGAACGACGTCAACTGGAGACCATCAGTTCGACAGGGAGTAGCCTGGTGCGGACGCTCCAACGTGCC
>JBGSNT010000015.1:0-7325 GCA_041739575.1 Nodosilinea sp. | reverse complement strand
GCTTTCGCTTTGGTGAACCTCTATACAAAAACCTGAGATTTTGGCAGCCCGATTTTACAATCTGCACCAGTCGTCATGTAAAGGACAAGGTGCTGGAGCTATGGCCTTACCTGAAAGCTGATTTCTTATATCCTCCTTATGCTAAGCCAGATCTGAAAGCGAAATCAAGAAAATCTACCCAAGTAGTCACCTTTATCTATGTTGGTCGAATGGTGGAATATAAAGGGCTTAGCGATGTTATAGAAGCATTAGGGCTGATCAAAGATTTGAATTTTCGCTGTCTTGTTATTGGTGAAGCTCAGACAGATGAGCAGGCAGACTTTAAACAAAAAAATATCAAAAGAGCTGAAGAGCTAGGTGTTTTTGATAAAGTTGACTTTATGGGTTTTCAAGAAAACGTATTTGATTTTCTACTATCCGCCGATGTTTTTGTTCATCCAAATAAGCTGCCGGAGCCACTGGGCTTAGTTTTTATGGAAGCCCTGTTTGCCCAGCTTCCCGTGGTTGCAACCAATATAGGTGGGGCAAAAGAAATTTTGGGCATGCAGCCTAACAAGATGGGGGATTTGGTGCCTCCTGGTGATATTAATGCGCTTGCTTCAATATTAAGGAAGTATATCGAAGAAGCCGACTATCGACTGCAAATAACTGACAACATAAAAAGCGATTTTGTTAATAGCTTTGCCCCTGATAAAGCTATGGAAAAACTGTCTGAAATTTTACATTCTCTATGATGAGATTGCCCTCGAATCTTAGCCCAATGGTAAAAGCCTAATTTTCTCGCTCCAGGGCAATAATCGTGGTTATTGTCGCTCTCCCGAAGGACACAACTGTCGATCGGCTTCTGAAACATTGTTGTTCGTTTTTAAATAGTTTTTCACCCAATCACAGGCGTAGTCCAAAGGCTGAAGATCTAAAATTGCCGGAATATCCCACAGTGCCAACGTACCATCATCGCCAACGGAAACCATCTCCTGACCATCCTGACGAAATGCAAGGGTACGTACAGCTCCGTTATGCCCATTTAACGTGTGGAGTAGTTCTCCATCGAGGGTCCAGAGTTTGATGGTTTCATCCACACTGGCTGTGGCAATGAATGTGTTATCTGGGCTGAAGGCGACTCCCCAAACCGCTGCCTGATGTCCCTGCAGCGTAGTCACCAGGGACCCATCAGAACTTCGCCAGATTTTGGTGGTGTTATCGCCGCTGGCGGTCGCCACTAGAGACCCGTCAAAGTTGTAAGCGACTCGCCACACCACGGCATCATGGTTAAGCGTGTAGAGGAGTTGGCCTTCAGAATTCCATAAATGGGCTTCGCCTCCGTCGCTGCCAGAGGCGAGTTGGCTACCATCGGGGCTAGCAGCCAAGTCCCAAATTGTGTGGGAGTCTCCTGCCCAACTGCGGAGCATTTGCCCCTGTTGCTGCCACTGGAAGATTTGACCATCGAAGCTGGCTGCATAGAGGATGTCACCACCGCTGTGCCAGGCTGTTGCCATCAGCGGAACAGGATTGGCCGGAGCAAACGATTGCAACGGGGTGCCCTGCATATCTTGACGGATGAGGGTACTATTGGCCCCCGATGACAAAAACTGGTTTTGAGAGGGGTGAAGGGCTAGATTGGTGACTGTACCCTGTTCAGACTGGACTTGCCGGTAGCTGAAATCGGCGAGAGAAACCAGCCCTAGACCACTATTGGATCCGGCGATCGCGAGGGTTTGAGCGTCATGGCTCAAGATGGACTTTACATAAAGATTTTTAGGCAGCCCATAGAAAGTCCGGGCAAACGGACTGTGAGTTTGCCAAAGCCGCACGGTATTGTCAGCGCTTCCCGAGGCAATGGTGGCACCATCGGGGCTGAAGGCCACTTCCCAAATCGGGCCCTGGTGCCCCTTTAAGATATCCAACAACGCTCCACCGCGACTCCATAGCGCCAGAGTTTTGTCATAGCTACCGGAAATAAATTCCTGGCCATTGGGACTAAACGCTATTCTCTCTACGGCACCCTCGTGGTGTGTGAGGGTTTTGATGAGGGTGCCATTGGGCTGCCACAGTTTGATGGTGCCATCATGACTGCCACTCACCAGCAGGGTGCCGTCGGGGCTAAAGGCTAACCCATGGACTGCTCCAGTATGACCGGTCAGAGCTTGCAACCGTTGCCCCGCAGGGGTCCATAGGGTGATAGTGCCATCATCGCCACCGAGGGCAATGCGATCGCCTTTGGGACTATAAGCCGCAGACCGAAAACCGGTAGGCTGACCTTCTCCCTCAATCACGCTGACTCGCTTTCCCTCAACAGACCAAATTTCTGCGGTGGGAGTTCCTGCTAGCACGAATGTTTGGCTATCTGGGCTGAAGTCGAGCCCCCACTTTGCACGAGTTTTGGTCTCGATAACGTTAACTTTCTCGCCGTTAGCCGTCCAAAGGATAGCGTTTTGATCGTCACCGGCAGACAACAGCCACTGGCCATCGGGGCTAAATTTGACCTGACGAATGATGCTTTTATGTCCATTGAGGATAGCTTTGAGGCTACCATCTCGGTTCCACAGGCGAATGGTGGCATCAACGCCAGCCGAGGCAATGGTCTGGCCATCGGGGCTAAAGCTGGTGGTCATTACAGCTGCCCCATGGCCATCTAGCCGATTTTGTAGCTGAATATCGAGCACCACTCGCTCCAGCACCGCATCGGCCTGTGCCTGTAGATCTGGATCGACGTTCCAGAGCGTTTGAATCTGCCTCTGGGCCTGAATCGATGCGATTAGGGCATCAAAGGGTTGATCAGACTCAAACAGGGCGGCTGCCGACTGCACTACCGCGTAAGCTGTGATCAAAGCTGATCGGCGATACTGCTGCCAGCTAAATACCCCTAGCCCAGTTGCTATCAGCAGGGCTAAACTCACGCCCCCCAACAGTAACCGCTGTCGCTTGAAGCTGCGTTGCTGAATCTCAGCATTTTTCTGCTGTTCCTGGTTCCGTTGATGTTCAATGGCGAGGCGGGCTTCGACTTCCTGCAGACGGGCCGCTTCGGCTCGGGTCAGGGCTTCCTGGCGATCGAGCTCTTGGCTGGCGGCGAGATATCGATAATCTAGATCGCTCAGGGTTTGCTGTCTGGCCCAGGCCAGGGTCTGTTGCAGGGTTCCTCCCCGCAGCAGGCGAGAGGTTTCTGTGAAACCTGAGGCCACCCAGGCGTTGAGATCCTGGAAGTAGGGACGTAGGTTATCCAGCTGGGACTGTATCCAGTCGGGAGAAAAGATCGTCTGGTAGATGCGATTCTTAACCTGGAGTTGGCCCCGTTGCTGGCAGACTAAACCGGAGAGCAGCAGTTCCGTTTGCTCCAGACTGCCATCGAGGGGGATTTTGCCCTGCTTCAGAATCCGCTGATACAGCCCCAAGAGTCGAGGGGTGCGCTGCTCGTCCATCAGCAGCCGGTTGCGAATGGTGCGTAGGTGTTCAGGGTTATCCTGGGCTTCCCAGTGATCGATGATGTGGGTTTGCACCAGTTCGTCAATCCAGGCGGCTTCAGCTCCTGGAGGCAGACTGAGGGAGGTCTCCTGGGCAGCCTGACTCTTCTGTGTCACCAACTGGCAAAGCTTTTGGGTTAGCAAGGGCTGCCCACCGGTCCAATCCAAAATGGCGCTCAGAATAGCGGCGGGCTTGGGAACCTGTGCTTCGAAACCGGTCATCAGAGGGCGAGCTTCTTCTAGCTGAAAGTCTTGTAGATCGATGGCGCGACCGATGTTGAAGGGGGTGCGTTTGCGATCGCGAATCAAATCCGAGGGTGTGGCTACTCCAAACAAAACCCAGGTCAACCGCTCATAGGCCGACCGATTCTGCCGTTCTTCATGGCAGGCACGAATAAAGGCAAAAAAGTCGTTGACTGGAAAATTCAGACTGAGGACGCTGTCGATCTCGTCCACCATGATAAACAGCCGGGTATCGGGTGATAGCAATAGCGCCAGAATTGCATCAATCAACAGCCCCAGTTGCTGCACCATAGGCAAGGTTTCCCAACTCTGCCAGTGGGCCTTGATATCCACTTGGCCCAACAGGCTCAAATCCCGCAGCAGCTCTAGCATGATGCCGCGATACCATTGCTGGTGGGTGACTTGTTCGCTGCCCAATTGGGTCATATCCAGATAGACGCAGCAATGACCGCGATCCTCTAGATACTGCTGCGTTCTGGTCCGCAGGCTCGATTTACCCATCTGGCGGGCGTTGAACACATAGCAAAATTCCCCCGCCAGCAGCGCCTGATAGAGTTCCTGGTCAGCCTGGCGAACCACATAGGTGACCGCATCGGCGGCTAGACTACCCCCGACTTGGTAGGGATGTTTAACCATGTTGACGTTCTAAACGCAGACTAAAATATTGCCGCAGCAGCTCACACTGGGGCATGGCCTTCCCCTTCTTAAGCTGGATCAGACCCAGGCTTTCTAACCGTTCAGCCACTGTTGGGTCTAGACAGACCGGCCCAGCGGTTAATACAACCTGGTAAAACGCATCCATCAAGGCATCATCTCGTTGTAGAGCCCGCTCAAGACAGCGCAGATACTCGCGAAAGATACCCTGGTTGCTGGCCGCGTTTTGGAGCAATTGAGACAAGCTGAGGTGGCCTGACCGCAGCCAGTAGAACGCCAGTTGCAGTAAATAGGGATGCCCTCCGACTAGATTGAGCAAGGGTTGTAGGGTGCCGACATCGCCCATGGCCAGAGTATGAAGGTCATAGCGTTCGGCTAAGCCGCTGATCTGGGCCAGATTAAAAAGCGGTAAGTCTAACGGCAGCCCGACATTAAACGGGGATTGATGAGTCTGGAGGGGCAGATCTAACTCGGCCACATAGGCCATCATCAGCCGTAACTTTTGCCAATCATCCCGAACTCTAGCCTGCTCATACCACGACCGCAGCATAGAAAAGAAATTCTGGGCGATGTGAGGATAAGGAACCAGGTGATGTACGGTGTCAATCGCTACCAAAATGGGGCCTTCAACCTGGCTCAGAACATGCTCTTGTAGATGGGTGGTGCAGCTCAGTTTACTACCCGCACTATCAAACCAGTAGGCGTCAAAATTGCAGCCTAGGTTTAATTGCTGACCAATGGCCCAGGAAAACCAACGCAAAAACTGATCCACATCTCCTAAAGCATTGGCATCTGCTTGTCGAATATCCACCAAAACCGTTTTCATGCCATCCTGGCATGCAGCCCCCATCACCTGATTGATCAACGATGTTTTGCCCATGCGCTGAGGCGCTTTAATGCGCACTAAGCCACCCGGTTGGCGGAGGGTCGCCATAGCCATGTCTTCAATGGGCGATCGATTAATATATAACGGTGAACTGTACTCCAGCGGAGACCCAGGAAACTCTAGCGTGGCAACCGCATCACTGCCTTGGGCAGGAGCATAGGCAATGGGGCGTTCTAAGGCAGAGACATCAGCAAGTATCAAGCGCAGCCTTTTCTTAGTAACCGGGTAGCCCAACTTCTCTGACAGCAAATGCCAGAGATGAGACCCAATATCTTTGAGATACCCCTCGTCATATCCTGAGTCTAGAGCCATCTCCCGGTATAGTTTCTCATTCCACGCCTGAGAAAATACCAGCTCCTCAATATAACTAAGCTGCCTAGGCTCAAGAATTTGCCGAACGATATTTAGCGCTTCTTGGACTTCCATCATGCTGGGGG
Organism: Nodosilinea sp.; assembly: GCA_041739575.1. Taxonomy (GTDB): domain Bacteria; phylum Cyanobacteriota; class Cyanobacteriia; order Phormidesmidales; family Phormidesmidaceae; genus Nodosilinea. The sequence continues at coordinate 1,647 of JBGSNT010000015.1, read as the reverse complement.
CTAGCAGGCTTAGGTATATATAGAGAGTATTATTGCACCCGCTCACCTCGCTATAGAATCTTAACGGGTGACAAGGAGGCTCAAAGGCATATGTTACAGAGCTTTGAGACAATAGAGGGGCAAAAAATAGGGGGCCTGAGTGCAGCTCCCCCAAACCAATATGTTCCCTGCATCATACCAAACCACCCTGCGCGCCCATCTGAGTAAAACTCAGTATTGGGCATTGGAACTGCTGTTGCAATTACTACAGTCTCATCTCTTGTTGTCACAGTGGGCCAGGTTAGGCACTGGCCTGCTAACGAAGGATAGATGCTCGAAAGCCTTTTTAGACAGGCTTTTCGATGACTCAAGCAAAGATTAGCTCAAACCTTTATTGGATAAGGGTTGTAGCGATTCATCCTCTTTTAAGAGGCCAGTGCCGTATTTGCCGGGAATGGTTAACTAATTCATGGGGACTGGTCAGGATTTTAGTTAGAGCAATGAGGAATTCTGCCAAGCTCAGATGTCTTTGGGGCATTGCAGGGGAGCTGTCTCTAGATCTCTAGTCCTCAGGAGGAAGCCCGACTCCATAAAAGCGCTAGACAGTTGCATTGCGCCGACAAGCCATACTTTTACAACTTTTCGTTATTAGCATGGTGATCAACATCCGACTAATATGACTTGCTTCTGCCCCCAGAAAAGGTATAAATAGCAATAGCTTTTTAAGGTCGGCTTTTTGTGTAAAAGCCATAAGAAAAAAGACGCGAAATTATGTGGGAACATACGCAATAAAATTTGTAGGCTGAGTGGGCATAGTGGCGCAATTTCGGTATAGAGTAGACCGAGTATTGAAGTCCGCCTCTTCAGTGCAGGTATATATTTCGAGTTTTCCTCAATATAAGATGCTTAAAGCAAGGCCTCATTGAGAATTGACAAGTTTAGGCGTTACCGTTTGGAGTCATCATGAAGAGAATATTGGGCATTGTTGCCTTCGGAATTGTTAGTTTGGGCCTAGCAATTAGTTTGAGTTTCGGCATTGGGATAGTAACAAATCAGAGGGCCAGTGCTGCTGATTTTGTATGTCCTGAGCCTACTGGTCTGTTTGGCATCGATCCTTGCGGTCGGTATTACTATTCTTGTGATGTTGGGGTCCCCCCCATGCAAATGACATGTACCGAGGGTACAGTTTTTAATCAGCTAACCCCTACTGCCGGTCTTTGTGACTACCCATTTGTTATGAGTCAATGTGGCGGAAGTGATGCCGAATTTACGTGTCCCGCAGAAGATGGGGTATTTCCTGCTGGTGATTGTAAGCAGTTTTTCTATAATTGTGCAGGAGGGCAAGCGTGGCAAACCAACTGTCCGCCCACAACGGTTTTTGAAGAAACTGGTCCTGGTACGGGTAATTGTCAGTACCCTTTCGATGTACAGGTTTGTGAGTCCTAATATAGGTCTAATCGGCCAATTAGGTAGTAGGGTGACAACTCCTTTCTGCCTAATTGGTAGTAATGTCGGTGCTGCGGCTATCCTGGTTGACTGACAAAAGTTTGCCTGGATGCCACTCAAAGCCCCTTATAGCAAGGGTTTGAGGCGATCAAGAGAGTTTTATGGCTTTGTCTCGCCTGTAATGCTTGTCAGCTAAGGGTTTCAGGGGTTAGCGATCCATGT
>JBGSNT010000340.1:0-4024 GCA_041739575.1 Nodosilinea sp. | reverse complement strand
ACCCCAAAGCTGGGCGTTGCAATCAAGGCTGCGTGGTTTTTCTTTTCTTAAGGATGAAATGGGCCAAGGCTCACAACCCTTGTTTTCACGTTAGTCATTATGCTCATTTGGTAGTACAAACAGTCACCTTAACAGGGGTAGAGCGCACTCCTATAATTGAGGCGCTGCCCATGTTAACTGAAAGCCCTGCTCCTTTAAGAAGCCCCCTAATGACTTCAAATCCTATTGCAGCCTTAGTTGACCGGTACCCGGTATTTACGGTTTTGCTCGCCCAGGCCGCCGATAATTCTAACAGTGCGACAGCTGATCCCTTGATTGCCCAGGGATCAGAAAATACCATTTATTTTGGCGCGGCATTACTGGCCGTTTTGGTTATCTCCATAATTGGTATCATCAGCGGTCGTACCAAAATGGCTATTCTATTTGGCCTATTCTTAGCTGGCATCCTGATGGTCATGTTGGTGGCAGCCTAAAGTAGCCGCTCCAAAGACGGCAACTCCTGGGTCAAGGTAGACCTCTCAATGCTGAATATCCAAGACTTGACGACAGCAAATACTTCATATTGGCAAGCAATGGGCGAGACCACGCTGGAGCATTTTTGGGAACTGCTGGGGGGTGCTTTTTCGCTGAATCCGGATACTTTTGAGCGCATTTATCGGCTATCAGATGGCTGGATTGTGGCGCTAATGATTGTCCTAGCTGCGGGCCTATCGCGAGGTGTAGCCGCTGCTATTGTTCTATTTATCAATCGGGTCAATCCTGTTCGCTTCGTCTTTAGCCTGCTGCTGGAGGCCGTTTTATTTGCCGTTGGCTATGGGTTTTGGGCGGGCAGCGTCTGGCTAACGGGGACTCTATTTCTACCTCAGGATATTCCGTTCAAGGTGATTGCCCTGGTGCTGGGGCTGAGTTACGCACCCTATCTGTTTAGTTTTCTAGGCGCTATGCCCTACCTGGGAGTGCCAATTCTCAGGGCACTAGCGGTCTGGAACCTATTGGCCATGGCCGTGGGCTTCTCAGCGTTAGCCCATATTCGGGCTGGTGAGGCCTTCTGGCATGTGATCCTAGGGTGGGTGGTGCTCCAGGGCCTTCAGCAAACCATTGGTCAACCCATCGCCAACCTGGGGCGCTGGCTCTCTAACCGGGTAGCCGGGGTACAGCTAGTTACAGAACAACAAGGACTGACGGAAATCAAGCAAGCGCCACCTGAGCCCGAAGGCGATCCAGATCTCCCGGATGAGCTAGCCCCCATCAATCTGTCAGCCTCCTCAACCATCCGATCCTCGCCATCCTCGCCCCCATCCTCAACTGTGATCCCTGGTGGTCCTAAGGATCTAGGCAACTATCCTCCTGACCCTAGCCCTAGAGGTATGCCGGGACCGGCTCGGAAACAGCCTTCGCCGATGCACAATCCACGGGCTAAACGATTCTTGCAGTACCTGGGGCTGGCCCTACTAACCTGCCTGATGGTGATTTTGTTTGTGCCCTTGCGGCAATGGTTGCTCAGTCTAGATCCGATTGGGGGCAAGGCTGGCGATCTAATCGCTGATCTGGTTTGGATTGGGGCTATGGCCCTGATCATTGGAGGGTTGCTAGCTCCTCTAGAAGCCCTGGGCTGGTGGGCCGGTTGGTATGGCGAAGGGATAGAAACCGATCGCCGGAGATCAACCTCGACAGCTGCTGCTGCTGCCCCTGCCGCCGCGCGCTACGTGGTCTATTTAGATGGCATTGGCCAAACCACCCGCACCTACCAACCGGCGGTAGCCAATTTTCTCAAGGAATTGGCCCAGCGCTTACCGGGGGATATCGTCTTAATTGAGGGACTGATGTCCTACTCGGTATTGAACCGCCCTCTGACCCAAGATCGACCGATGGCGTTTTTCTGGCGCTGGGCCGCATCGCTACAGGGCCGAGCGGCGGGGCTGGTCGGGGGGTTAGTGAACCTGCGCAATGTGATGGCGGTGGCCGTTTCAGCCGACCTGAGGTACGGCCCGATCTACAATCGAGGCATTGCCCAGCAGGTCTATGACAGCTTGCTTCACCATGGCTATCGATCGGGGGCGCCAATTACGCTGATTGGCTACAGCGGCGGCGGTCAGATTTCCATGGGTACCTTTGCGTTTCTGACCGAAGTGTTGGAGGTGCCGATCGAAGTGATTTCCCTGGGCGGGGTGATTAGCGGCAATGTTCGGGCCCTGGAGATTGAGCATCTTTATCATTTAGTCGGGGACAAAGACCCGGTGGAACGCATTGGGCCAATAGTTTTTCCCCGACGCTGGCACATCGCGTTTTTGTCCTACTGGAACCGGGCCAAGCAAATCGGCAAAATCAGCTTTATCTCCCTGGGGCCGGTCAGCCACCAGGGCCCCACCGGGATGATGGCCCCTGCCACCTATTTGCCTGACGGGCGTAGCCATCTGGAGCAAACTCTGGATCGGATTATGCAAATACTCAGGGGTGATGTGCAATCTCTGCTGCCGCCCCAGGATCTGACCTCCCCTGGGCGGAGCAATTACGAACGCTATCTTCAGGCTGACTTTAATCGCCCCGACTACTACCCTCTCCAGCAAACCCCAGATCCCAATCGCTATTGCCCCATTAGTGCCTGGATGGGACGGCTGGTTTTGCCCCCGGCGGCCCAGCGCGATGCGGTGGAAGGCGCGCTCTTTGAGGTCCACCATGCCCCTGCCGACCGGGCCAACTGGGTCGGTCGGGTCGTGCCGCTGCGCTGGCAGCAGAGCAACCCGGATATGCAGGATTATCTACGCATTACGGTCAAGGATGTTCACTTCAGTGCCGAGGCCGAATACAGCCAACACAAGGGCTTAATCCATCCGGTGCGGCTCAATCACTGGCGCTGCGTCAATCCGCTGGAGTCGCTGGCCGGTGCCCATCCCCAGGATGATTTAGTCGTGGCACTGAGCGGGTCGGTAGAGGTTCAAGGTCAGGCCCTTTATATTACCCGTGAGCCGGTTCAGATCAGCGGTCGCTATTATGCCCTGGTGCAGATTGTGGGGCCCCTAGAGTCCGACGGCGATCGCTTTCAGGTGGTGCACTTCAATCCCAGCACTCGCCAGTTCGATGGGGTCGAGGAGATCGTCCGCATCCCCCAGGTAATCACCGATCTGAACGGGACATTTCCGGCGGTCAGCCAGGGGATTGAAGCATTGCCCAGCAATCGGTTGGGCTGGTATATCTACGGGGCGCTAGACCGCCACGGGCAATTTGTCGTGACGGCGATTGCCCCCCGTCAGCTGCTCCGGCTGCAGCCGGATCGGGTGATCTGCGATCGCAAAGCCGGATTGAAATACATTCAGCAGGAAACCTGGCAAAATTTACCCGCCAAACGGGGCACCGTCGAATCTGTTTTGATTGGGCCTCGGGGGGCTACTCCAGAGGCGGCCTTGGCCCAGTGGCAGGTCGGCGATCGGGTTCTGCTGATGCACGTCTACGGTGGCATTGGCGGCAAGCAGCGAGAGCCAGCCGCCAAAAACGGCATTTACTTTGGCCACTTTGCCTACGGTGTGGCCACCGTCATTCAGGACCCGATCGCCGATGAACCCCGGTTTGATATTAACTATCACCAGATCTACACTCAGAATATCCGGGGCCTCACAGCCGGTACCCTGGGCTGGTCAAACTATATGGGCGATCGCCAGTGGGGCTTTTTAGGCACTCGCCCGATCTGCGACATTTTGATCAAGCTGCCCGCCTATACCGAACCCTTTGACCTGGCGGGAGAATCCCGCTCTGCCCTAGATGGCCTGATCCATCAGCTTGAGATCATGACCGCCCGCTACCGCATAGGCGATGGCACTGGCGGCACCTACGTAGGCCCGGCCAATAACTGTGCTCAAGACTCAAACCAGGCGCTGTATTTCAGCATTAAGCGGCTGGAAAGGCTGGTCACTGGTGAAGCAGATTACTTCGCCGCCTGGAAACGGCACCATCCCGACCAGGTGGATCGGTTTAATCGTTTGTTGCAACTGCGCAAAGCCCTGCAAAAAGAGCTGCTCCCCTTCGGTAG
>JBGSNT010000290.1:0-66098 GCA_041739575.1 Nodosilinea sp. | reverse complement strand
GCCATGCTTGGTTTAATCGGTTCCGAGGCGTCCTAATTCGGTGGGCAAAGTCAGCCCAATCTTACTTGGGGTTTGTGCAACTGGCCGCTTGTTTAATTGTGGGACGAAAGCTTCTGGTATTTTCCGGATAGGTTCTAAGCCATTCCATCAAAGGGATAGGGTGGGGGTATGGGGTGGTGACTCGTATTTGGTTGACCTCGATTGGTCAGGGCAAACGCCGTTTGCCCCTACAGATCTGCCTGTTTTTGAAACGGGGGCATTGGACTCGGACTCGGGATTAGGACATCTTACCGTTGGGCTCTCCCTTAGGGGCGAAGGGGGAAATGTCAGGCAAGATCCCTGTGGGTAAAGGGTTTGGCGGCGCTGCCGCTGTAGGTGGAGGAAACATGACCATCCCCGACCAGCTGGTACTTATAGGTCACCAGTCCCTCTAGACCTACCGGTCCACGGGGGGGCATTTTTTGGGTGCTAATGCCCACTTCAGCTCCAAAGCCATAGCGGAAGCCATCGGCAAAGCGGGTCGAGCAGTTGTGGTAGACCCCGGCGGCATCGACCCGATCCATGAAGTGGGCCGCCGTTGCGGCGTTGCGGGTCACGATCGCCTCGGTGTGGCGCGAGCCGTAGGTATTGATGTGGGCGATCGCAGCCTCCACAGACTCCACCACCTTCACCGACAAGATCAGATCGCTGTACTCCGTGGCCCAGTCTTCTTCAGTGGTGGGCACCAGGTAGGGCACGATCTGGCGGGCTGCCGGGTCGCCCCGCAGCTCTACCCGAGCATGGTGGAGGGCATCAGCTAGGGGAGTGAGGCCCGTGGTGGCGATGTCTTGATGGATCAGCAGCGTTTCGATCGCATTGCAGGCCGAGGGATAGGCCGTCTTGGCGTCGAGGGCGATGGCAATCGCCTGCTCTAGATCGGCTTCGCTATCCACATAGAGGTGACAGATGCCATCGGCATGGCCAAGCACTGGAATACGGGTATTGTCCTGCACAAACCGCACAAAGGCATTGGAACCGCGGGGAATGATCAAATCCACATAGCCCTCCAGATCCAGCAGGGCACGGGTCTCTTCACGGGTGGTCAGCAGCTGTACCGCCGCCGGATCTACCCTGGCGGTCTCCAGCCCCTGCTTGATCGCCTCGACCAGCGCCGTGCAGGATTGCACCGCCTCTTTGCCGCCCTTGAGAATGACCCCGTTGCCCGACTTAATCGCCAGGGCCGAGATCTGCATTACCGCATCGGGCCGCGACTCAAAGATCACCCCCAGCACCCCCAGGGGCACCGTTACCCGCTTCAGCACCAGCCCGGCGTCCAGCTCGCGGTGAATTTGTACCGTCCCCACGGGATCGGGCCGCCGAGCGACGTCGCGCACTCCGGCGATCGCCGCCGTCAGCTTCGCCTCGCCGAGCTTGAGGCGTTCGTACAGGGGCTTGGCCAGATGGTCGGCGACGGCGGCTTCGCAGTCCGCTTGGTTCGCCTGCAAGATGTTAGTCGCCTGCACCTCCAGGGCCGCCGCCACGGCCTCAATGGCGCGATTTTTTTCTGCGGCGGAGAGGCTGGCTAGGGTTTGGGCGGCCTGGCGGGTAGCCTGAGCGATCGCCAACAGGGGCTGATCCATAGTCTGGGGGATGGGAGAAATGGCCATAGCGGTAAAAGAGAAGCCAGCAATACTCCAGTTTACTGCCTCGATTGTCCGCCCCCATCCTCCGCCCTGCTGAACCCCCTAGAATCAAAGCAGAGCTAAGCGGTGGGAGATTCGCAAAAACATGGCGCAAAACGACCCAAATCGGGTGCTTCGATGGCTGCCCCTGGTGACCGGGGGGCTAGGCGGCACCCTGCTGCTGCTCAACCGGGTGTTGACCCCAGCCCTGACCGAATCCCAGGCGCGATCCGACGTCATGGGCGTGATTTTGAGCGCCCTGCTGATTTTGACGAGCTTGCTGTGGCAGCGGGTACAGCCCATCCTGCCCGAGGCCGTTACGCTGGTGGGCGAGGAGGGGCTTGAGTTAGACGCGACCCTGCCCCAAGCGGCTAAAACCGAGCTGGCCTGGGCCTCCCACCTGCTGCTGACCAACACCGTCACCCGTTCTGTGGTCGCCTATCGTCAGGGCAAAACCCTGCTGCGGCGCGGCATTCTGGCTCCTAAAGCCAACGTTACCCCCGGTCCGATTTTGCAACGGGTGCTCGAGACCGGCAAGGCCGTGTACTTGGTAAAACTCAGCATTTATCCAGGCCGGGTCGAGTTCGACTACCTGCCCGCCAACACTCAGGGCGTGATCTGCCAGCCCATGGGCCAGGGCGGCGTGCTAATTTTGGCGGCCAATGCCCCCCGCAGCTACACCCGCCAAGACGAAGCCTGGATCGCGGGACTTGCCGACAAGCTGGGCCACAGTCTGGATACCTTGGTTCCCGACCCAGACCCCGATCCAGATCCAATCAAAGCGGCCCTGGCGACCTTGGAGGATTAGGGGGCATGGGTCCATCGCGCCCCTCGGAGGTCAATACAGCTCGTACTTGAGCCACTGACAGGGCAGCGTTCCGTTGTACACCGCTACCCGCTGGGCCGACTTCAGCCCGATGTGTTGGGAGAGGGCTTTGTTGCCGCTCAGCACAAAGGCCGTCCAGCCCTTAAAGCGCTGCTTCAGCACATCTCCCAGTAGTTTGTAGAAGGCGCCCAAATCCTCGTCCGCCCCCAGCCGCTCACCGTAGGGGGGGTTGCACAGCAGATAGCCGCTGTCCGCAGGGGCTTCCAGGTCAGCTAGATCCTCGGTCCAAAAGTTGATCTGGTCGGTCAGGTCGCAGCGCTGGGCATTGAGGCGGGCCTGGTGAATGACGGCTGGGTCGCGATCGCAGCCCCCTACCCAGGTGCCCAGCTCCGGCTTGCGTTCCGCCTCCGCCTGCCGGTATAGGTCATCCCACAGGTCGCCGTCAAAATCAGGCCAGGTGTGGAACCCAAATTCCTCACGAAACAGGCCGGGGGCGATATTCAGCGCCATCAAGCTGGCCTCCAGGGGCAGCGTTCCCGACCCGCACAGGGGGTCCAGCAGGGGCACATCCCCGGGCCAGCCCGCCAGGGTGACCAACGCCGCCGCTAGAGATTCCTTCAGGGGGGCGGCCCCCACCGCCGGACGATAGCCGCGCCGATGCAGACTGCTGCCGGAGCTATCTAGGCTGACGGTGCAGGTGTCGTCGTGAATATGGACATTGAGGCGCACTTCGGGGTGCTGGGTGTCGATGGTGGAGCGATCGCCCCATTGCTCCCGCTGCTGATCGACCACCGCGTTTTTGACCTGTAGGGCAGTGAAATGGGTGTGGTTGAGGCGGCGGTTTTTGCCCGTGGCATCGACCGCGAAGGTGAGGTCAGGGGTCAGGTAAGGCCGCCAGTCTAGGCGCTGAATGCCCCGGTAAAGGTCTTCGGCGTCGTAGCAGGCAAATTCCTCCAGCTTCACCAAGACCCGAAAGGGCAGCCGCGCCCACAGGTTGACCCGGTACAGCAGAGCGCGATCGCCCTCAAAGGCGACCCCGCAGAAACTGGGTACGACCTGCTCAGCACCCAGGCTCTCAAGCTCTGTAGCAGCTAGGGCCTCGAGGCCACGGGCAACGGTGGCAAAGTAGGTGGCCATGGACTTCCCTCTAAACTTCTGTTCTACGCTCCAGGGCAGTGGCATCCTCAGGAGTGGCATCAAACCCATACTTCTCGGGGGATTTGCCGTTTTGTAAAGACCGAATATTTCGACACATCTCACCCTTGGAAGCTAGGCTATTCTATTGATATCCTATGGATAGCGCATCCTCAATGGAGGGTAAGCTTCCTCTGCCAGGCCCGGCTTGGGCAGTTTTGTCAATGGCGACCTGGCTTTACTGTCGAATTTTGAGAGGGACGACTTATTTCTAAGACGCAACTGGTCAACCGACAAATTCGCTCACCACAGGTGTTCTTGATCGACCATGAGAACCAAAACCGGGGTCTCATGGAAACCCGCGATGCCCTCAAGCTCGCCGAGGATCAGGGCCTCGATCTGGTGGTGGTCTCTAACGGCAAAGATGCCCCTGTGGCCAAGATTTTGGACTACGGTAAGCTCCAGTATCAGCAGAGTAAGCGACAGAAGCAAACCTCTAAGCCCTCCTTAAAGGAGGTTAAGCTGCGTCCCAACGTGGGCGAGTCTGACTACCAGCTCCGCATTCGACGCTCTGTGGAGTGGCTGTCCAAGGGAGACTCCGTGAAGTTTTTGGTGCGTCTGAGGGGCCGTGAGCACCAGCACCGCGATCGCGCCGGCGAGCTGCTCGATAGAATTGTGCAGGATATTGGCCCTGCCGGTAAGGTGCAGGCCCTCGATAAAAAGGCCCTGGTGCTCATGATCACCCCGGCCTAGGGGCAACAGGTCCATTGCCCCTAGGTCGGGGTGGGCCTACAATGCTTGTCCCAGTTCCCCTGCTCAGGTGGCCCAGCTCACTAGCTGAGCCACTTGTTTCCATACGGTCACGGGGTCAAAGGGTTTGGCGATTACCCCGGCTATGTTTGGGGTAGCTAAGTTTGGGGTAGTAAAGCGATCGCGAGTCAGCACCTTCGCAGTCAGCAATATCACCGGGATGGTCTCGGTGCTAGGGTGACTTTGGAGCTGGTCGTAGACCGCATACCCATCCATATCGGGCATAGACAGGTCCAGCAAAATCGCGTCCCAGGTGCCCCTCACCGCTTTGGTAATGCCCTCGCGTCCCGAGGCGGCGCTATCGGTGTACCAGCCGCCAAACTCCTCCAGGGATAGACAGACCACCTCGCGAATGTCCACCTCATCGTCAATGACTAAAATACGTTTGGTCATGGATTTCTAATCGGCAACGTAACGTAGAAAGTACTGCCCTGGCCCAACTGGCTCTCTACCCAGATTTCCCCCCGATGCTGCTGAACAATCCGTTTGCAGATGGCCAATCCCAAGCCGGTCCCCCCCCTCTGGCGCGAGTCGGATACATCCACCTGCTGGAATCGTTCAAAAATGGATTCGAGCCGATCCGAGGGAACGCCCCGGCCCTGATCGGTGACCGTCATCTGTAGGCAGGGCCGATCATAGAAGGACTGCTGACCCTGATTGGTCTTCGCTCGACTGCCGGGGATCACCTCAGCGGTTAACCAAACTTGGCTACCGGGGGCAGAAAATTTAATCGCATTGCCCAGCAGGTTGATCAGGGTTTGCACGATCGCATCGGGTGCCGCCATCAGGGTTGCAGGCACCGCCTGAACGTGAAGGGTGACTCCGGCCTCCAGGGCGATCGCCTCGACCCCGCTCACCGCCAGGGCTACCAAGTCTTCAATTTGACAGGGCTCCATGACCAGCTCAATGCGGCCTGAGGCTAGGCGCTCTAGATCCAGAATATCGTTGACTAGGCGAATTAGCCGCTCACTGTTTTTGAGGGCCATTTGCAGCATATGCTGGACCTTCTCGGGGCGATCCGCCAGCACCCCCGAGGCCAAAATTCCCAGTCCCCCGCGAATGGCTGTCAGGGGTGTGCGCAGCTCATGGCTAACAATGGAGATAAACTCGTCCTTGAGGCGGTCGATCTTGTAGCGATCGCTGATATCGCGCACCACCACCAGTACTTCCTCCGGCGTTACCGGAATAATTCGCGCCTCTTCGTAGACAATTTTTCCACCGTGATATAGCTCGTACTCCTGTCGCTGGATAGTCCCCGTGGCTAGCGCCTGCTCAACGCAGTGCCGACGCTCCTCGGCGATCGGGTCGGGCAGGTTGTCGTAGGTGGTGATCTCATGGATACGGGCCTGGTCGCCCATCCAGTTCACCGCCGCCATGTTGTAGACCTCCAGGGGCCTACCATCCTTGCCCAGCCGCATCAGCAGGTCTGGAATCGCGTTAATCAGGGCTTGCTTGGTCGCCTCACTGTCCACGAGGGAGGCCGTCTGTTGAGCGACCTGGCGCTCCAGCTCCTGCTGATAGTTGGCCCGTAGCTGCTCGGTTTGACGGCGCTCGGTAATGTCTTGAAAGGTATTGATCGAGTAGAGCACCTGACCCAGTCGGTTAAAGACCGGTATTGTGTGGACCTCTAGGGGAATGCGGCGATCGCCCTGATCCACCTCAATATCGTCAGTATAGGCGGTTTCCCCCCGCAGTCCCCGCACCACCGGCAGATCTGCGGTGGGATATAGCACCGTGGTGCCGGCCCGGTAGAGTCGGTAAGTCTCTGCCAGTTGATCAGCGTTGGCCAAGGCAATGCCGTTGACCAACATCTCTTTGCCCTTGGCGTTGAGAAACAGCATTTGTCCCGTCTGATCGTGAACGCTAAGGGCCACCGGCACCCCATTGAGAAAGGTCGCCAGGGTGTTTTCGCGGTCTTTGAGATTTTGAAATGACTCCAACAGTTGGCCCACCATCTGGTCAAACCCCTGCCGCAGGCTCTCCACCTCCTGAATCCGGGTGGGCTGTGTCGGCGGCACCACCGCTATCCCGTCGGTAAAGGCCTGGGTCGCCCCCTGCAGCGAGAGAATTGGCTTGGTAATGTAATCAGCCGTCCATAGCCCCATCCCAATCGCCCCCATCAGGGCTAGAGCACACAACAGGGCTGTGCGGGCCACATTCATGTAGATATCCGCCATGAACGCAGAAGTTGGGACGACGGTCACTAGAATCCAGTCCAGATCGCTTTGGATTGGGGCAGCGGCAACGAAATAGCGTTGCTCCCCAAAGCGCAGTTCCGCGAAAACTGGCCCCTGAATGTGGCTAAAGTCTGGGCGATGCTCCAGAAGGTTCTGAGCCACGGCTCGGGTCAGGGGGTTGCTGCTTTGGCCTACCGGCAGCCGTCGATCCTGGACCGTCACGTTTTGGGCGCGATCGCTTTTAGCCTGGGCGTTAAAGGGCACCTCTCCAGTGGATGTGGCCACCAGGTTGCCGTCCGGTTCGATTAAAAAAAACTGCCCCTGGGAGCCAGGGATGAGGCCTTGTAAGAACTCCCCCAGCTGAGTTAGCAAAATACCCGTACTAAACACTCCCCCAAACTCTCCGGTTGGGGTGTAAATCGGCACAAACCGCACCATCACGAGCTGGGGGGCATTGTCTCCCTTTTCCAGCGTCACCACCAAACGCCAGAGCCCTGCCTGGGACAGCTGCGCGGCGCTGTACCAGGGGTCATCGGGGGGGTCGTGACGGGGGTCATAGCCGGAGCTGATGGGTCCATTCGGCACAGCATTTTGGCCCTGGCTATCGACCCGGTAGCGATACAGAAGTCCATCGTTGACGGTGACGTTGCGCTGCCGGATGGCAAAGGATTGATCGGTTGAGCGAGCGACGTTCAGAAATGCCCCGTCCGGATTGGCGATCACAAAACCCGTCAGCTCGGGAAACAGCTTGAGCTGCGCGATGAGATGCCCTTGAAGACTGGCTAAATCTGTGCTGCTAAACTGCCCAGACTGAATCAGGTAGGCATTGTTTTTCGTCACAATTTCAGGAACTTTTAGATAGGCATCCAGGCTTTCCCCGACCCGCTGGCCCGTCTCCGTCATCAGCTGGTTGGCCAGATCCCTTACGGCCCGCTGCCCACTGCGGTAGGACAAATAGCCCACTACCCCAGTAATGCTAATAATCTGGAGCAAGAATGGAATAATTAGCAGATTGCGTAGGGAAAACTTCATGACGCGCTGGGGCTACCTCAGCACATGGGATACAGACAAAAGGTATTGCCACCGCGCCCCATCGCATCTTTAAGGGCCTGGTCAGCGGTTTTGAGCAGGTGGTCACTCGACAGGGTAGAAATAGGGATAGTGCCGCCAATGCCTAGGCTGAGGGTGATGTAATCTCCTGAGGCGGAGCTGGGGTGCGGAATTTTGAGATCGGCAACGGCCTGCTGCATGCGAGAAACCACGCGCAGGGCCCCATCTAGATTGGTGTTGGGCAGTACGATGCCAAACTCGTTGTCGCCGCAGCGGGCCACCAGGTCAATGTTGGGGTTAATGGTGTGGTGCAGGGTGCGGGCAATCTGCCGCAGGGAGGCATCACCCGCCTGCTGGCCGTAGACCTGGTAGTAGGGGCGCAGTGAGTCTGGCGCACACAGAATTAGGGAGATGGGAGCCTGGTCTCGGCAGTGCCGCTCCCACTGCTGCTGCAGAAAAGCGTCAAAGTGCAGGCTATTGGCCACCTGGGTGAGGGGGTCGGTGGTATTTTGCTGATCCCAATAGAGGGCTTGGCGATGGCGCATTTGCTCAATCTGCTGGCGCAGCCGCGATCGCTCAATCCGGCTCAATACTCGAGTTACCAGTTCAGGCCCCACAATCGGTTTGCCAATCAGGTCGTCGCCGCCCATTTCAAATACCTGGCGCACCGTGACGGTGTCCGGGTGGGCCGCCACCATTAAAATTGGCAGGTTGCCAAACCGCGAGTCCTGGCGTACCACCTGACACAGATCAATGCCGCTAAAGGTTGGCATCTCCAGGGCTAGTAGCAGCAGGTCTGGCTCGGTTTGTCGCAGCACTTCCCAAAACTGACTGGGGTCGCCCAGTCCGGTCACCTGCAGGCCCCAGGGGGTCAAAAGTTCGATCATGGCGCTGCGGGTCACCGGGTCGGTGTCAACCACCATCACCCGCGCCTTCGGGGCCTGCGCCTCCGGGAGCAGCTGATCGAGGGTATCGAAAATCTGGCCGACTGGGGTAGGGACAACCAGATAGCGATCGCCCTGCAGCCGAGCCACCTGCACCCGCTCTTCGAGGCTATCGTGGTTAGTTAGCACCAGCACCGGCAGCTTGGGGTAGCGGTGTTTAATTTCTCGCAGGGGCGCCAGCTTTTCAGCCAGGGGCGCGGTTTGATCCAGGGGCAGCACCGCCGCCTCAATGCCCCCTTGAGCCAGCATTTGCATCAGCCCAGCCAGGCTGGTGGCACACTCGAGGTCCCATCCCCGCCCCGCCCCATCGACCTGCAGGGCGTTAATCAACTCTGGGGTCACCGCCAGGGCTACGGCCCGATGGCGGGGAGTCTGGCTGTTATCAATGGGAGGATCGGCGGCAGAATCGGCCCGGTCGATGGGCTTGGGGGGCAGCGCCAGGGTTTGCTTAAGGGCCAGTAGCCATCCGGAGAGCCGATCGACCTCAGCTGTCGTCAACCCCTGGCTAGTCGTTAGGAGCTGCTCCATCTGGCGCGCCAGGGTTGAGCCATCCTCGTAGCCAAAGGTGCCCAAACCACCGGCCAGACGATGGGCCTCTTCCCGAGCAATCACCCGCTGCTGGAGGGGTAGCTCACCAGCCTGGAGCGATCGCACCGCCTCCTCTACCACCGCCAACCGGGCTTGAAGCGAAGCCTGAAACCGAGCCGCGATCGTCTCTAGCGACTTGGGCACCGCTGCTTCTACCCTCGCCTCGGTAACTACGGGGGCAGAGATGAGCCCACCCTCCGACCATCCGTGCCTTTTTCCCGGGGCACCGGAGCCGTTCTCGCCAGCGGGGCGAGGTGGTATGGCCGCCGCCTGGGGGGGGGTATCCCGCAGGCGGTAGCCTAGACCATAGACCGTTTGAATCACGTTTTCGACCACGCCACTGCGCTTGAGGCGGTTGCGCAAATCCTTTACCAGGTTAGTCACTGCCCCCTCCGTGGGGGAGTCGTCAATGGTCCACAGGTGGTCGAGAATGGTACTGCGACTAAACACCCGCTGGGGATGGCGCAGGAATAACTCTAGGAGGCTATATTCCTTGGGGGTCAGTGGCACCACACGGCCTGCGTAGGTCACCTGGGCCAGGGTCGAGTCTAGGCAGAGCTTCCCCCACACCAGGGCGGGAATGGTGGTTGCCTGCGCCCCCCGCCGCAGCAGAGCCCGAATGCGGGCCAGCACCTGGGACACCTCAAAGGGTTTCGTGACGTAGTCGTCGGCCCCTGCATCGAGCCCGGTGATGACATCTTCGTCCCCAGCCTGGGCCGTCAGCATCAGAATTGGCGTCGATACCCTCTGTCCCCGTAGATGGCGACACAGGCTCAGGCCGTCCAGCCGAGGAATATTCACGTCTAGCAGAATCAGGTCGTAGTTCCACAGGGCGGCTAGATCCTGGGCAATTATACCGTCCACCGCCTGTTCCACGGTATAGCGCGCCGCAGTCAGGTGAAAGACCAACAGGTCTCGGGTATCAGGGTCATCCTCAACAAGTAGGATCTTCATCGCAGTGGCAAAATCATAACAGTAGATGCTGTCGCCGCTGGGGGGTAGGGGCTAATCCGGCCCTGCCCTGAGAATTACTAAACTAGCTAGCCTTCTCCTATCAGTTTGCTACGACCTAGCGGTTTGAATGCATTCAATGCATTCCCGGAGGACGAACTTAACTCCTGTGCTTTCGCTAGCGATCGCCTCAAGGCTGTTTGCGGCCCGTCAACTCTCCCCCATGGACCCTCTAGATAATTAAGGATTCCACACGGTGAAGCGCCCTGAAGGCAGCCGATCATAGCCTGAACTTTCCTCAGCATATCGCTAAGCCTTCATCTTCTCTACCCAAACTAGCTGGGGGAACGGCTACAAAGGTGCCTGCCAGCTGCCCCGCTGCAGCGCCGTCTGCACCGCCTGGCGCTGGTCACGGTGGGTAATCCAGCGATGATAGGTGCGGGTGTGAATGGCCACCGAGTGCCCCATCATGCGGGCCGCTACGGTGTCGGGGAGACCAAAGTGAATGGTGCGCACGGCCCAGGCGTGACGCAGGTCGTAGGGCGAAAAGGGCACCCCGTAGCGCTTGAACTGAATGGCCACCTGCTGGCCAATGCGCTGCAGGGTAGTGGTCCCTAAATCGGTTTTGATCCCCGGCAAATGGACCTGGCCGAGGTTAAAGCGATCGACCCATTCCGGATAAAACGGCCACACATCATGGAGACCGGTCTTGGTGGTTTCGAGCACGGTAATGCGGTGTTCTGGGTCATGGCTTTCTAGCCCCTGGTAATCGCAGAAAAATACCTCGTGGTTGCGCAGGCCGTAGGTGGCCATCACCCCATACACGTAGCGCCAGGCTGGATTGGGAATGCGATCGTGCCACTCCACAATCACCTCGTCAGAAGGCAGTCGCCGCTGCTGGGTCTTACTGCTGCCGTAGGTGCCCCCCAGCCGCCCAAAGCTCTCGGGTAGCACTATCCCCTGGAACTCGGCGAAGGATCTCAGGGCCGTATGGCCCACCTGGCGGCTGCGGGTGTGGGCAGGCAGAGCCTCCAGGGTTGCCACTATGGCCGCCGCCAAGGACTGCTGAGGATGCCGTTCGACCTGGGCCATCAGCTTCTTGAGGTAGGGGGCATAGGCTTTGTCCCAGGTGGATTTGCGACTGGCCCTGACGGCGGGGGCGGGTCCGTGCTGCGCCATCAGGTGGGTTTCAAACTGGGCCACCCGCTCGACCAGGGGAAGCTCATCGGCTGGGGCTGGTTCCGCCTGGGGAAGATAGGTAGCCCAGCTAAATCGCCGCTCAATCAGCTGGGCAGCAATCACCTTCGCGTCTTGCTCAATTTGCTTCAGCCCGGTTGGGGTGGCGGGCAGGCCCAGGGGAATACGCTGCTGATGGGGGCGGTTTTTGGTGCTGCCGGGGCGGGGTGGGAGGGTCCCCCGCAGGTTCAGGCGATCGCCCCGGCACTCCACCTGCAGTCCCAAACGAGCAGCCTTGAGGCGAGCATTGACCTTGGCGATCGCGCTATCTAAAGCTGCAGGGGTAGCCATCCGCGTCAGAAACCGTTCGTCCAGCTTGTAGAATACTTAATATATACGTACATACTTTAGAGCCACTACAGTGCCATGGGTCGTGTTGGGGTCTTATTGCTAAATCTAGGGGGGCCTGAACAGCCCGACGATGTTCGTCCCTTCCTGTTTAATCTGTTTGCCGATCCAGAAATTATTCGCCTCCCCTTCCCATGGCTGCAAAGGCCTCTAGCCTGGTTAATTTCTAGCTCGCGCGCCAAGCAATCCCAGGAAAACTACCAGCAAATTGGCGGTGGTTCTCCCCTTCGGCGCATTACTGAGGAGCAGGCTGATGCCCTCAAGCAGGTATTAGCCGACCAGGGTACCGAGGCCGACATTTACATCGGCATGCGCTACTGGTATCCCTTCACCGAGGAAGCGGTCGCCCAGATCAAACGCGATGGCATTGAGCGTCTGGTGGTGCTGCCCCTGTATCCGCAATTTTCGATTAGCACCAGTGGCTCTAGCTTTCGCCTACTGGAGCGACTCTGGCTCGAAGATCCCTCGCTCCAGCGCATTGTCTACACCGTTGTGCCCTCCTGGTACGATCGCCCCGGCTACACCGCCGCCATGGCCGACCTGATTGCCCAGGAGCTGGACAAGCTTGAAAACCCCGACCAGGCCCACATTTTCTTTAGCGCCCACGGGGTGCCGGTGAGCTACGTCGAGGAGGCGGGCGATCCCTACCAGCGCGAGATCGAGCACTGCACCGAGCTGATCATGGGTTCGCTCAATCGCCCCAACCCCTACACCCTGGCCTACCAAAGTCGAGTGGGCCCGGTGGAGTGGCTTCAACCCTACACCGAAGATGCGATCGAGCAGCTGGCCAACCAGGGCGTCAAAGACCTGGTAGTGGTGCCGATCAGCTTTGTCTCCGAGCACATCGAAACCCTGCAGGAAATCGACATCGAGTACCGCGAGATTGCCGAAGAAGCCGGAATCCACGGCTTTCATCGAGTGCCTGCTCTCAATACCCATCCCCGCTTTATCGCCGATATGGCTGACATGGTCACCGAGGCCCTAGCCGCGCCGCGCCAGCTATTTTCTGATGTGGTGCAGCCCGATAAAACGGTCAAAATTTACCCCCAGGAACGCTCCGCCTGGGGCCTTACCCCCGTGGCCGAGGTGTGGAATGGCCGCCTGGCGATGGTGGGCTTTTTGGCTCTGCTGCTGGAGTTAGTCAGCGGCCGTGGCCCCCTCCACTTTGTCGGTATTCTCTAGGCCGTCAGGATCTAGTCTTGCCAGGCGATGGTTGAGCTACCATTCCAGCTTCCCTGAGTCTCGTCGCCGCTGCCCCCTAGCGATGGGCAATAGTCACTCGGCCTGCTCCCCAGGCTTCTAGGACCTAGATCGCCGGGGCCAGTGGCGCCACAGATACGACGTGCGTATCACCAGCCACAGCAACAGCAGAGCAATAATCCCCCCCTGGTTGGGGGCATCGAAGGCAAATACAGCCAGGGTAATACAGAGCCCATCCACCACAAAAAAACTCCACAGCGGCGGGCGGCGGGGCCGGAAAAATAGGCCCACCTGAAGGAATTGAATCACCAGGGCCAGCAGCGCGCTGGTGACCCCAACAATCAGGTTGAGCCAGCTATCAAGCCCCAGCGTTCTAGCCACCCCAATTCCAGCCAATGCCCCTACCCCTGGGCTGAGCACCAGCTCCATAATTTGAAAAAATCGTTGGCTATGGCGGTCCTTAGACAGCATCAACTCAGCCATCGACCAGGCCACCAGCGACCCCAGCACCAGCACCGGTGGCAGCTGCGATAGAAGCGGCACGTTACTCCACAGATGGGGCCCAGACATTAGGCCAATCAGCAGTAGAGGCAGGGCGAGCCGCAATCCCGTGGCCGCTGCGATCGACAAAATTGCCAGTAATTCGGTAATAATCACGTTTCCCCCGGTAAGAGGTGGGCCAGGGATAATCCTTCGACTCGCTGAGGTTACTCGCTGAGGTTACTCGCTGAGATTACTCGCTGAGGGCAGTGGATAGATAGTCGGCGGCCGCCTTGACTACCGCCACAGCATTTTCGTAGACCATGCGGGTGGGCCCTAGCACCCCAACGCTGCCCACTGAGGTGTCGCGGCAGGTGTAGTTAGACACCACCAGGGCACAACCCTGCATGGGCTCCAGAGGGTTCTCGGCCCCAATCCAAACCTTGACATCGACGCCGTTAAGCGGCTGGCTGGCCACGGGTGGGGTGGTCAAGAACAGTGGCCAGAGCTGGGACTGGCCCTCTTCGAGCAGCTGCACAATCGCCTGAATCCGCTGAGCATCAGAAAACTCGGGTTGACGAAGTACCTCCGCCAGCCCACTGACCACCAGCTGGGGGGTGGCGACCGTCTGCGATCGCTGGGCCAATGCCCCTAGCGCCTGGCACAGCATTACCCCGTAGTGCTGAAATTCCGTATCCAGGTCACCCCAGTTGAGGGTGGTGACATCCGCTAGGGGTCTACCCCGCAGGTGGTGGGTCAAAAAGTTCGACAAGATCTCTAAATCACGGCGAGCTGGGACCTGGGCCTCCGTCTGGTCGCTAACCTCAAGCACCGCCGGCAATTGGACTACCACCGACTGGGTCGCCAACGAGTCGAGCAGCACCACCATCAGCACCTGCCCCCCATCTACCGCCACCAGCTGAATGTGGCGAATCAGCACTGTATTGAATTGGGGCACCGTTACCAAAGCGAGATAGCCACTGATCTGGGCCAAAATCTGGGTGGCCGATCGCAGCAGCGACTCTAGGCTACGCCCCATCCAGTCCAGCTCCTCGGACAGGGCCGCATCGACCCGCCGGCCCACCTGGGGTGAGGGCGACATCAGCCGATCGACGTAGGTGCGGTAGCCAAAATCAGAGGGTACCCGCCCGGCAGAGGTATGGGGCTGGTAAAGCAGACCATACTTTTCCAGGAGGCCCATAGTATTGCGCACCGTGGCTGGGCTCACCTTTAGATCGTATTCCTGGGCTAGGGCTCGCGACCCAACGGGCTCAGCCGTCGCAATGTAGTGACGAATGGTGGCCTGAAGCACCTGCTCATGGCGAGCACTCAGGGAAGGGGCAGCGTCCATAGGGGATTGTTACAACACTCAACTACGGCTTTGCAATACCATAACAGATGTCTTCTGGGGTTCGGTACCTTGCCCCTCGGTAGCCTCGCCGGCCGGAATGCCCCTATCCCGGTCTACAAAAGATCTTTGCTTTGGCTAAAGAACTCGCCTACCTTGAAGCTGGCGGTACTTTCGAGCTGGGCCATGACCGATCGCGTGATGAGCTTGCCCTGCTCCACCAGTACTTCACCGGTAATTGGGTGCAGCAAGTCCTGGTCGGCCCGACGGCCAATCAGCGCCTCAATATCCTGCAGCGAATTGACGTACATACCGGGCGGTAGCTCAACGACCACCCCGTTGGCGACCACCCGAGCCTGACAGGCTAGCCGCGAGTTGGGTTTGCAGGAGGTAATCACCTCCAGGGTGCGCTGTTCGCGGCGGTTGATCGGGGTCAATGCCTCCATCCCCGACTGTACGTAGATGTGGCAAGTGGCGCACATACCCCGACCGCCACACTCTTTGAGCACGTCGAGGTCTTTGTTTAACAATACCGACAGCAAATTGCCATTGGTTTCAACGGAAGTCTCTTGGGCAATGGGCTCTAGACGGACGGTTTTAGCCATGGTGGGGTGCTGGTAAGGGGGAGAGGATGAAGCCTATGGAAGCGGGGACGCCAGTGCATCGAACAAATGCATTGAAAATCTTTGGGTGACGCCCCTCACCCAAACGCTATCGGGGCTCAGGACTATGACCTAGAGTTCCCCTGGCGGAGCCTCGAGAAGGAGCTGTTGCTCAGCGGGGGTGAGGGCCTGGCTGCTAACTAGGGCTTGAAAGTTGCGAAACGTTTTGCCGCCGCGCCCCAGAAAGGACGTGACCCAGTCCTTGACCCACTGCTGCTGCTCCGCCGTCAGTGGGGGCTGACCGCTCTGCTTGACGATAAAGTGACCGTCTTTTTGGAGCTCAAACTGTTCGAGCCAGGGGTGGGCCGGTCGAGCCTGCTTCCAGGTGTTGAGGACAATAGTTTTGCCCAGATACTGAACGGCCCCATCGCTGAGATGATTCATGGCGGCAAGGATGTCCTGATAGTCCACCTCCTGACTGCCTGGAGATAGAGTACCCGGTTTTGCTGCCGATGTCTCAGGGCCAGGCGGATCGGCTGCATTGTCCCCTGGCGGGGTTGGGCTCTGCGGGGGCGGGGCATCAGGGGGGGTCGCCTGATTGCTGAGGGTGACACAGCCCGCCAGCAGTCGAAAGGTGGGCACCGCATTTTGGGGAGCTTCGACCAGCGCCGCCTTGAGTTGGTCGATGGCGATCCGATATTCCGTCAGCGCTAGCTGATCGCCCACTAGCACCAGCAAAATGAGCCCCTGCTCGAGCTTGTAGATGTGAGTCAGCTGGCTCGTAAAGCGAAAGGTCAAGGTCTTGAAATGGGCGGGGGTCGTTTCTACGACCTGCTGAATACCCTGGGCCAGGGCATCCTGCTGCTGGGAGTTAAGGCTGATGTCTTGGCCAAAAAAGAAGGGGCGGTTGCGCCCGTCGATCAGCGCCATTCCACTGATTCCGGGTAAATCTAGCACATTCTGAATTACCTGACGTTTCATAAATCCTGGGGGGTTCCGTTCAAAAATTTGGTCTGCAGTGTCCCGAACCAAGTAATGTAGGGATGGCAGGTTGCATTCAATGGCGGGGCTAGGGTCGGTAGTTTACCCGAAATCTCCGTCGCGAACCACAGGGAGTGGCCTGTATTACTATCATGGTTTATTGGCATCCCAGGTTTACCGTACGTTAGGGTTAATGCCCATGTCCGACCTTCCTTTTACCCTCGATCAGCTGCGCATTTTGAAGGCTATTGCGGCGGAGGGCAGCTTTAAGCGAGCGGCAGATAGTCTCTACGTCTCTCAGCCAGCGGTTAGTTTGCAGGTGCAAAATCTGGAACGCCAGCTGGATGTACCACTGTTTGACCGGGGTGGCAGGCGGGCGCAGCTGACCGAGGCGGGTCATTTGTTGCTGAGCTACGGTGATCTCATTCTCAGCCTCTGCCAGGAAACCTGTCGCGCCATTGAAGACCTGCAAAACCTCCAGGGGGGTACCTTGATCATTGGTGCCAGCCAGACTACCGGCACCTACCTACTGCCGCGCATGATTGGCCTGTTTCGGCAGAAGTACGCCGATGTAGCAGTTCAGCTCCATGTGCACTCTACTCGCCGCACCGCTTGGAGTGTCGCCAATGGACAGGTTGATCTGGCTATTATTGGGGGTGAAATTCCTCCTGAACTGCAGGACTCTCTTGAGAGAGTGCCCTACGCAGAGGATGAACTAGCACTGATTATGCCGATGTTCCACCCTTTGGCTAGCCAGGCGGTGATCCAGCGAGAAGATCTCTATAAGCTTCACTTTATTGCGCTAGATTCTCAATCCACCATTCGCAAGGTGATTGACCAGGTGCTCACCCGCTGCGGCATTGAAACCCGTCGGCTCAAAATTGAGATGGAACTCAACTCCATTGAGGCTATTAAGACTGCCGTACAGTCGGGCCTGGGGGTGGCCTTTGTGTCAAACTCGGCGATTGAAAAAGAACTTCAGATGGGAGTGCTGCACCGGGCCAAAATTGACTCGGTGGTGGTTAACCGCACTCTTTCGGTAATCTTTAACCCCAACCGCTATCGATCTAAGGCGGCAGCAGCTTTTACCAGCGAGATCCTACCCCAGTTTACTAACCTACCCCTCAATTTCAAGCCGGTTGCGGCGGAGAAAACCGTGCCTGAAAAGAACGGTGCCAAGTCGGCTGTGACGCCGCCTAAACCCCTTAACCTCAGTCCCTAGAGCGGGTTGCCCAGCTTGACCGGATAGCCAAGCGTCGATCTAGGCCGTTGTCTCCGTCTAATTACCCAACCCACTATGCTTCCTGGGCCATAGCCGAATCACCGGGAATGGCAATTAGTCCGTCTTTGTAGATTTGAATGAGCTTACGCTGGCGCAACTTGCCCATTAGACGAGTTACGGTAACCCGGGTGGAACCAATGGCGCTACCGATTTGGGCATGGGTGAGGGACCAGGGGAGGTAGTAACCCGATTCGTAGGGTTCACCAAACTCTTCGATCAGCAGGGTGAGAAACCCCAGCAGTCGATCGATGGTGCGGCGCTGCCCCAGGGTGCTGAGCCACAGCAGCTTGCGCTGGTGCTGGTAGCGAAAGGCATCGAGCACTTCACGGCGAAAGTGGGGCCAGTTGTCCAGATCGCTCCAGTAGAGCCAAATCACAGTGGTTTGGTCGACGTGGGCAAAACTCTGCAACATAAAGGGGGACTGGGCCACAATTTCAAAGGGCTGTCCCGCTCCCACAAAGCCTAGAAAGGCTTCCTCGCTAAGGCCTAGAGCCAGGGATGAGCCGTTGTCACCATCGCTGGTCTCGAGATCGAGGTCTGGCTCATCATTGCCAGCCCCCTGGGCTGTGCCTACCAAACGGACCGAACCACGTTCCACTAAGTACAGCAATCCTGAGCGGGTGGGGATCCGCTCGTCTTTATTAAATGTTCTGGCTCGATAGTGGGCATGGGCCCAATCGGTGATGCGTTGCCAGGTCAAAAATGGTCGGGCATTATCGGAATGAGTGGATGATTGCATAGCAAGAAGCAGCTGAATGGGACGGTACAGACCATGACCGATAGGGCAGACGCTAGATGGAGATGCGATCGCTCAGACCGATGATATGCAACCCGTTCATGAAGGCTTGGTTCATGAAGGTTCTGTAAACCATCTAATAGTAATACAGACAACCCTTAATTTCTCGTAGCCTCCGGACGACTTGACAACATCCTCTTTCTACCTAAGGCTAGCCCCTGCGGCGGGAATGGGCTAGGGCGATCGCCACCAACCGCCCCCACCGGAAACCTGTATCGGTTGCTGTGACCTGCCTGGAGCGGCTGCCTATACCCTCCGTCGGCTAAAAGCCCACCATCCCATAAGAAAAACTATTCAATAAAGCTGGTTTAAAGGGGTGACATTCTGCTGAGTTGATCCTATAATTCATATTGTGTGAGGAGCGAACCAGAAGAGATGCCGAGACGAAACACGGCCAGTCGTCGGCATCTCTTTTGTTTTGTACCGTTTGTCAAGCTTCTTACCCAAAGCTTTGGCCTAAAATCTTTGCTAGCCCAAAATTTATGTGCGGGATAGGGCTAAGCCTTGCCAATCTCCTCAGGGCGCAGTCAGCTATGACTCGTAAGGGGCGTTGACACTATTTCCTCCAGCAGCTTGGCCACCGCCTCGGGTTGCTCGATCATGGCCAGATGGCCACAATTTTCTAGCTCAATCACCGGAGTTTGCCCCTGGCTCGCTCCCCTGAGGTATCCCGCCAGATGTCTGACATAGCGGGGATTCATGACCTGGTCTTGGCAACCGGCGATAAAGTACACCGGTTGATGGAGTGATGCCGTCAGCCGAGGCAGTAGGTGCACCTCCGTTTCGACGGTCGATGCTAGGAGGCTGCCCACCGCAGCTTCAGGGGCGGCCTGCAGCAGATCAAGGCAGCGATCGCTGCCCCAGCGGTAGGCCAGGGGGCGATGCACCATCATGCGAGTCAGCAGCAGCGGCAGCAGAGGCAGTTTTCCTAGCCAGGCCCGCCGCCATTGCACAATCGACTGTCCTGCCTGGCGAAACTGCTGAAACTCCCGCTCTAGGTAGATGCCTCCGCCAGAGTTCACGGCCACGACGCCCAACACTTGTTTCGGAAAGCAGTGAGCCATCCACAGGGCCACACTACCTCCTAGGGAATGACCCACTAGCCAAACTGGCCCGAGGTCGAGGTGCTCAAGCAATGCCGCTAGATCGCGGGCGTATGCCCCCAGTCCATAGGGCGATGCCGAAGCGCCCAGGGCGACAGCGGCTTCGGGTATCCCGGAGAGATGGCGATCGAGATGATAACGAGACTCCCCGAAACCCCGCAGATCGTAGGTTAGACAGGGATGATTGGGCTGTAGCTGATCGACAATGGGTTGCCAGTACTTGTGACTCAGCAGCCAGCCATGAATAAAGACAAGGGGTGCCCCATCTCCGTCCGTGATGAGCTCGTAGTAATGGGGGACACCAAAAACGGTTGCAGTAGCCATAGGGCGGTGGCCTCTTGGGCCGGTCGTTGACCATCGTAACCTAGCTCATCAGGCGATAGCGCATGCCCTCGGCAATTTTTTGCCCCAAATAATCTGGAATCAGGTTTTCATTAGGGCCCAGCAGGTAGAGAATTAGGCGAGTACGCCCTCGCCACACCAGCAGGTTGGCGTTGACCACCAGCAAATCTTCCTGCCAAATGGCATACATAACCTTATAGAAAAGGCCGGGCTGGTTGTCAGCCTCGATCAGCAGAGCTGGCAGGTGGAAGACTGGGTCAATGTAAAACTCGGTTTCGACCCTCTCTAGCCCCGCATCCAGATTAAATTCCACAGTCAGCATTTCTTCCACTTCAAAATGCCCGGCCAGAGTCTCCTGAATGGCGCGACAGACATTTTCTGTGGTTTTAGGACTGAGGGTGGTGCCTCCCCGCGACACCACCAGCTTGATAAATACCAGCATGGGCGGATGAATCTGCCCGTAGAGGCTGAGGTTGTGGATGGTTAACCCATAGGCCGCTAGCACGCCAAAAATATCGCTCAGCAAGAACGACTGATTTCGATAGACAAAATGCAGCGCGCTCTTGTTGCCCTCGGGCTTGATGTCGAGCACGGCCTTCTTTTGTTTGTAGAGCTGATAGGCCAAGCGCAGATTCTGTAGCTGAATCTCGCTGCTGACAAACTGCTCATAGAATTGTGGAAAAGCTCGGTTGAAGCGTTTGAGCAGCTCAACTGTAGAGGGATTTAAGCCGGCGGCCATGGTGGGAAGGGTGGAACTCCTATGCAGGTAACGTTAGCATTGACCGTACTCGAAACCCTTGCAACGCTGAGACTAACCACTGCCCCAAAGCGTTTAGCAGCGCTTGTTCCCGATAAAGTCATCAAAATCGGGTTGTGTTAACTATCGACTATGGAGTGAAACCTGGCTATTTACCCCGCTTGCCCCGGTCATGGGGCGAAGCGATAGGCTTGGTCATTGCTCCTTATAAGGCCCTGTCCAGGGAAGGTGCGCCCCCGCCCAATACAACAGACGATTGGCCCCAGCACAAATCTGCATCTGGACCAGGGTATGGTGATTTTATCGGGATATACTATGAAAATATAGTGTTCAGCCCTAAGTCTATCCTTAGCCGCCGCACAAGGACTGCGGTTTCTCAGGTGCCAACTCTACGCCGCTGAACGTTGTGCCACTTCGTTATCAGACAGGGCCTGCATGGGTTTTTGGAAAAGTCTTTTTGTCGGATCTGATGGCGCTTCATCCGGGGAAGCATTGTCAGGAAGAACCGTCCTAGAGGCCCTACCTGAGCAAGGAGAAGGGGCATCTATTGTTTTTAGCACCGACCGCGAACTTGACCTCTACGAGCTAGAGGAGTTGTGTAACGCCGTGGGCTGGGCCAGACGGCCCCTTCGTAAAGTTAAAAAAGCGATCCAGCATAGCTATCTGGTGGTCACCATGTGGGAAGAGCGGGGCGCCCGTCGGCGCTTGGTGGGGTTCGCACGCGCCACCTCTGACCATGCCTTTAACGCCACTATCTGGGATGTGGTGGTGCACCCCGACTTTCAGGGTCGGGGGTTGGGCAAAGAACTCATGCGCCAGCTGATTAAAAAACTGCGCAGCGAAGATATCAGCAACGTCACCCTGTTTGCCGACCCCCAGGTCGTGGAGTTTTACAAAGGGCTGGGCTTTATGCCCGACCCCGAGGGCATAAAGGGCATGTTCTGGTACCCCGATTAGAGCCCTGTCATCCAGTCCGTTCAGCGGTTGGCAGGGTGAGAGGTCAGTTAGTTCAATGCGGCTAAACCGCCAGGTGACTGACCTGCTATCCCAACCCTTGGTCTGTTGATTGGATCAGCTCTTGATCTGACGGGGTCAGGCAGCCCGAGTCAGCGCCTTGGCTTGGTAAATCCACAGGTTGACTAGGTCAGCTGTGGGACATAGGTCGTTGCGCTGCAGGGTAGCGACGTGGAGGCGCCGCAACTGGGTAAACAGCCTTTGGGCAGAACAGGTCGACAGTTGGGAGACCGATATGATGCCCGCGTGTAATAGCAGCCCGTTAAATTGACAGCCCACCGCCGGCACCCGAGCTAAATCGGCTAGGATCACCCATTTGGTCACGTAGCGCAGGGGCACCTGGAGAGTTTTAGCCAGGGCCTGCCGGCTTTCCACCGATACTCCGTAGCGCCGCAATTGTTCGGTACTGGTTAAGCCGAGCTTCGCTAAGCCCTGGACATGGGTCTGGCTAAGCCCAGGAAGTTGCTCTAGGGGATAGGCTGGGGGAGCCATAGGAATATGCCTTGAGAGAGTTGGGGCGGGGGGGGGCAACGGAGGAGCCTGCTGGTTCAGAGATAAATCAAGCTATACTATATGGGGTATAGCTTTACGGGATGTAGCGCAGCTTGGTAGCGCGCCTGCTTTGGGAGCAGGATGTCGCAGGTTCAAATCCTGTCATCCCGATTTTGAGTATAGGTGTTTTGTGTGGAGAGGTGACGGTACTGTCACAAGGGGGCTGTACACAGTCGGCCCAGTTTGTAGTATTTATAGTCATTGGCATTAGCAGTTTCCTGACCAGCCCCATTACCGTTACGCAACGACAAAATAACCCCATGAGACAGCTTTTTTCCTCTATTTTACGACCTCTGCCCTTGCTTACTGCTCTGGTTAGCGGCAGTCTGCTTGGGGGTGCCTGGCTGATGCCCCTGCCCGCCGAAGCTCTGGGCGAAGAGGCAATTGTCAACAAGCTAGAGCAGGTGCCCGTCTTTATTATTTTGAATTCTGACGGGCAGCCCCTCACCGCCGCCGCTGAAGTCAATAATCAGGAAGTCAAGGTACCCCTTGTTTTCATCGACGGAGCTGCCGCTGAGGAGTTTTTAACCCGCGCCCGGGAAGAGGATCCCAGTGCTACGGTGGCCCTGGTGGATCTGGGCACTCTCTACCAGGAGACGGTGCTGAGCAGTGATGAGCAGGTCCCGCTGCTCTATCTGCCCATAGACGATGAGCTAGAGGCTGCTGTAGAGCTGGAGGCTAATTTCCAAGGGGTGCCGTTATTTTTGGCTCGTCAGGGGGAGGATGGTCCCTACCTGACGATTAACCAGGATGGCCAAGCCTCCCTGCCGTTGTTTTTTTCCCACAACGATCTGCAGACCCTGCTGAACCGATACGAAGAGACCAACGCCGCTTCAGCGGATGAAGTAGTGGTTCAGGTAATGTCGCTGGAGTGGCTGTTGGCGGCTATGACCAGCAGCACTGATCCAGCCTTAGATAACCAGCTTGAGCAGGTGCGGCTATTTCCTTCGACGGAGGTCCTGGACTTCATTCGAGCGCAGGAGCCCACCCCATCGCCCTCTGCTACACCGGCCCCCTAGGAGGGATCGGCTATGCCCGGCTTTATCCAAGCTTGGCTTCATTGACTTGGCTTCATTAACATAGAGGGGCTCAGCTACCTGAGCCCCTCTATGTTGATCGTTGGCTGTACCTGTGCTGGCCCTAGCCCAGCAATGCCTTGGCCCGGGCCAGGAAGTTGTCGGCGGTCAGGCCATTGAGAGCCATAATTTGCCCAGCGCTGGCGGTGGTTTCGCCCCGCTTCCAGGCGAAGGTGTCGCGGGGGGCGGTGCTGCGTAGCATGATTGGTTCTAGCATGGCGCTAGAGCCGCCGGTTATCCCCAGCAGCGCATCGCCGCCAAACAGACGCTCAAACCCGGTGTCGTCTAGAAAGCTGCCGTCAGGTTCCGAGCACATATCCCATGCTACGTCGGTGGGTCGGTAAAGCTGACGGGGGTTAACCACCGATACAATGCGGCTGCCGATGCCTTCACTGGCCAGCTGCTCGGCGGCCTCAAACACGGGGATTAACGTCATGTCGCCGATCACCGCGAAAACCACGGTTTGATCACCCGTAAACGATGCCAATTCCACCGCACCGCTGGCCAGGGCTTGGCGGGTCTGCTCTAGGCTGGTGCGGATGGGTAGGGGCGATTTGCTAGCGGTAATGGTAATTCCCTTGTTGCGAGTGGTCAGGGCCCAGTCGTAGCATGCCTGAATGCCGTTAGCGTCGGTGGGGAACAGGGCGTACACGTTGCCGTTGCGCAACATCCCGGCGAAGTAGTTTTCTACCTCCGGGCGCTGGTGAGTCCAGCCGTTGCGGCCCTGTTCCAAAGCGCCAGCAGTAAATAGACAGATCGTAGAGGGGGTAGGCCGCCGCAGCTCTGCCATCGCCTGGGTGACGGTCTGCCAGATGGGCAGGCCGTTGATGGCAAAGGATTCGTAGGAGCACCAGAGGGTGCGCGCCCCAAATAAAGCCTGGGCGGCGGCGAGGCCCGCGCAGGCGTCTTCGCTGAGGGGCTCGTAAACCTGGCCCTGGGGTTGCTGGAAGTAGGTGGCGTCGGCGGTGGGGTGGATGATCTTGAGGGCCTGGTTGATGTTGTTGATGCCGGAGGCGGCGTTGCCGTCGGCGTTGGTGACAACAAACTGACTGTCCTGCTGGCCCACGTAGCCTACCAGGGCTCCCATGGCGGTGGTGGCCACCTGCTTGTCGCCCCCGACGGGAAATTCATTCAGGGGCAGCTGGCCCAGGTCGGGCAGGGGCAGGACTGACTCGGTCACCGCAACCTTGGCAGCGGGGCCGCCGCTAGCGCGCTCGTAGTTGGTGCGTACCAGGGCCCAAGCGTCGGGATGGAGGGCGCGGGTGGTGAGGGCGCTGACGATGTAGTCGCGCTCTAGGGAGTCGCCGGGGTAGAGGTTGTGGGACTGGGCACCTCGCTTGTGGACCCCCGCGCCCTTGAGCTGTTTGACAATCAGCACGGTGAGGGTGCCGCCCAGGGCGAGCTTGGCCGCTTTGTCGGTGGCTTCGAGAACGGCCTGGGTAAAGGCAAAGCGCTGGGGGAAAGAGAAGGCCGTGCTATCGACGTAGGCACCCGTCTGGCTGGTATCGTCGTAATCTTTAGCGTCGACGAGAATCACCTCCTGGAAGCCATTGCCGCGCCAGTAGTCGATCATGGCCTGATTGGACTTAGTGGAGACCATGCTGTGGTGTTCTTGGCTGTAGCCATTCCAGACCAGAATGGGCAGCACATTGGTCACGCTAGGATAGGCGGTATTGAAGTGGCCAAAACTGCTCATGATGTAGGGCTCGCCCAGGCCACCATCGCCGATGGTGACGGGGAATAGCACGCCGGGGTGCAGCTTAGCGCCGGCCATGGCGAAGTGCTGGCCCTGGCCCAGGGGACCCGCGGGGGCCAAGAGGCCAGGAATTTGGCCCGATAGGTGGCCTAGCAGGCCATGGGTCTCGCGGAAGCGATCGCACAGTTGCTCCACGGTCTCGATGCCCATGGCTTCGAGGGAGCGATCGAGAAACACATTGCTGTAGAATCCGGGGGCGTGGTGGCCCACCTCGGTGATGATATTTTTGTGGCCTAGCATGACCAGGGCGGCGATCGCCTCGGCAATGCTGGCAAACCCACCGGGGTGGCCCGACTCTTTGCTGGCGGTTACCTGCAGGGTGAGATAGCGCAGGGCATCGGCGGCTAGCAGGGTTTGGTAGACGGCTCCGGGATCGCTGGGGGAGGCAATGGCGGTCTGCCCTGGGGGAATGGCCGCGGCCTGGCCGTGGGCCGTAAACTCGGGGGGCAATTCGCCAAAATGCTTAATGCCCTGACAAAAGGCCGGAATTGATTGTGTGCTGGCTACCGTCATACCTAAACCCCCTAGCTATCGTCAAAGAACGGTTCACCCTTTGCCCTGCCTGCCCTGCCGGAGCGGCTTGCCCCTCAGTTCAAGGCTGTATACAGTCGGCAAAGGTCTGTTAACCATCCTACACAGCCAGGTGCGCACCGCGACGGTAGGGACCATTGCGATTCTCAGGCGCGGCAATTGTGATGCACCGCAGTGGGGTGCGATCGCCCCTAGCGAGGGACTCCTGGGGCCGAGGTTGAGTCCAGCAGTAGGGGCAGCCAGCTGAGGGTTAACCCCGCCAGGGCCAGAATCGATAGCCACACAAAGGCAACCCCATCCCTGAAGCCGGCAATCAGGTTATCGACCCGGGCCAGCAGGGAGACGGCAATTAACATAACAAAGTAGGCAAACCGCTGAAACTGTGTGACTGCGGCAACCGCCAGCGATGCTGTGGTGAGAGCCATGATGAAATACCCCAGGTCAGACTGAAAGCCCAACAAGAGTAGCTGCCGCATTTTAGGCCAGCCTAGGGTAATTGCCCAGGCTCCCCAGATGGCACTTAAGCCGCTTAGGGCCCAGGCCAAGAGTCCAGACCCGTTGGAGTGTAAAAAGCCGCCGTAGGTGGTGTAGGCCATCACCACTAGGGTCCACGAGAGCCAGTGGCTTTGCAGCACGGTACGCAGGGAGCGGTTTTGTTTCATGGCGATCGCCGCAGGAGGCTCTAGGGGGGCAGAGGGCTAAAGGTTAGTAGAAATCGCCTGCACTGGGCAGGTGGGTACACATTGCTCGCAGACAATACAGCGGGATTGAGTGAAGGTTAATCGGTAGGTTTGGGCGTCGAGGGTCAAGGCTCGGGTCGGACATACACCGGTGCACAACCCGCAGTGGACGCAGAGGTTCTCGTCGACTACGATTTCACCGCTGGCCCCTGAGACCTCAATGCCCTGCACTTCGAGCCAGTCAACGGCATCGTTGAGGTGGTCAATGTCGCCAGACAGTTCCACTACTAGGGTGCCAACCTGATTGGGGGCGACCTGGGCCCGAATAATATTGGCGGCAATGTTGAAGTCCTTCGCCAATCGATAGGTGATTGGCATGTGGACCGACCGCTTGGGGAAAGTTAGCTTGACCCGCTTTTTCATGGCCGCTTCGGCACCCCGATTCTCTTACACTAATACTCAGTGGGTTGCCTCTATCCTACCTGGAGACTTGGTGAACCTCTCGAAAACCCCCAGATATCAAAGGCCCTAAATCTAGAAGGCCCTAAATCTAACAATGATTGATGCGTCTATTTAGCCCGGTCTGTTCGGCCACACCAGATCTAGGGGCCTGCCATTGTCCTATGTCAGAGAATACACCCGTGAACTCAGAACTCCCCCCCAGCCGAGCTCGTAATTTAGTCGTGGTGATCGCCGCCGTGGTGCTATCGGTGGCGATGGTGTTGGGTATTCGCACCCAGTCCACGGTGCCATCCCTGACAGAGTTGGCCGCCAGTGCCTTGCCCTACGAGGTGGCGCAGACCAACGGCAAGCCTACGCTGCTAGAGTTTTATGCCAACTGGTGTACCACCTGCCAGGCGATGGCGGGGGCCATGGCCGAGCTGCGGGAGAATTACGGCGATCGCGTTAACTTTGTCATGCTCAACATCGACAACAATAAGTGGCTACCTGAAATGCTGACCTACCGGGTGGAGGGGATTCCCCACTTTGTCTATTTGGGAGCCGACGCCGCCCCGATTGCCACCGCCATTGGCGAGCAGCCTCGGCAAATTCTCAGCGAAAACCTAGATGCCCTGATCGCCCAGGCCCCGTTGCCCCACCAGCAGATCCTGGGTCGCACGTCGGAGCTAGATGATGAGGCTCTGTCCCGCCAGGCGCTGGTCAATGACGATCCGCGCAGCGTTCGCCTCAACAAAGCGCTGTAACCTACTGGAGAGGTTCAGCGAGGTCTTCACAATTGACCTTTTGCCGGGTTCGATCCCTAGGTCGGTGGCCGCTGCAGGTTTCTCTGGGCCATCGCCGACCCAAGCGCGGGTTATTTTAGGTGTAGCCTAGCTTTAGCTAGCCGTTTTTTACCGCCTGCCATCACCTCCATGACCTCAACCCTGACTGAAGCCTCTGTTTTAGATGTGCTGCGCCCGGTGCAAGACCCGGAACTACAGAAGAGCCTGGTGGATCTCAATATGATCCGCAATGTAGCGATCGCAGACGGCACCGTAAGCTTCACCCTGGTGCTGACTACCCCCGCCTGCCCCCTGCGGGAATTCATCGTGGAAGACTGTGAAAGAGCCGTGCGTGCCCTGCCGGGGGTCGAGACCGTGAGCGTGGAGGTCACCGCCGAAACGCCCCAGCAAAAATCCCTGCCCGATCGCACCGGCATTGGCGGCGTCAGGAATATCATTGCGGTCTCCAGCGGCAAGGGCGGCGTGGGCAAGAGCACCGTGGCGGTGAACCTAGCCGTTTCCCTGGCCCAGATGGGCGCGTCGGTGGGCCTGATCGACGCCGATATCTATGGACCTAACGCCCCGATCATGATGGGCCTAACCGAAGCCCAGGTGGTAGTTAACCAGGGTGAAGTGCTACAGCCCGCCTTTAACCACGGCGTCAAGATGGTCTCCATGGGCTTTTTAATCGATCGCGATCAGCCGGTGATCTGGCGGGGCCCCATGCTCAACGGCATTATTCGCCAGTTTCTCTACCAGGTGGAGTGGGGCGAGTTAGACTACCTCATCGTCGATCTGCCGCCGGGTACCGGCGACGCCCAGCTGACCCTGGCCCAGGCCGTGCCCATGGCTGGGGCGGTGATTGTTTCTACACCCCAGTCGGTGGCAATTTCTGACGCCCGTCGGGGCTTAAAGATGTTCCAGCAGCTTCAGGTGCCAGTGCTGGGCATTGTGGAAAACATGAGCGTGTTTATTCCCCCCGATGCGCCGGATAAGCGCTACGACATTTTTGGCTCCGGCGGCGGCGAGACCTTGGCCCAGGAGTTGGGGCTGCCGGTACTGGGCTGCATTCCCCTCGAGATCGCGGTACGCGAGGGGGGAGATCAGGGGATTCCCATTGTGGTGCAGTTCCCCGACTCTGAGAGCGCTAAGGCCCTGCGGGCTATGGCTCAGCAGGTGGCGGCTAAGGTATCCGTAGCGGCTCTCGCATCCTAGGAGGTAGTCCATGTTCTTTACCGACCTGCAAAAGCAGTGGCGATCGCTGGCGGTGGGTTGGCAGGGCCTAGACTGGGTGCTGCTGGCACTACCCATCGCGATCACGGCTTTTGGTGCCGTCGTGATCCACAGCACCCTGCTCAATACGGTTATCTCAGGCTATGGTCTCAACCATGCTTTGCTGGGGCTGTTGGGCCTGGGCATAGCGCTGTGGATTGCCCGCAGCCGCTACGAGCACCTGATGAATTGGCAGTGGATTATCTACGCTGTGGTCAACCTGCTGCTGGTGGTCGTCTTGTTTGTCGGCACCGTGGGGGGCGGGGCCCAGAGCTGGCTGGGCATTGGTGGTTTTTATGTGCAGCCCTCGGAGTTTGCCAAGCTGAGTATCATCATCACCCTGGCTACCATGCTCAGCCGCCGGGATGCCTCTACCCTTTTGGGGGTAGCCAACGCCCTGGCGGTGATTGTGGTGCCCTGGGTGCTGGTGTTTATCCAGCCTGACCTGGGCACTTCGCTGGTATTTGGGGTGATTACCCTCGCCATGCTCTACTGGGCCAACTGCAACCCCGGCTGGCTGGTTCTGTTTGTCTCTCCCCTGGTGGCGGCAATTTTGTTTCACCTGGTGCTACCGGCCTGGCTGGTCTGGAGCCTGGGCATGGGTCTGATTGCCTGGTTCACCTTGCCCTGGCGATGGTTTAGCACCGTGGTGGCCACGGCGGTTAACCTGGTGGCTGGCAAACTGGGCGACGTTCTCTGGGGGCTGCTGCAAGACTACCAAAAGGACCGTCTAGTCCTGTTTCTGGACCCTGACAAAGACCCCCTAGGGGGCGGCTACCACCTGATTCAGTCCCGCATTGCCATTGGCTCAGGGCAGCTGTGGGGCCAGGGGCTGGGCCAGGGGTCCCAGACGCAGCTTAATTTTATTCCTGAGCAGCACACCGACTTTATCTTTTCGGCGGTGGGAGAAGAGTGGGGGTTTGTGGGCTGCATGGTGGTGATTTTGGCCTACTGGCTGCTCTGCTTTCGGCTGGTGATTATTGCCCAAAACGCCAAGGATGATTTTGGTTCGCTGCTGGTAATTGGGGTGCTGGCTATGGTTGTGTTTCAGGTGGTGGTGAACATTGGTATGACCATCGGTCTTGCTCCCATTACCGGTATTCCGCTGCCCTGGTTGAGCTACGGGCGATCGGCCCTGCTGACCAATTTCATTGCCCTGGGCATTGTGGAATCGGTCGCCAACTTTCGCCATCGGCTGAAGTTTACCGATTAGGGGGCAATCGACAGCTGCTGCGCCCGACTCCTTTGCCCGGATTCCAGAGATAAAACAATCCAACCCTTTCTGAGATTGTGGAATCAAGCCAAAGGCTGCCTGGGGGCGCAAAGGTGGAGCCAAGGCCCAGGTGGGGATATCCGTCTTGGCGGCAGCGTAGAACCCAGCTCTATCCCGCGTTACACTGTACAAAACCCGTATTTGGGCGTCTTCGGTCTATGAGTTTAGAGATAAAAGCCGTGCAGGCACCGTATGGCGACGCGATGTACCGCACGCCACCCCCGGATCTACCTTCCCTGCTCCTGAAGGAGCGGATTGTGTATCTGGGTCTGCCCCTCTTCTCAGGGGACGATATTAAGCAGCAGGTCGGCATTGATGTCACCGAATTGATCATTGCCCAACTGCTCTTTTTACAGTTCGACGACCCCGACAAGCCCATTTATTTCTACATCAATTCCACCGGTACTTCTTGGTACGACGGCAATATGATTGGCTACGACACCGAAGCCTTTGCCATTTGCGACACCATGAACTATATCAAGCCCCCGGTCCACACCATTTGTATTGGCCAGGCCATGGGGTCGGCGGCGGTGATTTTGGCGGCGGGTACCAAGGGCTACCGAGCCAGTCTACCCCACGCCCGCATTGTGCTGAACCAGCCCCGCAGTGGCGCCCAGGGCCAGGCTACGGACATCGAAATTCGGGCCAAGGAAGTGCTCGACAACAAGCGATCGATGATGGAGATCTTGGCCAAGAGCACCGGCAAAACCTTTGACCAGGTGATGCGCGACTCTGACCGCATGTTCTACATGAACCCGGCAGAGGCCAAGGAATACGGCATCATTGACCGGGTGCTGACTAGCCGCAAAGAACTTCCCCAGGTGGCCGCCGGGGCAGGGGTCTAGGCCCGAGGCTTGACCTCAGGATGGCCCCCCAGGGCCGAGCTCTGACCAGCATAATTCTGTTGTTTTGATTTTTAGGTAAAAGCACACCATGCCCATCGGTACTCCCAAAGTCCCCTATCGTTTGCCCGGTAGCCAGTACTCCCAGTGGGTCGATATCTACACCCGCCTAAACCAGGAGCGGATTATTTTTCTCGGGCAAGAGGTTACCGATACCCTGGCCAACTCCATAGTGGCGGCCATGCTGTATCTCGACTCCGACGATAATACCAAGCCCATTTACCTTTACATCAACTCCCCCGGCGGGTCGGTGACAGCGGGTATGGCCATCTACGACACCATGCAGTACATCAAGTCCGACGTGGTCACGATTTGCCTCGGCCTAGCCGCCTCCATGGGGGCCTTTTTGCTGGCGGCAGGCAGCAAGGGGAAGCGGGTGGCCCTGCCCCACTCGCGTATCATGATTCACCAGCCCATGGGTGGCACCGGTCGGCAACGCCTTCAGGCCAGCGACATTGCGATCGAGGCTAAAGAGATTCTGCGCGTTCGCCAAGAGCTAAACGAAATGATGGCGTCCCACACCGGCCGATCCATTGAGCAGATCCAAAAAGACACCGATCGCGACTACTTTATGTCCGCCGAAGAAGCCGTTGCCTACGGCCTGATCGATCGCGTCATTGAAGAGCGCACCCAGGAGATTGCTACCCCAGTGCCCGCTACCGTCTAATTTGCTGCGCCATTTTTGCCGACCGTTGGCAGAATAGGGGCAACAGTCGTACCCTTCGTTCACAGGTTGGCAATGATATGGCGCTAGCTCACCACTACCGCATACTGGGTCTTAGAACCGGGGCCAGCTTCGCCGATGTTAAGCTGGCCTATCGCAATTTGGCGCGACTTTATCACCCCGACGTGAACCCCGACGACCAACTGGCGAAGGAAAAGTTTATTCAGATTACCCAGGCTTACCAGACATTGGTTGACGCCCTGCCTGCTTCGGCGGTCACTGTGGCAAGTAGCGCCGTCTCGGGCCGGCCCAAAACTACTAGCGCCCCCCCTAAACGACCTGAGCCAGAGATAGTACGGCCTCAGCCTGCCCCATCCCCACCCGCCGAGCCGATCGCCTTTACCGTTAGCCCCACCCCTGGCGGAACTGAGGCCGATCAAGCGCTGAAAGTGCATAGCTACAAGCAGCTGCGGGAGTTCCTGCAGGGGCAGCGGTTTCCTCGTGCGGTGGCCCTGGTGGAAGGATTGGTGCAGCGATTTCCCGAAGACCCAGAGATTCGCCAGTGGCATGCCATCACCTACTACCGCTGGGGGCACGATCTACTCAACAACGGCAACCTCACTAAGGCGGAGGCCTGTCTGAAAAAGGCCCGCCGGGTTGACCCCCACAACAAATCGCTGCGACAGGCTCTGCAGAACGATTTTCAGCGGCTAGAGCACCAGCGCCAAACCCCTATCCCCCAGGCCCAGTGATTGAGGCGGCTACCTCGCCCCGGTCCGTTTCCCTAGGTCGATTGGCCTCGGCAATAATGGTGTCAAACCACTGCTCAAAGCGGGCGGCTAGGGCATCGAGGGAGTAGTCGGTTTCGGCCTGGCGGCGGCAGGCGAAGCGATCGCACTGGTCAATTTTGGCGATCGCATCCACCAGCCCCGATACATCATCCGGCGGCACCAGCCAGCCAGTTTTGCCGGGTTGCACAATCTCCGCTGGGCCACCGCGCGCATAGGCAATTACCGGCACGCCGCAGGCCAGCGCCTCAATCGCCACATTACCAAACGCTTCGACCCAGCGCGGGGTCATGACTAAAGCGCGGCACTGGCCCAGAACCTGCTGTAGCTCGTGGGTGGGCAAAAAGCCCAGGTAGGAATCGGCAGCATCGGGAAATTGCTGACAGAGCCGTTGCCAATAGTCGGCATCCTCCAGCTTGCCTAAGATTTTGAGCGGGACCTGGGCAATTTTGGCGGCTTCCAGCGCATCCTCAAGGCCCTTTTCGGGGGAAATGCGCCCCAGCCAGGCCAGGGTACTGCCGGGAGAAGCACAAAAGACGTACTGACTCACATCAATAGCGCTGCTGAGGATCTCAAAGGCATCGGCGACCCCAAAGGTCTCGACCTGGGTGCGGGTGTATGCCCCCAGGCGGCCGGAGAACTGCTCTGCCACCTGCTGAATCACCCCATCCATGGCGTTGCTGAGGGACCCCATGGTGACAAAGTGAGCCACCGGCGTGTCAAAAAACTCGGTTAGGTAAAAGGACAGCCAGTCGTAGGCGAAGTTGACGATCAGATCAAACTCGGTTTGGTGCCCCTGGGCGTAGCGCCACAGGTTGCCTAGAGCGCTGTCGCCGGGCAGAACGATCGGTGTGTCGCGCCCCTGGGTGTGAGCCGTTGGTTGCAGCTGCCCGGCGATTTCCACCACTGGCAGCCCTCCCAGGCGAGAGCCGGCGGGGGCCACAACAGCGACCTGATGCCCAAGCGATCGCAGGCCCTGGGACAGGTTCTGCAGGGTGAGCTCGACGCCGCCGCCCAGGCCAGAGCCGAGCGGGCCGACAGGGGTGGAGACAAAGAGGAGACGACGGGAGGGCATGGGGAGTGAATCGGTGGATGGGTAAGGGGGGGTGAGTAAGGGGTGGATGGGTAGGGGCTGACCCACGTGTCAGTCCTAATCAGGCTGGGGGGAGGCGATCGCTGTCGTAAACGTGCTCCGAAGGCAGTGCGCTCGGATAAGGCGCAGCCGGAATGCGGTTGAGCTGGCTGAGTGCCCACTGGGCCGTTTCTTGTACTCCAGGGTCGGGGTCTTGGGTGGCGTGCCCCAGCATTGAGCTGAGCTGTACCACCGTATCGTAGACACGGCTAAGGTCGCGAATGGCGTTTTTGCGCACCTCCGGGCTGGGGTCCTGCAGCCCCAGGGCCAGGGCGCGGTGCATGGGCTTCAGACTGCGGCTGCTGATCTCCGCTAGGGCAGCAAGAATCAGGCTTTTTTCTTGAGAGTCGGCCTCCAACAGCCCCTCGACCAGGGGCTGAATTGCGTCAGAATTGCCCCGCTGACCCAGTGCCCAAATGGCCTGGCAGCGGATAGCCCCATCGGCACTAGCCAGATCATTGACCAAACTGTCGACAATATCCCCCAGGCTGAGGCGAGTGGTGGCAGAGGGGGGCCAGGGAGACAGGGTGTTTTGCGGGGGGCGATCGCCGCCGTCGGCATGGCTGGGCGGGTATAGGTCGGCGGTCCTGGGCAGCCCAGCGACGGGAGGATGCCCTTGAACAGGGGGGGCAAGGGCATCCGGGGACAGCGGTGGTGTCGGCGATCGCCCTCTTCGCCGCAGGGCCACTATTGCCAGCCCCCCCACTCCGGCTAAGAGCCAGGCTGGAGGACCAGCTCGTCCGATGGGTGTTTCCCCCTCGGTCTCGGAGTTCTCCGCAGGGCGCGGGACGGGGGCGGGCCCTGGGTTCGCCTGGGCCCTGGGCTCGGAGTCCTCGGCCCCTGATTCTGGCTCCGCTGCCGAGGGAAAGAGATCGGGTTGCTCGGCGGGGGCTGGATTGGCCTGTTCCAGCAGTTGAGGGGTGCTCATGCGCTGCCAGGTGGCCTGGTCCAGGGTACCGCTGGCGGGCATCTGGGCGCTGGTTTGAAAAGCCGCAATAGCGGCCTGCGTCGTCCCATCGTACTGGCCGTTGATCGGGCCGTTGTAAATTCCTAGCAGCCGCATCTGGCGCTGCAGCATCATGACCTCATCCCCTTCGGCCCCCGGCAGCAGCAGGGTGGGGTTGGCGGGGGCCGAAGGGGCCGGCACCGCGGTTGGGGCCGCCAGGACAGGTTTGGGCCCTGGCGATAGGCTGAGGGAGGCGATCGCCAGTAACCCCGCGCCCGTAGCCAGGCCGACCTGGCCACGGGCCGAGTTCCCCAGGCCGGCAAACCTTTTCCTTGGCGATGGCGTGTTCACTCTCATGGCTGCCCCAAGCGGTTGGCGACGGTTCCCTCGTGCGGATGCCCCTAAGGTAACTTAACCCGCCCGAAGCGACGTAATCGACAAGAAACGGTGAATGGGGGGAGAGGGGGGGGCTGGGGGGCTAGGGAGAGGGTAATTTGCGACGGGCCTTAGTCTGACTCTGCTGGGGTGGTGCCGCCTACGGAGGTCAGTAGCCACTGGCGCAGCTTTTGGGTCAGTGGGTCGCGCTGGTTAATGAGATAAATGCTGACAAGGGTAAAGCTCACCCCCACCCACTGCAATGGGCTGAGGGTCTCGCCTAAAAAGAGGTTGCCAAACAGCAGGGCAAATACTGGTGTTAAAAACGTCAGGGCGCTCAGGCTGGTCAGATTGCCCTGGGCCGCGAGGAAAAAGAAAATGCCGTAGGCCAGGGCACTGCCGAACAGGGTTGAGTAGGCGATCGCAGCCCAGTCAATCCCGGTCAATCCCTGCCAGGGCTCTACCTCGCCCAGGGCCGATAGCAAAAACAGCGGCAGCCCCCCCAGCACCATGTGCCAGCCCGTCGCGACCACCGGGTCGACGTGGCGACACACGTAGCGAATCAATATTGTCCCCGTGGCCATCGATAGGGCCGCCAGCAGCATCAGCCATTCGCCGCCTGCCAGGAGGGTGTTGAGGGTTGTTCCCTCGGTCAGCCAAGTGGTATCGCCGTGGAGCAGCGACAAAATCCAAACATCGGGCAGACCCAGCAGGCTAATGCCCGCAATACCCCACAGCAGACCAATCCAGCCCAGAGCTCCAATGTGCTCGCCAAACAGGCCCCGGGCCATCACCGCCACCGCTAGAGGCTGAGAGTCAATCATCACCGAGCCGAGCCCTGCTCCGGTGCGCTGGAGACCCGCCGCCAAAAAACCCTGGAACAGGGTCCCATCCACCAGGGCAAACAGGGCCACCCATAGCCAGCCCCGGCGGCTGATCGCCTGGGGACGACCCAGCAGCACCCCCACCAACAGCACTAAGGCCCCGGCAGGCACTAGGCGCATGCCGGCCAGGAAAAATGGCGCGGTGTGAGGCATCGCCCCCTTCATAGCCACCATGGCCGTACCCCACAGAAAGAAGGGGGCAATCAGCACTAGGGGGTTGCGGGTGGCCGCCGGGGGGGGGGAGGTAGAGTCCATAGGGCAGGGGGCGAGGGAAGGGGAAGCCGCGATCGCGGCCATCAACACCGCACAATTTCTTTAAGGAATGTTAACGCAGTTCGAGGTGGAGCGCCGTTCCAGTCCCACCCCGGCGGCTCTGACGCTACCCCTCTCCCCGCCGCAGCAGTGTTGTTTTGGCTACAATAAGGTCCAGCCCTACGGTCCAGCCTTAGCCCCGCCCTGGGTATTGGGGGTGTGGACCGCTGCTCCTGTTTGCCTACATTTGCACATAATTCCTATGGTCTGGCCCTTTTCTCCCCGTTCTCGCAAATCCATTGCCCGCATCGAAGTGACGGGCGTGATTGCTGGTGCGACCCGCAAGCGCCTGCTCGAAGCGCTAAAGACCATCGAAGAAAAGCACTTCCCCGCCCTACTGTTGCGCATTGATAGCCCAGGCGGCACAGTGGGGGATTCCCAGGAAATCTACACCGCCCTCAAGCGGCTCAAGGAAAAACTTAAGATTGTGGCTAGCTTTGGCAATATCTCGGCCTCCGGTGGGGTCTACATCGGCATGGGCGCTGACCACATCATGGCCAACCCCGGCACCATCACCGGCAGCATTGGCGTGATTTTGCGGGGCAATAACCTAGAGCGTCTGCTCGACCGCGTCGGGGTGTCATTTAAAGTCATCAAGTCGGGCCCCTACAAAGACATTCTCTCCTTCGATCGCGAGCTCACCGACCCCGAGAAGACGATTTTGCAGGAGCTCATTGACGTCAGCTATGGCCAGTTTGTCAAAACCGTAGCCGAAGCCCGCCACCTCAGCGAAGACACCGTGCGCAGTTTTGCCGACGGGCGCATTTTTACCGGCGAACAGGCGGTGCAGCTGGGCGTGGTAGACCGCTTGGGGAGTGAAGAGGAGGCCCGCCGATGGGCCGCTGAGCTCGCCGGGCTCGACCCGGATCGAGCCGAGTGCATCACCTTTGACGAGAAGAAGCCTTTGCTGCGCCGCCTAGTGCCCGGCAGCAGTCGGGTTGTTATCCCTCAGGCTGGGCTGGCCTACCCAGGTCTGGCGGTGCCTGCCCTCAACGCCGCCCTAGAGTGGCTCGAGTTTGAGCGCAGCACTAGCGGTCTGCCCCTATGGTTGTATCGCCCCTAAGCCCCTGGATGAGCTGAAGAAGCTGGGCCGATCCCTAGGCTGGTAGGATGAAAAAAGTAAGATAAAGTCAATTCTCTGCTCCAGGTCACCGCTGTAGAGCGCCTGGGGTTTTGGCGAATGACCTTGGGAGGTTGTGGCGTGGACTGGCGAGTGTGGGCAATTCGGGGAGCGGTGACGGTACCAGAAAATACCGAGGCGGCCATTGGGGAGGCGGTAACCGAGCTAATGGATGCCCTAGAGGCGGGCAACCAACTCGACCCCACCTGCATTATCAGCGCCACCTTTTCGGTCACCCGAGATTTGGATGCGGTCTTTCCGGCGGCGATCGCCCGTCAGCGCCCCCGCTGGGACAATGTTGCCCTACTCGACGTGCAGCACATGCATGTGGAAGGTAGTCTGCCCTGCTGCATTCGAGTCCTTATGCATGTACAACTTCCCGTACTGCACGACAAGGTAAAGCACGTCTACCTGCGCGGGGCCCGTGAGCTGCGGCCCGATCTAGTGGTAACGGGCTGAGTCCTGTAACGGGCTAAAGCCTTTGGAGCCTCCAGTCGCGATACATAGCAATGGCCCCGTGTGTTAAGAAAATGGGGCTTTCCTTTCGG
The DNA here is from genome assembly GCA_041739575.1 of Nodosilinea sp. GTDB lineage: Bacteria > Cyanobacteriota > Cyanobacteriia > Phormidesmidales > Phormidesmidaceae > Nodosilinea. Next base: position 28,434 of record JBGSNT010000290.1, on the reverse strand, counting down.
CCTGTCCCCCAGGGGAGTGATGGGGCAATCGATTAGGACAGGGGGCACGATTCTGGCCTTAACCGGGGCGGCTCACTGACCCATAGCCATCGATCCAGAGGCTGGTGCGAAGTAGCTACCTGAAACCCAGCCGGTTGGCATTGGCTATAACTAACCAAGAACCCCGCAGACGGCAGCCAAAGGCCTAGTTCTGAGGAGTTCTTAGTAACAGTTCTATCCCCAGCAAAGGGACAGGAACGGGGTATGCCCCGGCCTAATGACCCTTGAACCGAATGCCCAGCACCAGGTCGTAGAGAAAGCCAAAGAAGTCTTTCATCTGTAGCAGGCCCAGGGATTGGGGTGACCCCTTCTGGTCCAGCAGGGGTTGCATCACCCTATAGGTACCCTGATATTTGTACCAGGGCACTGATGGCCATAGATGGTGAACCAGATGATAGTTTTGGCCCATGATCAGAATGTTGAGAATGGGGCTGGGATAAACCCGCGCATTCTTCCAGCGATCGCGGTCTTTAAAGGGCCGATGGGGGAGATAGTCAAAAAACAGCCCCAGGGCAATGCCCACCACCAAAGCGGGGGAAAACCAGTAGTTAAAGATGTAGCCCAGAAAATCAAACCGCCAGGCTATAAAGACGAGTAGCCCTACAGCAAGGCGTCCCAAGAACCATTCCAGCAGCTCCCAATTGCGCCACAGGCGGCGCTTGAAGAAGTAGATCTCGTGGTAAAAGAAACGCGCCGCAATCAGCCACAGGGGGCCTCCCGTTGAGACGTAGTGGTCCGGGTCGTTTTCGGGATCATTCACATGGGCATGGTGCTGCAAGTGTACCCGCGTAAACACCGGAAAGGAAAAGCCCAAAATCAGGGCGCTGCCGTGACCCAACAGGGCGTTGACCGCCCGGTTGCGGTGAGCCGAGTTGTGGCTGGCGTCATGGATTACGGTTCCTGATAGGTGCAGAGACAGCACATTCATCGCAAAGACGCACCAGCCGGGCCAGTGCCAGCAAAAATAGCCCACCGTAGATACAGTAATTAGCCCAACGGAGGCTATGAACATGAGGGCATTAGGGCTTAGCCCGCCCTCAGTTTTAAGTAACTCGGGGGGTACTGTTTTTCGAATCGTCAGGGGCTCAACTGCCGCCGACATGTCGCATCGCTCCTACACCAACACCTTTGGTAGTATACGTTACGACGCCTGAATAATAAAGATTTGTGACGCAGCCTGAGAAGTAACGTTCCCTAGACCTGGGCCGCAAGGGTCTAGGGAATAGTCGGATAGCTGCCGGGATGCGGTCCTTCGTCCGTAAAAACGCTGAAATTTTTGTTGGTTTGGGAGCGGGGCGTAAAGCCCATCGGCATTCGTGATAGTATCCCTGTGCTTTATTGCACCCGGTTTAGGCTGAGCTAAGGTCTGGCTCGGGTGGCGTTTTATTCTCAGTTCTCAGTAGAGGTCGTCTATGCCCCTGCGCACCCCCCGCCGCCGCGCCAAGATTGTTGCCACGATCGGCCCCGCCACCCAGGATGCTGATGTTTTGAGGGCGCTGATTGAGGCTGGGGCTACCACCCTACGGCTCAATTTTTCCCACGGTAGCCACGACGACCACCAGCGCAGCATTCGGCTGATCCGGCAGATTTCCTTTGAGCTCAACCAGCCGGTGGGCATTCTGCAAGACCTCCAGGGGCCGAAGATTCGCCTGGGCAAGTTTGAGCAAGGCTCTATTCAGCTGGCGAAGGGCGACAGCTTTGTGCTCACCAGCGAGATTATTGTGGGCAACCATGAGCGAGCTTGTGTCACCTACGACAAACTGGCCCAGGAGGTGCCAGCCGGTTCCACCATCCTGCTGGACGACGGCAAAGTCGAGATGCAGGTGGAGTCGGTGAATCTTGAAACCCTGGAGTTGCACTGTCGTGTGGTGGTGGGGGGCACCCTGTCGAACAACAAGGGGGTGAACTTCCCAGGGGTTTATCTATCGGTCAAGGCGCTGACGGACAAAGACCGCGAAGACTTGATGTTTGGTCTTAACCAGGGGGTCGATTGGGTCGCCCTCAGCTTTGTGCGCAACCCTCAGGACGTGCTGGAAATTAAGGAGATCATCGCCGCTGCCGGGAAGCATGTGCCGGTGATAGTCAAGATCGAAAAGCACGAGGCGATCGAACAGATGGAGGCGATTCTATCGCTGTCCGACGGGGTGATGGTGGCCCGGGGTGACCTGGGGGTGGAACTGCCCGCTGAGGAGGTGCCGATTTTGCAGAAGCGCCTGATTGCCATGGCAAATTCCCTGGGCATTCCGGTAATTACGGCTACCCAGATGCTCGACAGCATGGTGTCTAATCCTCGCCCTACGCGGGCGGAGGTATCCGACATTGCCAACGCCATTCTCGACGGTACCGACGCGGTGATGCTCTCCAACGAAACCGCCGTAGGCAAGTTTCCGGTGGAGGCGGTCGCTACCATGGCGAAGGTGGCGGTGTGCACCGAGCAGGAGGGGTTGACCCTGGGCGATCGCAGAGACAGCGGTGTCCGGTCCATTCCCAATGCCATTAGCCAGGCGGTGGGGCGCATTGCGGCTCAGCTCAACGCGGCGGCGATTATGACCCTGACAAAATCCGGCGCTACCGCCCGCAGTGTGTCGAAGTATCGGCCCCAAACCCCCATTTTGGCGGTTACCCCCCACGTCCATGTGGCCCGCCAACTCCAGCTGGTGTGGGGGGTCAAGCCGCTCCTCGTGCTGGACTTGCCCTCTAGTACCCAGACCTTTCAGGCAGCCATGGGGGTGGCCCAGGAGAAGCATCTCCTCCAGGACGGTGACTTGGTGGTGCTGACGGCGGGCACGTTACAGGGGGTCTCAGGATCTACCGACCTGATTAAAGTAGACGTGGTGACGGCGGTGCTGGGCCGGGGCGTTGGCATTGGCGAGGCCTCCGTCAGTGGGCGAGCGAGGGTGGCCCGCAACAGCCTGGATATCAAGGACTTTAACGACGGCGAGATTTTAGTGGTGGCCCACACCAGCGCCGACTTTGTCGAGGTAATTCGTCGGGCCGGAGGGGTTGTCACCGAAGACGATAGCCCCACCGGCCACGCGGCGGTGATTGGTCTGCGCCTTGGGGTGCCGGTCATCGTGGGGGTCAAAAACGCCACGGAGATTATTCGTGATGGAACTATTTTAACCCTCGACACCCGACGGGGCCTGGTCTATTCCGGTGCCCTGGGGCCGGTGAAGAATGAACCTGCCATGAGCCTGTAATCTCTCCGCCAGAGGGGCAAAAAAGGGCCTGGCGGCCTGGCTACTTTGTCAGGGTTTCATGAAAAAGGTCTGCGGTGACGGATCATCGCAGACCTTTTTAGCGTGGGTTGCAGCTGCAGGGCGATAAAATGCCTGCTAACTTAACCTATTTATAAAGCTCGGTGGATAGGCGAAGTGCCAGAATACCAGGCAATAGAGCTAGAGCGAGGGCAATGAAAATCTGAGTGTCTGAAAGGGGCATAAAAATACTCCTCGAAACGGGGTGAATTGAAAAGTCGCAGTCGACGAATGGTCTAGACCGATTGTTAACTAAGATGGGAAACTGCGCGAGGCTGGCTGACCTAACTGTTACAGAGCTTAATAGGAACCAATACAGCTGGGCTGGGGTCACTGCCTCCCTTAGCAAACAGCGGGGTAGCCGCCCTGGACAGGGCCCAATCCTCTCTGCCTGCTTAGATCGCTCTTTAAATTTCTTTTCGACATAATTAATCTATAAATGTTTGACCTAAATACAACTAATCCTGCCCGCGGCGACTTTGAGCGTCAGATCCTGCGGGTGCAGCGAGATCTACTGCGCATGGGAGCTTTGGTAGAAAACTCCTGTGTGTTCGCCCGAGAAGCGTTGTGCGATCGCGACCTCGATGCTGCTCAAAAGCTCAAAGCCCACGACAAGCAGGTGGACCAGTTCTATCGCCAGATCGAGCTGGACTGCATGCATCTGTTCACCCTCCAGTCGCCCGGGCCCGAAGAGCTCCGCCGGATTGGCGCGTTTATGCAGATGATTCGCGACCTGGAGCGCATTGGGGACTATGCCGAAGATATCGGCGAGGTGGCGATCAAACTGTTTCCCTACCCGGTACACCCCCTGATGGGGCGGGTGCAGACTATGCTCGATCGCTGTCGGTCGATGGTGGCCATGAGCCTGTTATCGGTGTCTAACCTGGATGCTGAAAGCGGGCTGGAGATTAAGCAAAAAGACGACGCCATCGACACCGACTACGAAGACCTCTACGCCCTGCTGGCCCATCAGACCAATCTGATCGGATCGGTGGAACCCACGGTGCTGCTGGTGCTGGCCATTCGCTACCTGGAGCGGATCGCTGACCACGCCACCAACATTGGCAAGCGGGTCGCCTACGTGGTCACCGGTGAACGGACCTGATTGCCGGGAGTCGACGGACCTGGGTTGAGTCCTCGTTTTTTATATTGCTTCACAAAACGTTGTCTACCATTGACAAAAAGGTTTGACAGCGTCCCGTTTCCTGAGAAACTGTAGAGGATAACGTGCCCCTATGGCTGGAATGGCTCTGGCTATGGGTCTGTTGGGGGTTGCGGTTGTCGCCTGGATCGGGTTCACCTGGGGCTGTAGTAGGTACACTTGGGCGTCGGTGGCACTTTGCCCGACCCCAATTACGGGCAGAAGCTGGGTACCTGATGCCTTTCTTGGTAAACGGGTCTGGAGCCGGTGTTAGCCACAGCTTCATCCCTTGTTGCGGTTTTGCCTCGTTGCCACAGGCAGAATGTTGCAGCGGTGTGACCCCGGCTTTTTTGGTTATACAGCCCGACCCAGGGCACCCCAGTCATGAATAGTTTTAGGAACCATTCGCTACATGGAACTCTCGATTGCGGCCTTACTGGCAAGCTTCGCTAAAGAAAAAACGCACACCCTCAAATCCCTAGAGAAAAAACTGCACTGCAATGACGATGCCAGCCAGCGCGACCTGCAAATTGCCGTCGATGCCCTGGAGCGCTTGGGGGTCCTAGTCAAGGAGCGGGGTAAGTACCGCCGCGACCTAGCGGAGGATGTGGTGGAGGGCAAGCTCCGCTGCTCCAGCAAGGGCTTTTGCTTCGCCATTCAAGATGAGGAGGGGGCCGACGATATCTATGTTCGCGAAAGCCAGCTCAATACCGCCTGGAACGGCGATCGCGTGCTGGTCAAGGTGACTAAAGAAGGCAGCCGCCGCCGCAGCCCTGAGGGGGAGGTACAGCTCATTCTCGAGCGGGCCAATGCGTCGGTGCTGGCTCGGGTCAAGCAGGAGGCCGAGGAGTACCGGGCTGTGCCCCTCGACGATCGCCTGCTGTTTGAGCTAGCCCTGATGGAAAACGGTATCGCTCTAGCCGAAGCCGTCGATCAGCTGGCCCACGTTGAGGTGGTGCGCTACCCCCTGGGGCAAAATCCGCCCCAGGGCCGGGTCGCCCAGATTTTGGGCAGTGACGCAGAGGCCGCCGCCGACATCGACATTGTCTACTGCAAGCACGACTTGCCCCGCAAGTTTTCTGAGGCCGTGCTCGCCGCCGCCCAGGAGCTGCCCACCCGCGTTCTCAAGGCCGACCTCAAAGACCGGCTCGATCTGCGGGAGGCGCTCACCCTGGCCATAGACGGCCCCAACGCCCAGGTGATTGACGATGCCCTCACCCTCGATCGCACCGAAAAGGGGCAGTGGCGATTGGGCATTCACATCGCCGACATTTCCCACTACGTCGCGGCCCACACCCCCATTGACCAAGAAGCCTTCAAACGGGGCACCTCGGTGTACCTGGGCGACGAGGTAATTCCGATGTTGCCCCTGCCCCTGTCGGGGCCGCTGGGGTCGCTGCTGGCGGGCAAAGACCGCCTAGCCATTTCGGTGCTGGTCACCCTCGACGATACCGGCGCTGTCCTGGAGTACGAAGTACAGCCCACTGTGGTGAGCGTAGACCACCAAATTTCCTACCAAGAAGCCCAGGCGGTGCTGGAACGGGATAACTCCGACGTGATTAAGAGCCTAGGCATTAAGCCCAAGGTGCTCAAGTCCCTGGAGCCAGTCTACGACCTGCTAGATAACCTGCTCTACCTGAGTCAGGCGGTCAAGCGGCAGCGCCTACACCGGGGGGCATTTGAGCTCAACTTGCCCGAGTACGACTTTCCCGCCGATGCGGGAGAGCCCCTGGCCCACTACCGCTCCCCCAAGTTTCAGTACGACGACGAGGGGCTGCTGGGGGTGATGGTTACCGCCACCAGCCTGCCCTCGCGCCAGATTGTGACCGAGTGCATGCTGCTGGCCAATCAGCTAATCGCCCAGCAGCTCAAGGCTCTGGGGGTGCCTGCCATCTATCGACTGCACCGGGCTCCCGATGCCAGCGATGTGCAGGAGCTAGTCAAGCTGGCCGAAAATATGGAGATTCAGCTCAGCCTGGACGACGAAACGGCTCCCCAGCCCAAGGATTACCAGCGGTTTGTGGAGCAGTTTGCCGCCTCTGGGGCAGAGAAAATTCTCACCTACCTGCTGCTGGAAACAATTCAGCCAGCCTTCTACAGCGCCCACGCCGATCTGCACTTTGGGCTGGCCCTGAGCGAGGGCTATACCCATTTCACCTCCCCCTCCCGGCGCTACGCTGACCTACTGGTGCACCGCATTCTCCACGCGGTGTTTGAGTCGGGCCGCGATCGCCGCTCCACTCGGTCCAAAGACCCCGCCAACCTGCGCCATAGCTCCTGCCACGGCCAGGTTAACTGGAACGTGCTGCCCCCTGAAATTCAGCATGAGCTAGAGGATGACATCCCCCGCATCGCCATTCACCTGACCGAGCGGGAACGGCTGGCCCAGGAAGCTGAGTCAGACCTGGAGGGGCTGAAGAAGGCCGAGTTTATGCGATCGCATACCGGCGAGGTCTTCCACGGCCTGATTACCGGCGTACAGTCCTACGGCTTCTTTGTGGAAATCGAAGAGCTTTTGGTCGAAGGCCTCGTCCACGTCAGCTCCCTTAAGGACGACTGGTACGAGTATCGGGCCCGCCAGCAAAAACTTGTTGGCCGCAAAAACCGCCAGCAGTATCGCCTCGGCGACAAAGTCGATGTGCAGGTTAAAAGCGTCGACTACTACCGCCAGCAGATCGACTTGGTGGCCGTTGGCGGCGGTAGCCAGGCCCCCGAGGACGAAGATCCGAGCGGGTATTCCGAAGATGACAACGGCGACCCCATCAGTGGGCGTGAAGGCGGGCAGGATGAGGGTGAATAGATAGGGCTAAAGTCCATGGGAAAGAGGTAGTTAGGGGGTAGGAGGGTAGATGGGTGAAGGTGTGGATGGGTGAAGGAGATAGGGCTTTAGCGCTGAGCGTCTAGGGTCGTTAGGATGAAGAGGCGATGGTTAGGTAAACCCCGAATCTGTTCGCCCCAAGCCCACCCCTAAGGAGATTTCTAGCGAAGAACTTACCCCGTCATTTCCGCGGAGAGCCTGCCCCCGCCAAGGCGTGGGGCGGGAATTCAGCCCGAGGACCAGGCAGTATCAGGTATCTTCTTTTCCAGAAATCACCTAAAACTTCCGCGACCCATCTACCCTTCCACTCCCTTCCCAATGTCTCCATCCCCCACCCCGGTCCCTACCCGTCCCCTAATCGTTGGGGTCACCGGGGCCTCAGGGCTGGTCTACGCCGTGCGCACCCTCAGGCATGTGCTCAACGCCGATGGCGTAGTAGATTTAGTGGCTTCTAAAGCCTCGCAGATGGTTTGGCAGGCCGAGCTTGGCATTCACATGCCCCTCGACCCAGAGCGGCAGGAGCAGTTTTGGCGCGACCGGGCGGAGGTACCCAGCTTGGGCAAGCTGCGCTGTCACCCCTGGGGCGATGTGGGGGCTACCATTGCCAGTGGATCCTATCGGGCTGCCGGGATGGTGGTGATTCCGTGCAGCATGAGCACCGTGGGGCGACTGGCGGCGGGCCTGAGCTCCGATCTGCTAGAGCGGGCCGCCGATGTGCAGCTGAAGGAAGGCCGCAAGCTGGTGCTGGTGCCGCGGGAGACCCCCTTTAGCCTTATTCACCTGCGCAACCTGACCACCCTGGCGGAGGCGGGGGCCCGCATTGTACCGGCCATCCCCGCCTGGTACCACCAGCCCCAGACCATCGATGACCTGGTCGATTTTGTCGTAGCTCGCGCCCTCGACCAGCTCGATATCGACTGCGTACCCATGAACCGCTGGCAGGGTCATCTGCCCTACGACTCGTCGAACTAGCCACTGGCTGGCACGATAGGATAGGCATGACGGCGTTCTAAGGCGATCTATGGCTACCGTACGTCTGATTGTGCTCCTACTGGCATTGGGAATAGTGGTACTGCTGGGGGTGCAAAACCTGGCTCCCATGCTTCCTTTGGTTTTCTTTGGCGGTACTACCCAGGCCCTACCGCTGGGGATTTGGCTAGTGGGTGCGGTGCTGCTAGGGGGGCTGACGACCCTAGTCCTGACGGCATTGTTAGGGTCGATCGGCGGGGGGCCTGGCAATCGGGCAGCCTCCTACAAGTATCGGCCTCAGTCCTTTTATGAACCTGCCGATGCTGGTGCTGGACCTGGCGCACGGACCGGCTATGGGGGCTCCAGTGCCCCAGACAACCGTCGCAACACCCCGCCTTCCTACGCCCCGCCTGGCCCCAAAAGTGGCCCTAGAAGTGGCGGGCCGCCGCCCCCGGAGGACCCCAACTGGCGGGACTGGGCTAACCTAAAATCCCCCGGCCAGTGGACCGATTGGGAATCCCTCAGTCGAGCTCCTAGGCCCGAAATAATCCCCACGGCTTCAGCCTCAGGAGTGTCTGGGGTGGTCGAGGGTGTGACTACCTGGTTTAGCAGCAGCAAGCAGCGGGCCAAGCAGCAGCAGCGGGTGAATGAGTCGCTACGGGAACTTGACGACGACTGGGGCCCTGCGGCGGACCGCCCCTACGCGGCCCCTGGGGTAAGCCCGGTGCAAGACAGCCTGGAGGATATTAACCGAGGCTGGCAAGAGGCCGAGGACCCAAACCGCAGTTTTGAGGCTGCCCAAGCGCCGCGCCGGGTTTACCGCGATGGATCGCTGTACTCCTATAGCTATGGCGGGGAGGATGAACCATCGCCCCGGAACGGCCAGGTGGATCGTATCTACGCTCCCCCAGACGACGCCCTCTACGACGCGGACTCCTGGGAGCGTTCTGAAGATGCCCCCTACGACGAGGGCGATCGCCCTGATTTTGCCGATGCCGACAGCGACATCCCCCTGGCTGACCCCGAAATGGCAGAGGATGGCGTCGTGGATGCCGACTACCGGGTGATTGTGCCCCCCTACGGTGCCGCCGCCGAAGCCGCCGCCACCTCCGACACCTGGACCGCCGATCGCCCCCAGCCCGACCCCGACGACTGGGATGAGGCCGACGATGCTCTAACGCCTTGATGGCTCCAGGCCCCCTTTCCTGAGCCCGCTGACAACGCTACATTGACCCTATTCCTCTTCACTCTACCCCCGCGCCTATGACTTTGATCGAACGCCTGAACGGCATAAACCTCTACCTGATTGGCATGATGGGGGCTGGCAAAAGCAGCACAGGGGCTGAACTGGCCCGGCTGCTGGGATATCAGTTCTTTGATACCGACGGGGTGGTGGAAGCGGCAGTGGGACAGGCTATTCCCGAAATCTTTGCCCAGCGTGGGGAGCTTGCCTTTCGGCAGATTGAAACCCAGGTGCTGGCCGAACTGTCCGCCTACCGGCGGCTGGTGGTGGCTACGGGGGGCGGCATTGTCACCCAGCGACAAAACTGGAGCTATCTACACCACGGCATTGTGGTGTGGCTGGATGTTTCCCCCGAGCTGTTGCAGAGTCGACTGGCGGGGGATATGGGCCGCCCTCTGCTCCAGGGGCAGGACTGGGCAACTAAACTGACGACGCTGCTGGCCCAGCGCCAGACCCTCTACGCCCAGGCCGATGTGCGGGTGGCGGTGGCCGCCGAGGATAGCGTAGCCGCGATCGCCGCCCGGACTCTGGCCCTGGTGGAGGAAAGGGTCCGGGCTGAAGCCGATTCCCCGGTGCTTAATTGATACACTACTGGCAACGTTAACGGTAGCGCTATGGTTCACTCTCCTTCTTCGCAAACGGTCGACGAGGCCGGAGCAACACGGGTTCGCATTCTCAGCGAGGCGTTGCCCTACATTCAGAAGTTTGTGGGCCGCACGGTGGTGGTCAAATACGGCGGGGCCGCCATGAAAGATGGCAGTCTCAAGGCCGACGTGATTCGCGACATTGTATTTATGGCCTCTGTGGGCATTCGCCCGGTGGTGGTGCACGGCGGCGGACCAGAGATCAATATTTGGCTGGGCAAGCTGGGCATTGAGCCCCAGTTTAAGGATGGTCTTCGGGTGACCGATGCCCCCACCATGGACGTGGTGGAAATGGTGCTGGTGGGCCGGGTGAATAAGGAACTGGTGTCGCTGATTAACCAGGCCGGCGGCAAGGCCGTGGGCCTGTGCGGCAAAGACGGCAACCTGATTACCGCCCGGCCCCAGGGCTCGGCCGACGTAGGCTTTGTCGGCGAGGTGAGCGGCATCGATTCGGGCATCCTAAAAACCCTGGTGGAGGCGGGCTACATTCCCATTGTGTCGAGCGTGGCCAGCGATGAAACGGGACAGGTCTACAACATCAATGCCGACACAGTGGCCGGTGAAATAGCCGCTGCCCTGGGGGCCGAGAAGCTGATTTTACTCACCGATACGAAGGGGATTCTAAAGGATTATAAAGATCCCTCCACCCTGCTGCCCCAGTTGGATATTCAGCAGGCGCGCAATCTGATCGAGACGGGGATCGTGGCCGGTGGAATGATCCCCAAGGTGACCTGCTGTGTGCGATCGCTGGCCCAGGGAGTGGGTGCAGCCCACATTGTCGATGGCCGAGTGCCCCACGCCCTACTGCTGGAAATTTTCACCGACCTGGGCATTGGCTCCATGATTGTGGCCTCGGAGTTTCGCGGCTAGGGATGGCCTGGAGGTCAGCCCTTGGCCCATGCCCTGTGCTAATCATACTCAGGTCAACTTAATTTTCGTCTGTCTGCCCACCTCCCATCCGGCCTTCCTGGTATGAGTGGTTGGCCTATCTGGATGCCAACGATGAGGTGTACCCGCAATCAGAGCGAGTGTAGACGGGTCGAGAGTACGAACTCCGACAGTACCGCTATGTCATGCATCCTAACTATTCTTGAATTTATCATTGCGGCCTGTCAGCCATGCAACTTGACAAAACTTTATTAGCAGTTAGGTTAGGGCGTAGCCTACTCAAAACCTGTCCTATGCTCCCTCTTCTCCTTTGGAACCGAGCTCGACTGCTGATATTAGCTAGCCTAACCATTCTCGCCGTTGTCCTCACCAGCCCAACTTTTGGGGGAACCATTGCCCTGGCTCAGTTTCTTCCCCCGATCTTCCCTGATGGCAGCAGTGAACCTCTGCCAATCGATGTGGAACGGCGTGGCACGCTGGAGTCGACAGGGGTGCAGCTCGATGGCCAAGAACTCTTTCGCATTGCCTCCCCCGCAGTATTTAACCGGGCCGAGGTGAGTAACCAGCTGCCGGTGGAGGTGAGAGCGCGACAAATAGAATCCAACCTAGAGCAGTTGTTTCCAAGTAGCCGTTCGGTGGCCACGCCACTAAACCCCGACACTATGGAGGTGGTGATCAAGACAATCGATAACCTGCCGGTTTTGTTTGCCCAAGACGGAGGTTTAGTCGAGTCTAGGGTGTTATTGACCGTCACCAATGCCGATGCTCAGTACCACGCGGCCTCTAGCAAACAGGCATTGGCGGAACAGTGGCAAGATATTTTGAGTCAAGAACTACAACAGGCCGTGGCGCTGCGACAGCCTGAAGCCTTTCGACAGCAGGTGAGTCAGACGGTTAAGGTGCTGGCGGCAACTGTGGCATTAACGCTTATTTTGGGCACATTCCGAGTTTGGCTGGGCCGCTACGAGCATCGTTTGCGACAGCGTAGGATGGCTGAGTCTGTCCTCATTGAGGCCCAAGACAATACAGTTGGCGTCGCCCAGAACAATATCTATGATGCTCCAGATCCGGGGTTATACCAGCACCTCAAGCTAGAGCGTCAGCTCTACGTCGTTAGACTACTGCGGTGGGTTTTGTTTTGGGGCATTGCGCTACTGTGGGCGCTGGGCACTGCCTATAGTTTTAATTTGTTTCCCCAAACCCGCCAGTTTGCCAAAAAGATAGTGCTGGCGCCAATCGTCATTTTGATCACCTGGCTGGTGGTGGGGCTAAGCGATCGCCTGATTAACCTAGCCGTCGATCGCTTTATTCAACGGTTTGCCCGTGGGCAGTCGTTGACCTCCACCAACTTGCAGCGTATTCAAACCATCGCCCAGGTGATTAAGGGCGTGAAGATGGTGTTTGTCTACACCGTAGGCTTCCTCTGGGTGTTGCAGTGGCTGAACCTAGTGCCGGGGTCAGTGCTGGCCTTGGGAACGCTGGTGGCGTTAGTTATTTCCTTCGCGGCCCAAAACCTGGTAAAAGACCTGGTCAACGGGTTTTTGATCTTGTTGGAAGATCAGTTTCGCATTGGCGATGTGATTATGGTGGGCGATATCGATGGCTTCGTCGAAAACTTCAACCTGCGGATAACCCAGCTACGCAACCCGGCCGGGGAACTGATTACCCTGCCCAATAGTTCGATTAGCCAGGTCAAAAATATGACCCGCCACTGGTCGCGGGCCACTATCGACGTTGAGGTGGCCTACAACACCGACGTCAACCAGGCGCTAGCGGTGGTGCGGGAAACCGCCGACGCTCTGGCTGCCGACCCCGAGTGGAAACCGCTGATTCTCGATACCCACGAATTTTTTGGGGTGCAGCACATCTCCCACACCGGTATTTTGATTCACATCTGGATCAAGACCCTGCCGCTCAAGCAGTGGCTAGTGTCAATGGAATTTCGGCGGCGGCTAAAAATGGCCTTTGACCACCACCACATCCGTATCGGTGCACCCCGCCAACTATGGCTGCGCGATGAGGTGGAAGCGATAGAGGCATCTCTACCGCTCTACAACGTTGACTAGTCTCGCTGGGCGAAAGTTAAACTACCTCCGACCTCCGTAGCGCCTCTGTTGTTAGCCCCAGCCACCAACCCTAGGTGGCAGTCTACTAGCAGGCTGAGGCAGCAAATAACCCCGGCGCATAGGCCTCAATGACTTTGCCTGTGCGGGCGCAGGTGATCATCAAATAGTCACAGGCGGCACACTGAGTGCGCACCAGCTGGTCCGGATCAATGTGGTGCCGTTCGGCCAGATGACCACAGTTAGGGCAATGTACCTGTTGAGAATGACCAATCATTTTGTGACTCCGACAGCTTTTTAATAGGAGAAACTAGAGATATTATGCGGAGGCAATTTGAATAAAAAATAATTTCAGAATGTTACTTTCATGCTGAGATTACTTCAAACGCTATCGCAGGATCCATAGGCTAAAATTTCGTTTGCCTTGTTTTCATTATGTCTTCGTTTTTTGGGGTAAGCAACTTTATTTTATAAATGCTTAACCTTGGGATCACCTGCGGGTGCATGATCCCCGCCCTTGAGCAGAGTTATTCTCATAGTGCTTTAATCTATGCCCCAGGGAGTTGAATCAGCCTATGCCGAGGCCCATGATGAGGGGATAATTCGACAAGTACTGGATCCCTATGCTGGCAACGGCGCTCCGTAGGTTGATTTATCTAGGTTCGTTACCTATTGACGAAGGACCCGAAGCGAGACACTTGATTTAGACCATTTTTTACCCCAGAGGGCCAACTCGATATCCTGCGTTATTACTCTCCATAACTTTTTACTAAAGACTGATCTTTGCCATGCGCTATAGAATTCGGCACCTTACCCAATACCGCTACCAACAGCCAGTTACCCTCCGCCAGCACATACTGCGCCTCCGCCCCCGCAGCGACAGTGCTCAGCACCTGTGGAATTTTGACCTGGAGATTGACCCAGCCCCGGCCCAGCAGGCGGCCATCGTCGACACCGACGGCAACAGCACCATTGGCCTCTGGTTTGCCCCCACCCCCACTGACCAGCTCACCCTGGTCACCACCGCCGAGGTTGAAACCTATCGGGTTAACCCCTTTGACTACTTGGCCGAATCCTGGGCTGCCGCCCTACCGATCGATTACCCCACCACGGTGCGGACGACCCTGGCCCCCTACCTCAGCGAGACCCATGGCCCCATCGCCCCCGGCGTCATCGATCTGGCCCAGGCGATCGCCTACCAGGTAGAAGGCAACGTGGGCTTTTTCTTAACCACCCTGGCCAGTCGTATTTACCAGGATTGTGCCTATATCAATCGTCCTACGGGACATCCCTTGCCAGGGGGGGTTACCTGGGGAAAAAAAACGGGCAGCTGCCGCGACCTAGTGGTGCTGTTTATGGAAGCCTGCCGGGCGGTGGGGTTAGCGGCTCGCTTTGTCAGTGGCTACGAAGAGGGCGACAGCACTATTCCCGATCGCGACCTGCACGCCTGGGTCGAAGTGTATGTGCCCGGCGGTGGCTGGCGCGGGTTTGACCCTACCCACGGGCTGGCGGTGAGCGATCGCCACATCGCTCTGGTAGCTAGCCCGTTTCCCACCCAAACCCTGCCCATTAGTGGCACCACCCAGGAGGGCAGCCGGGTTGGTGCCAGCCTCAACGCCGAGATTCGGATAGAGGTACTGGAGGAGTAGCCGCTCTGCCGCTTACCGCCCTAGGGTCTGACGCACCCGCTGGCGCAGATCTTGGGCTGGGCCGTAGTTGGGGTCTATTTGCAGTGCTTTCTCTAGGGCGACAATGGACTGGTCGTAGCGCTCTAGCGCCCAGGTGGCTTCGCCACGTACGGTCCAGGCTTCGGCTGACTCGCGATCGCGGGCGATCGCCTGGTCAATGGCCGCGATCGCCTCTGCCGATCGACCTAGCTTTTGCAGCACCCGGCCCCGGTCAAGCCAGGGCTCAAACATGGCAGGCCGCTGACGGTTAGCGCTTTCATACAGGGCTAGGGCCGCCAGCAGATGGCCCTGTTGCTCCTCGGCGCTGCCCTTGCTGCGCACCGCCTCCGGGTAGTAGGTGCTGTAGGCGAGGGCATCGTCGCAGGCGGCAATGGCCTCACTAGGGCGTTTCAGGGCGATGAGAGCCTTGCATCGCCCCAGGTAGGCCGGCGCATAGTCAGATTGGGCCTCCACCGCTTCGTTGTAGGTAGACAGGGCATCGGGGTAGCGATTTTTGGCCAACAGGCGATCGCCCTGACGAGTCAGATAGCTAGCCTTTTCCTCCGGGGGCAGCAGCAGGCCCAGGTCAGTGGTCAACTGCGGCGGATCGGCGGACTGAAAGGCCGTTATGGGCCCAGCCCCAGTAGGTTCAAAGGCAACGGTGAGGCCACTGCGCCAGAGCACCAGGCCCAGTCCTAGGGCACTCAGCAGGCCGACGGTCACGAACGATTGCTGCCGCAGCACCTTCCCGAGGCGATCTGGTGCCACTGGCCTACCTACTCCAGCAGACTCTGCCGAGGCAGCCGCAGCGCTGCCATTGCCGTAGGCCAGATCGACCGGGAACAGCGAGGTCGAGTCTTGGTCATCGGCAAAGGCCGTCGGTTCTGATGTCTCGGTGGGGCCCACCGCCGTGTTGTCATCTTCGCCAGGAATAGTCGGCCCCCGACCGTTAGCGCCCTTCATCCAAGTTTGGTAGATATGGCTGGTCAATAGGCCCTGCATCGGGTTGGGCAGATTTTGTAGCGCTTCGAGGGCCTCCTGGGCGGTGGGGTAGCGATCGCGAAAGTCATAGCGCACCATTTTGTCGAGCACCGCCGCCAGCGATGACGACACCGTGGGGGCATACTGTCGCCAGGACAGCTCGCTGGTAATCGAGTCCTCTTCAATTTTCTGGGGATGCATACCGGTCAGAGCTCGAATACCCAGAATACCCACGGCATAGACATCGCTGCTGAATCGAGGTTTACCCGCATATTGCTCGTTGGGCATATAGCCGTGGGTCCCAATCGCAACGGTAATGTTGGTAGCACCGGTTTCGGCATCGAGCAGCGGCGACGAGGTGACCTGCTTAACCGCCCCAAAGTCAATCAAGACCATTTTGCCGTCCCGGTGGCGACGAATCAGGTTGGAGGGCTTAATATCTCGGTGAATCACCTGCTGGCGATGTACAAAGGCAAGAATTTCCAGCACCTCCTGCAGCAGTAGCACCACCCGAGTCTCTGACCAGGGCTTGCCCTCCTCCACCTGGCGATTGAGCCGGCTGCCCTCAATATATTCCTGGGCCAAATAGAACTCTTGATCTTCCTCGAAGTGAGCCATCAGGGAAGGAATTTGAGGGTGATTGCCCAGCTGATAGAGCACCCTGGCCTCAGTGTCAAACAGGCGGCGGGCCATGTCCAGGGTGCCGGTATCCTTATCCTGAACCTTGAGCTGTTTGATCACACACCGGGGATGGTTCGGTAGGTGAATATCGGTCACCAAAAAGGTACGGCTGAACCCCCCTGACCCCAGCCGCCGGATAACTTGATACCGACCCCCCAGTAATGTTTGCTCCATGCGGCCCAACATATCTTCGCCAGCCTGGCTATTTAACCACACCCCCAGGTTGGGGGCTGTCGGCCCTCAACCAAATCGCCCAAGGCCCAAGGTTAGGATCACAATGGGACGGTTGACTTATATAGAACCCGGCATGAACAGGGCAATAGGATCAGTCTCGAGCCTGGCGGCCCACTCCTTCCATCAGCTCTAGTTTAGGCCGTAAGGCGCTTGACTGAACAAACCCCGAGAGGGTAACCCCAGGTGGCTTACAGGCCCTTCACAGCATCTCGTGATCCTTATCCTAAACTTCATCAACTCTTTGTCCAGCAGTAGTTGGCCTGGACAGGGCGCAACTGGGCCGCGATTCTGGGCAAACTAATACCGGTCTAGATTGAGCGATCCCGTTTCACCCTAGGGAAACACAAAGGCCAATCTTGACTTGGACAGCTGTGCCAGTTGCCCTAGGCACCCAAGGGGCGAAGACCTGGCCATCAAATGCTGTTCTGCCCATTCCTTCGCCACGGTTGCCCCATGCCCCAGCTCCACTGTCCAAATACCGAGATGTCCCTGGCCGTACTCAGTCACCTACCCGAGGCCATTGTTGTCGTTGACGCCACGGGCAAGCCTCTGCTGTGCAATCCGGCGGCTGAGGCACTTCTACCAGGAAGCATTGCTGGACTAGGGGGCAGCGGTGGCGAATTTTTCTATCAGCTTTTAGATCATCACGAACGGCCATTTGCGACCTCTGACCTGCCCCTACAGCGAATCCTGGCAGGTCAGCACCTGCAGGAAGAAGAACTCCTGCTGACGGGGACTACGCCGCCCCACAGGCGCTGGGTTTCCATCAGCGGAGCACCATTTTCCAGCTTTGGTGCCGCCGCCCTGATCACGATTCGAGATATTTCCGCCGTCAAGCAGCGAGAGACCAGCCTCCTCACCCAGGCGCTCCATGACACCCTGACGGGGCTACCCAATCGGGATCTGTTTTTGGATCGCCTCAGCCATGCCCTGGCCCGCAGCCAAGATCACCAACCCGCCCTAATGGCCCTCCTGTTTATCGACCTTGATCGCTTTAAGGTCATCAACGACACCCTGGGCCACGCGGCAGGAGACGAACTTTTGGTAGAACTGGCCGCCCGCCTGCGGACTCAGATCAGCTCTACAGCCACCGTCGCTCGCCTCGGGGGCGATGAGTTTGCCGTTTTGTTAGAAGATATCCCCACCATCTCCGTCGCTATCGATCTGGCCGAGCAGATCCGCCAGACCATCCAGCAGCCCTTTTTTCTGCAGCAGCAGGATGTTTATATTGATGCCAGCATGGGCATTGCCCTGGGGCCAGCCACCTACCAAAGTGCCGAAGACTGGCTCCGCGATGCCGACACCGCCATGTACCAGGTCAAATCCAGTCCTGAGCGGGGCTGGCATGTGTTTGACAATTCCCTACAGATACAGGAAAACCTGCGGTTAAAAACTGAGGTTGAGCTGCGCCAGGCGCTAGAACGGGGCGAACTGCGCCTGCACTACCAGCCCATTGTGACCATCAACAATCAGGAGATCTGTGGGTTTGAGGCACTGGTGCGATGGCAGCACCCCGCCCGTGGCCTGCTGCTGCCCGGAGAGTTTATTCACATTGCCGAGGAGACCGGGTTGATTATTCCGCTGGGCTGGTGGGTAATTGCCGAAGCCTGCCGCCAGATGCACCTGTGGAGTTCGACCTATCCCGCCATGGCTAACTTTACGGTGAGCGTTAACATGTCGAGCAAGCAGTTTTCCCAGCAGGACCTAGTCGCCAAAATTCAGCGAATTGTCGATGAGACGGGGTTTTCTCCCCACCGGCTCAAGATTGAGATCACTGAGGGGGTACTGATCGATCATTCCGACAGCATCATTGAGACCCTGAAACAGATTAAGGCGATGGGGATCAAGCTGCTGGTGGACGACTTTGGCACAGGGTATTCATCGTTGAGTTATCTACACCGCTTTCCCTTTGACTGCCTGAAGATAGATCGTTCGTTCATTGAAAACGCGGATCAAGACTTTGAAAAACTGGAAATTTTGCAGTCGGTGGTGCGCCTCGCCTGGAACCTGGGCCTCGATGTGGTCGCTGAAGGCATTGAAACCCCCCGTCACCACGCCCAACTTAAGGCGCTGCGCTGTGAGTTAGGCCAGGGCTACCTGTTTTCTCGGCCCCTGGCCCCGGCCGCCGTGGAGGCTATGATGGCGGAGAAATTAGATCACCCCGTCAACCCGGTGACTGTGACGCCACATCCCTAGCCGAAAGTACCCTTGACCGTACTGATTCGTGAAATTGCTCGACTGTCCCGAATTTATGGCTGGGGACGGCACCCAGCGGCGGGAGCTGCTGCATCCTGACAAGCGGGACATTTCCCTACGCTACAGTTTGGCCCACGCCGTGGTGCCAGTGGATCAGGTGTCCATCCCCCGTGCCCTCGCCACATCTGAGGTGTATTACATCCTGGCTGGACAGGAAGACATGCATATCGATGACGAGGTCTGCGGGGTGGAACCGAGGGACGTAGGTTACATTCCGCCCACTGCCCGCCAGTTCATTCGCAACACGGGCATTGGGCCGCTGGTGTTCATCTGTCTGGTGGACCCTGCCTGGCGGCAGGCGGACGAGACGGTGTTTGAACTCGTATTAGTCGTTGGGTGCCATGGGAGGACGCCGGAGGCGGCGTAGCGGTTCGTGCAGGGTCCCTCCGAGCCATCGCCACAAGGTCCGCAACTGCTGCCAGGGACTACGGCGGCGGGGTTTGAGGCTACAGTGCTTGAGCTGACTGAGGAGGCGAGACAGGGCGGCGTCTCCCTGGGCCAGCTGGGCGGCCAGGCAGTGGGGCTTGTTGCGGCAGGATGTGCATAACATTGAACGTTGAGCCGAGCTCGGCTCGGATACAGAACGGGACACAAGGTAGGTAGAGGCAGAACCCCCATCTTTATATATTTTGCTTGGCTAAAGATAAAAGCTGCTCACTGTGAGCTGAATATATTCTGAAGGTTGCGATCGCAGCGACTGCCCATGCCCAACCAGTTAAATTTCTGGAGGGGGGATTGTTAAACCCCAGCAGCTTTAGGGCTAGCCTGAGGCCAGGCTGCGGTAGGATAACCGCAAGCTTTTCCATGAATCTTTGGTGGCCGGTATGCCTGTATCCACGACTGCGGTGCAAGAGGTGCGTGAGCGCGATCGCGCCTGCCTAGAAGTCCACAATCCCTACGAACAGCTCCAGGCCCTCCACGGGATCTGGCCCATTGTGGCGGAAAGATTTGGCGACCTCGTCGCCCTACGCGATCCCCACTACAAGCCCGCCGCCACCCTCACCTATCGCCAGATGGCCGAGGCCATTCGCACCTTTGCCAGCGGATTGCAGGCTCTGGGGGTCGAAAATCGCACCCATGTGGCCCTATTTGCCGACAACAGCCACCGCTGGTTCATCGCCGACCAGGGCATTATGACCGCCGGCGGCATGAACGCCGTGCGCAGCGCCACCGCCGAGAAGGAAGAGCTACTCTACATCGCCGAGCACAGCGAGAGCACGGTGCTGGTGGTGGAGACCGTGGCGCTGTTCAAGCGACTGCGCGATCGCCTCGACACCCTGCCCATTCCCCTGGTTATTCTCCTGTCGGATGAGGAACCTCCCGCCGACGACCGCCTCAAAATTCTTAACTATGGCCAACTCATGGCCCTGGGGGCCGATCGCCCCTACAGCCCGGTCATTGTTACCCCGGCAGACCTAGCCACCCTGATCTACACCTCGGGCACCACGGGCCAGCCCAAGGGGGTAATGCTCAGCCATCGCAACCTGCTCCATCAGATCAACACCCTAGAATCGGTGGTGCAGCCGGAGCCAGGCGATCAGGTGATCGGCATTTTGCCCTCGTGGCACAGCTTTGAGCGCACTGCCGAGTACTTTTTGCTGTCCCGGGGCTGCACCCAGACCTACACCAACATTCGCCACCTCAAAACCGACCTCAAAACCGCCAAGCCGCAGTATATGGTGGGCGTACCCCGTCTGTGGGAGTCGATCTACGAAGGAGCCCAGAAGCAGTTTCGGGAGCAAAGCCCCGGCAAACAAAAGTTGATTTTCACGTTCTTTGGCCTCAGCCAGCGCTACGTCGAGAATCTCTGGCGCTACCAGGATATGAAACTGGACGAGCCCAACCTATCCTCGGTCCAGCGGCTGTGGTCGGGGCTGGTGGCGCTAACCCTGTGGCCCCTGCACCAGCTGGGCAAGAAACTGGTCTACGGCAAGGTGCGGGAGGCGACTGGCGGCCGGGTCAAACAGCTGATCAGCGGGGGTGGATCCTTAGCCCGCCACATCGATATTTTTTTTGAAATTATCGGCGTCCCACTGCTGGTGGGCTACGGGCTCACCGAAACGGCACCCGTGCTTTCGGCCCGCCGCCCCTGGCGCAATTTGCGCGGGGCGGCGGGGCAGCCCATACCCTTTACCGAGCTCAAGGTGGTGGATCTCGAAACTCGTCAGGAGCTGCCCCAGGGAGACCGGGGCCTGGTGCTGGCACGGGGGCCGCAAATTATGGCGGGCTACTACCGCAACCCTGAGGCGACCCAAAAGGCCATCGACCCCGAGGGCTGGTTTGACACCGGTGATCTGGGCTGGATCAGCCGCGACGGCAACGTGGTGCTCACCGGTCGGGCCAAGGACACCATTGTGCTAACCAACGGCGAAAACATTGAACCCCAGCCCATTGAGGACGCCTGCATTCGCAGCAAATACATTGATCAAATCATGCTGGTGGGACAGGATCAGCGATCGCTGGGTGCCCTGGTCGTGCCGAATCTAGAAGCCCTGCAGGCCTGGGCGCTGGCTCAGTCACTCTTCATTGCCGTACCGGGAGATCAGGCCCCTGCCCCCACCGATTGCCTGGCTATCACCCTGGAGGATGAGCGGGTCCAAAAGCTGTTCCGCGACGAAATGACCCGGGAGGTCAAAGACCGCCCCGGCTACCGTCCCGACGATCGCGTTGGCCCCTTTCGGCTGATTTTGGAGCCTTTTTCCGTTGAAAATGGCCTGCTCACCCAAACTCTAAAAGTCCGCCGTCCCGTGGTTACGAACCGGTATCGCGATATGATTGACGCGATGTTTGTGTAGCTGCGGGTGCTGTAAAGACTTTACTAACCTGCGGCTATGCCCTGTGGAATATTCCGGCCACTGGCTGCGGTGGTCGTATTAGTTATTGGTGATTTCTTTACTACCGTCAAGATTATGGATGAGAATCAATCGTTGCTGTTAAAGCGGGTCGTCAATATCAAGGCCATTGTCACCCCCCTCTGGAAAGAGGAAGCTCAAAAACAGCTGCAAGCCCAAATCAACCAGGTGGATGGTCGCCTCCAGCAGCTGGAAATGCAGGGTCAGCGGATGGTGGCCGAACTGCAAAAACAGGCTGAAACCCAGCCCAGCAGCGCCGCTATTCAGCAGCAGATGGGCAGTGTTCAAAACCAGCTCAACCAGGACAAGAGCAAGCTGCTTCAGCAAAAAAACCAGAGCCTACAGCAGCTCCAAGAGGTGCAAACCCTGGCCATGGATACCGAAGTAGAGCAGGGTAAAGTGGAGAGCTTCTTTAACGTGGCCGTCGGCGACAACCTAGTGCGCAAGCTCCAGGTCGAGCTCCTGATTAAGGACGGCGTGATCCAAGAAATTCGGGGCGAGCTGTAATCTAGGCCCATTGCTCATTAATAACGTTAGGGCGTTCAAACGTTTTAACGGTCTGATGGTTCAGCCTTGGGGATAGAATAAATCCTGGCATCTCTGCTGCCCCGTCGTTTTTACTCTGTTTCGGAAGCCACCTCCATGATTCGCGAAGTCTTCATGCCCGCCCTCAGTTCAACCATGACCGAAGGCAAGATCGTGTCTTGGGTCAAAGCCCCCGGCGACCGAATAGAAAAGGGCGAAACCGTGGTGATTGTTGAGTCTGACAAGGCCGACATGGATGTGGAGTCGTTCCACGAGGGGATTCTAGCCGCCATTGTGGTCGAAGCGGGCGGCACTGCCCCGGTGGGGGAGGCGATCGCCCTGCTGGCTGAAACCGAGGCCGAAGTTGAAGCCGCCAAGCAACAGGCCGCCGCTAAGGCTAGTGCTGCCGGGGGTGACACGGCCCCTGCGGCCCCTGCCCCTGTGGCTGTGGCCGCTGCTCCGGCTCCTGTGGGCCACAACGGCGCGACCGCAGCCGCTCGCAGCGGTCGAGTGGTGATTTCGCCCCGTGCCCGCAAGCTAGCTAAAGAACTCAAGATCGACCTGGCCACCCTCCAGGGCAGTGGCCCCCACGGCCGCATTGTGGCCCAGGATGTGGAACTGGCGGCTGGTAAAACGCCCACTCCTGTAGCCCCCGTGGCATCCCCGGCGGCCCCTCCGGTCGTAGCTGTAACGGCACCCCCGGCGGCGGCCCCTGCGGCACCGGCCCCCAGTGCGGCACCCCTGGGCCAGGTGGTGCCCTTCAATACGCTCCAGCAGGCGGTCATTCGCAATATGATGGTCAGCCTGACGGTGCCTACCTTCCACGTCGGCTACACCATTACCACCGACAGCCTGGATGCCCTCTACAAGCAGATCAAATCCAAGGGGGTGACTATGACCGGGCTGCTGGCCAAGGCCGTCGCCGTTACCCTCCAAAAGCACCCCCTGCTCAATGCGGCCTATACCGACCAGGGCATTCAGTACCGGGCCGGCATCAATATCGCGGTGGCCGTGGCCATGGAGGGCGGCGGGCTGATTACCCCGGTGCTCCAGCAGGCTGACCAGTCCGACATCTATTCACTGTCGCGCACCTGGGCCGATCTGGTGGCGCGATCGCGCACCAAGCAGCTGCAGCCCGATGAGTACAACTCGGGCACCTTTACCCTGTCAAACCTGGGCATGTTTGGGGTCGACCGCTTTGATGCCATTTTGCCGCCGGGGCAGGGGTCAATTTTGGCGATCGGTGCCTCTCGCCCCACGGTGGTGGCCACCGCGGACGGCCTCATGGGGGTGAAGCGGCAGATGCAGGTCAACCTTACCTGCGACCACCGGGTCATTTACGGCGCCGACGCCGCTGCATTCCTGAAGGATCTGGCCGATGTGATTGAGAACAAGCCCCAGTCGCTGACGCTATAGGGCATATTCGCATCGCGACGCCATTGGGGCCGGGATTTGACAACCCGGCCCCCTTTTTCGTTACCTTTGGTAAAGATTCGTTTACTCCTCACCCTTGGAGCTTCCCCATGCTGCGTTTAGAGCACATCAGCAAAATTTATCCCACCGGGGAAGTTCTCAAGGATGTGAATTGGGAGGTCAAGACCGGCGATCGCATTGGCCTAGTCGGCGTCAACGGCGCGGGTAAGTCGACCCAGCTCAAAATCATCACCGGCAAGATTGAGCCCACCACGGGCACCATCATTCGCCCTGCCGACCTCAAGATTGCCTATCTCTCCCAGGAGTTTGAGGTCGACCCCAGCCACACCGTGCGCGACGAATTTTGGACCGTATTTAAAGAAGCCAACGAGGTGCAGTCGAAGCTACACCACATTCCCACGCTGATGGAGCAGGCCGATCCCGAGGAGCTTGATCGACTGATCCACGAGCTGGACAAGCAGCAGCGGCGGTTTGATGCCCTGGGTGGCTACGGCCTAGAGTCGCAGATTGAGAAAATTTTGCCGGAGATGGGATTTGAGGCTAGCGATGGCGATCGCTACGTCAGTGAGTTTAGCGGCGGCTGGCAGATGCGCATGGGCCTGGGCAAGATTCTGCTGCAAGCCCCCGACGTGCTGCTGCTGGACGAGCCCACCAACCACCTCGACCTCGACACCATTGAGTGGCTCGAGGGCTACCTTAAAAAGCTCACCACCCCCATGGTGATCGTCTCCCACGATCGCGAGTTTCTCGATCGCCTCTGCACCCAGATCGTCGAAACCGAGCGGGGCGTCTCCTCCACCTACTTGGGCAATTACACCGCCTACCTGACCCAAAAAGAAGAAAGCCTGGCCGCCCAGCTCAGCACCTACGAGCGTCAGCAAAAGGAAATCGCCAAGCAGCAGGCCTTTGTCGATCGCTTCCGGGCCAGCGCCACCCGCAGCACCCAGGCCAAAAGCCGTGAAAAGCAGCTGGATAAGGTTGAGCGTATTGAGGCCCCTACGGGCAGCGTGCGCACGCTTCACTTTCGCTTTCCCCCCGCCCCTCGCAGCGGTCGTGAGGTGGTGACTATTACCGACCTCACCCACAACTACGACGAGAAGATTTTGTTTCTGGGGGCAAACCTGCTGATCGAACGGGGCGATCGCATCGCCTTTTTGGGCCACAACGGCGCGGGCAAATCGACCCTACTGCGCATGATCGCCGGGCTCGAACCCCCCGCTGACGGCCAGGTGGAAATGGGCAACCACAACGTGATCCCCAGCTATTTTGAGCAAAACCAGGCCGAAGCGCTCGACCTGGAGAAAACCGTCATCGCTACCATCCACGACGAGGTGCCCGATTGGACCAACGAAGAGGTGCGCACCCTACTGGGGCGGTTTTTGTTCACCGGCGACATGGCCTTTAAACAGGTCAAGGCCCTCAGCGGCGGCGAAAAGGCGCGCCTGGCCCTGGCCAAAATGCTGCTGCGCCCTGCCAACCTGATGATGCTCGACGAGCCCACCAATCACCTCGATATTCCAGCCAAGGAAATGCTAGAGGAGGCTCTGCAACACTACGACGGCACCGTACTGCTGGTCTCCCACGATCGCTACTTTATCTCCCGTGTAGCCACCAAAATCGTTGAGATTCGCGACGGCGAACTGCGTCTGTACCGTGGCGATTATCACTACTACCTCGACAAGGTGGCTGAAGAAGCGGCAGCGGCTCAGCAGGCCGCCATTGCCGCTGAGAAGAAAGCCAAAGCAGAGGCCAAGCGCCAACAGCAACAGGCCAAGCGCAAAGCCAGCACATCAAAATGAAGACTTACAAAATGAGGCGTTTGTAGAGTAATATGCCTCTTATAAATTTTTTTTTCTAGGCCTAGGGTCTGTAGATCGACAGATCTGAATCGATCGACTAGGTTGTGGTTATATCGTCACGCCCCGCTCACTGGCTAGGTGCAATCTCCACAGGCGCATTTTTAAAGCATTTATTCGGTGCGATTAGTTTTCTATCGCTGCCCTTTCAGAGGCCATTCAGCAATGCTCCGGCCCAGCAATGGAGCTCAATTTTTGGATGGTATGATCGCAAAGACGTTAGTCCAAGTCCCAAGGATTATTACCCATGAGTCAAACGTCAATCCCGCCAATGGTGTTGATTATCCTCGATGGCTGGGGATATCGGGAAAATACCGATGGCAACGCCGTTGCCGCCGCTAAGACCCCGGTGATGGACAGTTTGTGGGCGGCCTATCCCCATACCCTAATTCGCACCTCCGGCAAGGATGTAGGGTTACCAGACGGCCAAATGGGTAACTCTGAGGTAGGTCATCTCAACATTGGGGCCGGGCGCATTGTGCCCCAGGAATTGGTCCGCATCTCCGATGCGGTAGAAGACGGTACTCTGCAAGAAAATGAGGCCTTGCTGGAGGTTTGTCAGACGGTGCGCTACCGCAACAGCAAACTACATTTGATTGGCCTATGCTCTGAGGGCGGCGTGCATTCTCACCTCATGCACCTGTTTGGTCTACTAGAGATGGCCAAAGCCCAAGACATTGACGAGGTTTGCCTTCACGTCATTACCGATGGCCGCGACACCAAGCCCACCGAAGGCAAAGTGGCGGTGCAACACATACAGGACTTTGTGGATCAGCTCGGGCTCGGGCGGCTAGTCACCCTCAGCGGTCGCTACTATGCCATGGACCGAGACAACCGCTGGGATCGAGTTGAGAAGGCCTACCGGGTAATGACCGATCCGGGCGAGGGCAGCGGCCAAACCGCTATGGAAGCCCTCTTGGCCTCCTACGCCGAAGACATTAACGATGAGTTTGTGGAGCCGGTGCGCCTGGCCCCCGGTGCGATCGCTCCCGAGGACGGCATAATTTTCTTCAATTTCCGCCCCGACCGCGCCCGGCAGCTCACCCAGGCTTTGGTAGACCCCAACTTCAAGGGCTTTGAGCGTGACCTGATTACCCCGCTCGACCTGGTCACTATGACCCAGTACGACCCGGAGATGCCTGTTAAGGTAGCGTTTCAGCCCCAGAATTTGAGCAACATTTTGGGTGAAGTGGTCGCCAACCATGGGCTTAAGCAGTTCCGCACCGCCGAAACTGAGAAGTACGCCCACGTCACCTACTTTTTTAACGGAGGTCTAGAAGACCCCCTCGAAGGTGAAGATCGAGAACTGGTGTCTAGCCCCATGGTGGCGACCTACGACAGGGCCCCAGCCATGTCGGCGGAGGCGGTCACCCAGACTGCCATGGCCGCCATCGAAAAAGGGATTTACTCCCTGGTGGTGATCAACTACGCCAACCCCGATATGGTGGGCCACACCGGCCAGATGGACGCCACCATAACCGCTCTGCAGTCCGTTGACCAAGCCCTGGGTCGCTTAATTGAAAGCGTCGGCAAAGCGGGCGGCACCGCCATTATCATTGCTGACCATGGCAACGCTGAGCTGATGTGGGACGAAAATCACAAGCCCTGGACCGCCCACACCACCAACCCAGTGCCCTTTATTCTGGTGGAGGGCGAAAAGTTGAAGGTGTCGGCCTACGGCGGCGACGTCAACCTGAGGGAGGATGGGCGACTGTCTGACATTGCCCCCACCATTTTGCAAATTCTGGGCCTGCCCCAGCCCCAGGAAATGACCGGGCGATCGATGTTCCTCCCCGCCGATGTGGAGATCCGCAGAAATCGCACCCCCGTGAAGCTCTCCATCTAGACCGTTGCTGGGGTGGAGATGTTTCCCAGAGGATAGTTCCAACTCCCAGATCAAACACTGGCCCTACCCAAAGGCGATGGCCACGGACTCACTCTCCTAGGAGCGTAGGGCTTGGGGTATAGTGAGAATTGCGGCGATCGCGGCAACTTAACCGGTCCCTCGCCCTAGTTTCTTTTTTCCCGCCCACCCCATTATTTCAAGCAGGTTAGTCTTAAAACGCGATGCTAATCACCACTATTTTGAAGGTTATCTGGATGGTTGCTGCGGTGGGTCTCACCACCCTAGTGCTGCTGCACAGCCCTAAGGGCGATGGCCTGGGCGGCCTGGGCGGGCAGGCCCAGCTTTTTACCAGCACAAAAAGTGCCGAAACCACCCTCAACCGCGTCACCTGGACCTTGACCGTGCTGTTTATGGGGCTTACGGTAGTGCTCAGCGCTGGGTGGCTCGAGGTACCTGCCGCCGCGCTTTAATGGGGTACTCTGCCACTCTCCTGTCTCCCAGCCCCGCTGGGTAATAGATCTCCCAAGGTAGGCTAAACGGTATCTACTCCGCCAGAATTGGGATCGCCAGCCAGCATTGACGCTGAAAATAGCCGGTGGCTTTCCCCTCCAATACTGCACCGAGCCGCATCAAAGACTACTTAAAGTTCCTCCCTTTAGTGATGCAATAGGCATAGGATCGAGGGGCCTTTTCCCTGCTCCGATCGCCGCTCCCCTAGGCCCTTGAATTTCCCTTGCCCCTAAAGCAGCTCGGCACCCTGTGAAAATCTTATTGGTGGAGGATGACCCAGCCATTCGCCTCCTGCTCGAGCGGGCCCTGGGCGCTGAACATACCGTTGAAGTTGCCGTAGATGGCCCGTCGGCCCTGGCCTTAACCGAGCAATGGCACTATGACCTCTTGGTACTAGACATCGATATTCCTGCCATCGATGGTATAAGCGTCTGCAAGCGGCTGCGCCACCAGGGTTATCAGCTGCCTATTTTGTTGCTTACCGCTAAGGATCGGGTGAGCGATCGCGTTTTGGGCCTAGATGCCGGGGC
>JBGSNT010000257.1:0-8542 GCA_041739575.1 Nodosilinea sp. | reverse complement strand
ACCCCAAAGCTGGGCGTTGCAATCAAGGCTGCGTGGTTTTTCTTTTCTTAAGGATGAAATGGGCCAAGGCTCACAACCCTTGTTTTCACGTTAGTCATTATGCTCATTTGGTAGTACAAACAGTCACCTTAACAGGGGTAGGCTGGCCTTGTGAGCACTCAAGGCGTGGAATTGTCAGGGGCAGATGGCTCAACGATTTTAGCCCGGGCGACCTAAGCGGGGCGGGCAATGTGATAGCGTTTGCCCACGGCGATCGCACCTACCGCAGGGATGCCGCCTGGATAGAGGGCTCTACGGCACTGGCGAGCTGACGCAGCATGGCGGCGGTGGTGTCAAAGTCAACGCAGGCATCGGTAATGCTCTGACCGTAGGCCAGCTCCCTCAGGTTCTCGGGAATCGACTGATTGCCCGCCTTCAGGTGGCTTTCGATCATGACGCCAAGAATATGACGAGAGCCCGCGCGCACCTGGGCGGCGATGTCATCTAGCACATTGACCTGGCGGTTGTGGTCCTTGTTGGCGTTGGCGTGGCTACAGTCCACCATCATGCGGGAGTTGAGCTTGAGCTTGGCCATCTCTTCGGCGGCCTGGGCCACGTGGTCAGAGCTGAAGTTGGGGCCGCCCTTGCCGCCGCGCAGCACCAGGTGACCGTCGGGGTTGCCGGTAGTGGTGACAATGCTGGCCAGCCCGCTGTGGTTAATGCCTAAAAAGTGGTGGGGGCGACTGGCGGCCACCATGGCATTCATAGCCGCTTGCAGGCTGCCGTCGGTGCTGTTTTTAAAGCCGATGGGCATGGAGAGACCCGAGGCCATTTCGCGGTGGGTCTGGCTTTCGGTGGTACGGGCCCCGATCGCCGTCCAGGCGATCAGGTCGGCAATGTACTGGGGTGTGACCGGGTCGAGCAGCTCGGTGGCGGCGGGCAGGCCCAGATGGGCCAGGTCGAGCAGCAGCTTGCGGGCCAGCCGCAGGCCGGTGTTGATGTCGTAGCTGCCGTCGAGGTGGGGGTCGTTGATTAGGCCCTTCCAGCCGACGTTGGTGCGGGGCTTTTCAAAGTACACCCGCATGATGATTTCTAGCTGGCCCGAGAGCTCGTGGCGCAGGTTGACCAGCTTTTGGCCGTACTCGTAGGCGGCGTCGATGTCGTGGACCGAGCAGGGGCCGACGATCACCAGCAGGCGGCGGTCTTCGTTGTAGAGAATGTGGCGAATGCGATCGCGCGCTTCGGCCACTAGCGTTGCCGCGTCACCTGACATCGGAAACTCGTGGTGGAGCAGCGCCGGGCTGACTAGGGGACGAGTCTCGACAACATGAAGATCCTGGGTCTTGTGCATTGAAATTTAGCCTATAACGTCGGCTCTACCCTAGAGCGTGCTTTCAAAATGGTAGCGTACCTCACTGCCCCCAGCGGTTGTAGCGCAGCGCAGAGTTCTTAACTAACCGTGACCTCGGCCGGCTGACCTAGGCGAGGCAGCATTTCGATTTCGGCACTGTTGTAGAGCACCATCGTGGTCGAGGCATTCTCTTCAAAGCCAATGCGTTGGTAGAAGCCCTGCTGGTGGGTGGTCATCAAATAAACCCGCTCCACCCGGCTCATGTGGGGGTGGGCCACTAGGGTTTCCACCAGTTTGCGGCCCAGCCCGCCCCCCTGGTAGTCGGGGGAAATCACCACGTCCCAAATGGTGGCGCGAAACACCCCATCGGAGGTGGCGCGGGAAAAGCCAATCAGGGTAGGGCCATCCCAGGCGGTGACTACGGGGTAGCTGTGGGCGATCGCGATCGCCATGTCATCCCGAGTCCGGTCCTGGGCCCAAAACGCCGCTGCCTTGAACAAATCCACCAGCTGATCTAGATCAGCCTCAGAAAACTGATCGGCATACCGAAATTGAATCGTGCTGCAATCCATTCTTAACCTGCTCTCATCCCGAAGCGAAGTAGGTGTTTTAGGGCGCTGCTTTAGCCACCCTGTTGACAGAATAAACAGAATTTTCCGATAGCGGCTATACCAAAAGCCGCCCTCTATTGGTATTGCTAGGAAGCTCTGACAACTGTATGCAACGCTACGGTTTGGGCAATTTCCCGGCCGATTAGGCCGGAGTGCTCTGCTGGCGCAGCTTCCACACGGCGCTAGAGACTAAATTGGTCACCGTGTGGGCCACAATGGGCACCAGCAGATTGCCCGTCAGCACCGCCCCGATCGCCAGCACCAGCCCAATCGCTGTGGCCCACACCATGTAGGTCCACTGCTGCAAACTGCTCAGGTGCAGCACCCCAAAGCTGGCCGCCGACACCGCAATGCCGAGGCTATTCATGCCGATGGCGGGCAGCATCACCCCCCGAAACAGCAGTTCTTCGCTCAGCCCTGGCAGCAGTCCCAGCCAGATCAGGTCAGGCCACAGCAGCGGCTGGAGCACCATGGTCAGGTAGGCATCGGCACTCTGCCGATAGCTGGGCCACAGCTGGTAGATGACGCCGCTAGCCAAGGTGATCGCCAACCCTAGTCCTACCCCCCAAAGCCCATCCACCCAGGAAAGCTGTAGGGGCATCAGTTTTACGGGATCAAAATACAGCCAGGCCTTGGCAATCAGCAATAGCAACAGCGCCGTCACCCCCATGGCCACCAGCACCTGTACCCGCGTCAGGGGTTCCTGCTGGGGAGAATTGCTAGGGGGTTGAGTCACAATAGGACAATGGGGAAAGGGCACTGCTATCTTAGCCGGTTTGCCCACGGCTCCGACGCCGCTTCTTGACCTCGGTTGAGCCTGAGTTACTCAGCAAGCAACGAGTCTCTACCGGCGACGGGGCTGCCAACCCAGGTAACCGGCCAGCAGCACCGCCGTTAGCCAGGTCATCGCCCGACCGTTTGGAATGGGTTGTGGCCCGGCGGCGGCGGGAGCAAAGCTAGCCTCGGGCTGGAGCGCCAGATAGGCTATGGGGGTCGCTTCCGTAATGCCGCCGGGTAGGGGCTCGAGGGGCCCATCAAAGAGCGGGCGATCGCTATCGATGGCAGGGTTGCCTCCCCCAACTCTGGGTAGTGCATCGGCAGTCGCATCGGACAGAGGGGGGAGGCTACTAGGCAGGTCTCTGGGGCTATCTCCCCCCAGCGCTGGGCTGGGCCGGGTCAGGCTGCTATCCCGAGCCACCTCAATCTGAGTATTGCTCAACTGGTCGAGGCGCGCCCCATCGGGGGTAATCTGGTCGAGGTCTGTGGGCGAATTGCGAAAGAACCCTTCGGTCATCAGATTGCTGGTGCCCCCCGCCCCAAAGTCGCCGTGGGTAAGGCCCAGATTGTGCCCAATTTCGTGGGCGACGGTATCCAGGCGACCGATGCCGTTGTTGAAGCTGAGAATGTCGTCGCTAATGACGGTGCCGTTGCGGTTAATCCAGGCCAGGCCAAGGGTGTCAAACCCCTCCAAGGGAAAAATATCCTCCACAAACCACAGGTTGATGGGGCCGGTAGTGCTCGTCGATAGGGGATGCCGCCCAAAGGCTCCGGCCCCCCCAGCAAAGGAGATCTCAGCAAATTCGTCCTGGCTATCGATGGTGAGAAAGCGAGTGGCGTTGAGCCGGTTGGGGTTTAGAAAACTGATATCGAGGCCGGCCTGGGCCCAAATTTTGCGGGTGGCCGCCTCAAACAGCGCCAGGTCGGCGCAAATGAGCCCCCCGTCGTCGCACACCTGGATGGGCTGAATGCTGACAAATCGAAGGGAGCGGTTGTTGCTGTCCTGGCTTTCACCGGTGCACGAGACCAGCACCGCAGAAAGACCGCAGAGGAGAAGAAATTGGGGCTGGTGGAGCGCCTTGAGCATCGGGGGGGAACGCTGGGGGGGCAAAAACCGCTGGAGAGCAGACCGGGGGCCTGGCATCGCCCCTGGCTCAAACTCACCTCACCCTTTCATAACACTCGGTTTAGGGGCTAACTAAAAATTTTCTGTAAAATTCCGCGTTTTTGACGTTGCCCCAGCATTAACTGCTGCACTAGCTGCCCCTGCCACAGGGGTACAGCCTCCTCGACCTCGGCTGCCTGCTGCTGAAGTTGTGCCACCTGGGCCAGTTCTGATGCGGCGCTCTCCCCAGCCCCGGTCAGCCAGCGGGCAATCGGGTGATCCCACCCCTGAAGAAACTCGTCGAGCAGGACCCGGTGGGCGTCGTCGATGGGGAATGGGGTCTCGCTAGTTTCGGCCCGGATGGTTTGGTAAAGGCCCCTAGTAGGTTTCTTGGCCGCCCCCAGGGCCTTGGGCGAAAAGCTTTTCCAGGTCTCGCTCAGCAGGGATGGCAGCACGGCGAGTCTGGCCGCTTCGTTGAGTTCCGTGGCCAGAGCAATTAGATCGGTATCTCCGGTTTGGTCACCGTAGCGGGCAAAGTCAGTGACTAGGGGCTGCAACAACTCCCGCTCTAGCACCGCAGCTAGCCCCGCTACGGCGGCGTTGGCCAAGGCTGGGCCCGAGTTTGGGCAGGCGAGTTGGGCGATCGCCAGACCCAGGTCGGTTTGGCTGGCCGGGCTGAGGCAAAACCAAACCTGATCGGTGACGGCTTGACGCACCTGCTGACGGGCCTGATCGAGTTCGGCCTTAGGGATCGTGCGGGTTGCGGCGTCAGCCTCTGCCGGGGCTACCGCCTTTAGCTCAGCCGGTGGGCTGGGTGCTGCACTCTGGGCCGGCGGGGCCTCAGGACTGGGGGAGGGGTGGGCCATCGGTTGCTTGGGAGGCCACTCCGGCGGGGGGGACGGGGCGGGGCTCGGCGCTGCTGCCCCGGCATCTTTTTCAAGCTTTAACGCCTTGATTAGGACGTCTTGTTCGGCCAGCAGCGCCTCCTGTTCGGCCAGTCGCGCTTCCGCCGCCGCCAGGCGCTGGGCCATTTGTTGTAGCTCGATCGCCGTCGCCCCAGCCCGCACCAGGTTGCCATAGTGGGGCTCACCGAGGTCTATGGGTTGGGGCGATTCGTTGGGTAGGTAAAGCCAGCCCTGGACGTCTCCCCGATTGACCACCAGACGCTGGCCCTCGGCATTGCTGATGATCAGGGTGGTAGTGCCCGCCAGGGTGGTGGTGGCGGCTGAGTAGCGGCGGATACTGTAGGTGAATTCTGCTTCCGCCTCTGCCTCTGGCCCCTGCATAGGGGCAGGCTCTGGTGCTGGAGCAATCGGCATTGGGGCTACTAGGGCGGAAGGCACCCCCGCCCCGGTTTGCTCCCTAACCGAGCCAGTTTTAGGTGCCGCCGAGACGGGGCGGGGGGACGGGGGAACAGTTCCCCCGCTCAAAGGGGCAACCTTGGGCAGCGATGGCCCGGCCAGGCGGGTCGGCAGCGGGTCGGCGGTGGTCGTAGTGCTAGAGCCTGCCTTGGGCCGCTGATTAGGCTTGCAGCCGGCGGCGGACTCAGAAACCCTCACCCCCACCAACTCCAACTCCACCGTAGTGGTGCCCTGCCATTCGTTTTGCTTGAGCTTGTAGGCCACATCGAGGCGATCGGGCAGGGGGTAGTATTCGCCCCAGCGCCAGGCGATCGCCTTGATCGTCGCCTCGCCCTCCGTTTCCCCCAGCACCAGCTTGAGGTGGTCGCGGTTACGGCCCACGGTCTGCTGCTCCAGCACCCGCAGGTTCGGCGTCCAAAACACCGGGTCGGGGTTCTCAATGCCGCAGGGGTGCAGGTGGTCGATCTGGTCGAACAATTCCTGGTGAATATCGCTCAGGCGGGCTTGGGTATCGATCTTGACCAGGGGCTTGAGCAGATCGACGGAGAGGGTCTGGCAGGCGTAGTGGGACAGCCGCGAGGTTACCTGGCGCAGGTGCTTGGCCAAAAACGAAAAGCCCCCGGCCGCCCGGTGGCCGCCAAACTTTTCCATTAAATCGCGGCAGGTTTGCAGGGCGGCAAACACATCAAACTCAGGAATGCCCCGAGCCGAGCCGCGAATGATCTTGTGGTCGTCATCCTCGTAGGTGCCGATGAACACCGGCACCCCGTAGCGCTCCACCAGCCGCGATGCCACAATGCCAATCACGCCGTGGTGCCAGCCCGGCTGCACGACGACAAGGACGCGATCGCGCTCAATATCCACCGTACCCAGCTGCTGCTGCTGCTCGCACCAGGCGATCGCCTCCTGCTCAATGCTCTGGCAGAGGTCCTGGCGGGTGGTGTTGATTTGCTCACACTGCATGGCCCGCTCCAGGGCCACTCCGACATCGTCGGTGGTAAGTAGGTCAATTACAATCTGCGGTTCGCTAATCCGGCCCACGGCGTTGATCCGCGGACCCAGGCGAAAGCCAATGTGTTCGGGCTTCAGCGGTTTGCTCTGGTCGGCCAGCCCCGCCACCTGAATCAGCGCCTGGATGCCATACAGGCGCGATCGCGGCAAGAGCCCCAGCCCCCGCCGCACCCAGCGCCGATTCACCCCCGTCAGCGGAGCCAGGTCAGCAATGGTGCCCAGGGTAAACAGCTCTAGCAGCGGCCCGGTGAGATCCTGGGTGCGGCCTAGGGCTTGGGCCAGACACACCGCTAGAATGTAGGCCACCCCCACCCCCGCTATCCCCCGGTAGGGCGAGGTCTCGGGCAGCAGCTTGGGGTTCAAAATCGCGTTGGCCGGGGGAATCTCCGGGGGAACGTCGTGGTGGTCGGTGACGATCACCGCCAGGCCTAACTCGCGGGCGCGGGCGATCGGGGCCACCGCCGCAATGCCATTATCTACCGTAAGAATGATGCTCACTCCGTCGGCATAGCAGTCTTCCACAATGCGGCTGTTGATGCCGTAGCCCTCGGCCATGCGGCTGGGGATGGTGTAGCTGACCTGAGCGCCCAGGGCCCGAAAGGCCCGCAGCAACAGGGCGGTGCTGGTCATGCCGTCGGCATCGTAGTCGCCACAGATGGCGATCGCCTGCTGGGTATTTATGGCCGTCACCAGCAGCTCTAGACTCGTCGCTAGGTCGGGGAACTCCGCCAGGGGCGAGGGTAGCTTTAGCCGCTCGGGGTCAAGAAAATCGACTGCTAGGGCGGAGGTGGTAATGCCCCGATTGATCAATACCTGGGTAAGCAAAGGCGACAGCCCCGTAGTCTGGGCTAATGATGCCGCTAGAGGTGCATTTGCCACGGCCACCTGCCAGCGCTGCCGGGGCAAGCCAGGTGTTGAATTGGTGGACGCAGAGAAGGCAGACTCAGTCACAACACGGGGAGCACTGGTTCATGTGCACTTATCATAACTGTAGATGTTGGATTGGTTAAATCAATCCAACATTCAGCAAAGTTCTATCCTCTGGGAGGTGACCGTGAGCAACAGCCAACACTATGACCCCAAACCTATGCCTCTAAGCCTAAAGCACTTGATCTAGATCTAATCTATATGGGCGGAGCGAGACTCGAACTCGCACAACCGAAGTCGCCACATTTTGAGTGTGGTGCGTCTACCAATTCCGCCATCCGCCCTTGGATGAACCATCATTATACCGATCTGGTTGGCTTTTCACCAGAGCAAAATAATCCTGTGTGGTGGCCCAGCGATCGATCTCCCTGGCCCGCAGCACAGGCACGGGGTGAGTCAGCCCCTGGGTGCGCATCTGCTTTAGGGCATCGCCCAGGGCGTCGGTGCTAATGGCATCATAGGTGCGGGCCTGGTCAATAAAGGCATCCACATTGAGCTGGTCGATCAGCGAGGGAGAACCGCCGCAGAGCTTCATCATCAGCGAGGCGACGACACGGGGATCTTGGGCGACGAGCAGGGCAGCGCGATCGCAGGTAAACTCGGCACAGCGCACCCATTCCATCAGCTGGTTTTGCAGGTTTTGGGCCAGCACTTCCCCCAGGGGCAGTTGGCCAGCCGCCAGGGTAATCAGGTTGGCCAGGGTGAGGTAAACACTGTGCTCACACTTGAGGTGGCCCAGTTCGTGGGCGATTACTGCCTGGGTTTCAGCGGGGGTCAGCAGCTCGATCAGGGCGGTGTGAATGACGATGAAGGGCCGCTCGCCGCGCATGGCAAAGGTGTAGGCATTGGGCACCGGGTTTTGGCGCACGTAGAGCTGGGGTACGTCTAGATCGAGAATTTTGCAGGCTTCAACTAGGGACTGGTACAGGGCGGGCAGTTGGCGATCGCTCACCTGCAAACTAGAAGCCAAATGGTCGAGGTGAAAGAACCGCTCTGCCAGGGGGGCGATCGCCATACGCACCACCACATCTAGCCCCGGTAGCTGTTGTAGAGCACGGGTGGCTTCTAAGTCGAGAGGATGGCGGAACTGGTCGGCGCGAAGCCCAATTAAGAAGGATTTATTTGCCATAAGCTATAAACGCCTATAAGTAGAGGAGCTTAAGTAAACGTAGCACCGAACTTCTGGAAGCCTTGCTGAACCGTTAGTGAAAGATCAATTATATGGAACAGCAACTCCGCTTGAGTCGGTTGGCGTCGCCCCCATGCCGCCTCTAACGCAGTCGCGGCTTTTTTTCGCAATTCCGCGACCTCCGCACCCGTTTTAGGTCTCGACGCAGCGTATTGAGTTCTTGGCGCTCAGCGGAGGTCAACGAACCTTGGGTGTCACCGGAGCGATCAATTTAGGCTTGTTTCAACCATT
>JBGSNT010000208.1:0-1639 GCA_041739575.1 Nodosilinea sp. | reverse complement strand
CGTGGACTGGCAGATCTGGGTGCAAACCGGCGACACCCCCCTGCCCATGAAGTACGTCATCACCACCAAATGGATCACGGGCTCTCCCCAATATCAAATCCGCCTGCGGGACTGGAATATGAACCCCGACATCGCAGAGGGACAGTTTACGTTTTCACCGCCAGCAGGTGCCACCCAGCTGGATGCCCTACCGGCTAGCGAATTGGAAGACTTCACATCCACCCAGGAGGAACAGTAAAGACCATGAAACTAAGCAACCGAGTTATCTTGATCGCCTGCGGCCTGCTAGCAGCAGGTGCCGTAATGGACGGAGCCCTGAACAGCCAAATTGTCACCCAAGACGCGGCAGCGGTGGTTGGGCGGCCCCTCACCCCGGTAAGTGTCGCTGGGGTGGCCCGTCGCACCACTCGTCGCACTATCTATCGCACCTCGGTCTACGCGGCCACCCTGCCTGTCGGGTGTACTACCGTGATCATCAATGGCACGTCGATTTATCAGTGCGGTGCCACCTATTACCAGCCCTACGGCAACCAGTACGTGATTGTGAATGTGCAATAGTTTACGGCTCTTCTACCAAGTCCGCACTGCATACCTTTTACCGCTAACTGCAAAACAGGAGCCGTTATAAATGCCCACAGCAATCTCATCTCAGCCGTCCCAGGCTATGCCAAGCAACCGAACGATGATGCCCATCTCTCGGAACTCAAATTCGAAGACTTAATAGGAACTCGCTATACCGAAATTCTTCTGGTTTTCGGCAATGCCCTAACCCACGATTTCATGACCGAGGGCTACAGTACCGTTGGCCTGAATTCACCTAAACGCGTCTAGCCTTGCTACCGTATGCCCGCTGCTATGGCGCTCTACGGAACGCCTGCCACAACAGTCCATTGGGACAGTTGTGTGATCTATAAACCTTGCGTGGAAGAGTCCCTATGAAAACCATACGTTTAATGTCCCGCACTGGCCAGCGCTGGCTGGCCCTAGGGGTTGTGCTCAGCCTCAGCCTGGCCACCGATGCGATCGCCCAGGCCAATGACATCGACCCCGATGCCAACCAAATCCTCCAGTCGATGTCGGACTATCTAGGGACAGCGGAGGCGTTCAGCGTTAACGCTGACATCGACTTTGAGGTCGTCACCACAGCCGGTGAAAAACTGCAATTTAGCAGCTATGCCACCCTGCTCCTACAACGCCCCAATCAATTGCTGATCGAGCGCCAGGGCGCGATCGCCAGCACCGATGTGTTTTTTGATGGCGAAACCCTGACCCTCTACGGCCAGAACCTCAATGCCTATGCTCAGATGGCCGTACCAGGCACCATCGGTGACGCCATTGGGGCCTTTGAACTCGAGACCGGGATACCTGTCCCAGGGGCCGACCTATTGTTTACCAACTCCTACGCCATTCTCATGGATGGTGTACAGAGCAGCACCTACATGGGCACCGCCTATGTCAACGGCATTGAGTGCTACCACCTGGCCTTTCGAAAACGCGACGTGGACTGGCAGATCTGGGTGCAAACCGGCGACACCCCCCTGCCCATGAAGTACGTCATCACCACCAAATGGATCACGGGCTCTCCCCAATATCAAATCCGCCTGCGGGACTGGAATATGAACCCCGACATCGCAGAGGG
>JBGSNT010000227.1:0-32787 GCA_041739575.1 Nodosilinea sp. | reverse complement strand
GTCGTCCGCCACATCGCGCTCAATCTGCTGCGCCGGGACTCCTCCGCGAAAGGGGGCGTCCTGGCTAAACGCCTGCAAGCTGGATGGAACAATGACTATCTCGCTCGGCTACTCTCCACCTGAGTATGCGTTTGCCCTGAGCGCTGGCCCGATTGGTTAGGACAAGTTAACTAACTCAGCTAAAGTTGGGACCCTATCGAGCTCGCAAGCGCTGAGTCTAAGGCATAACTCCAAAAATGTCCTACCGAGCCCAACGGTTGCTAAACCGCCACTACTTGGCCAGTCTCGGCGGCGACGGCGATCGCGGCCATGACCCGCACTAGTTCGGCCGCCATCTGCCCCGAGGACAGGGGGGACGGCTGATTGGCGGCCACGCAGTCTAAAAAGTGCTGGCACACCTGGGCCAAAGGCTCCGTGGGAGCAACGGAAACGACCTCCGTGTGGGGGCCAATGGGGACAAAGGGGGGCACCTGGGACTGAAACCCGCCGCGGTAGAGGGTGAGGGGATGGGTCTGGGGGCTTTCGTCGAGCACCAGGGTGGCGCGATCGCCCACCAGGGCCAACCGCCGCTGTTTGTCGGGGTTGGCCCAGCTGACATGCACCATCGCCTCTAGGCCAGTTGCTCCCGCCGCATCGGGATAGACGAGGCGAAGCCAGCCCACGTCCCGCAGGCCGGCGGAAAATTGCCCCTGGGCCTGGGCCTGGGCCTGGGTCTGGAGCCACACCGGCCCCCAGGCAGCCACAGCGGTAGGCCACTGCCCCAGCCAGTGGTTGAGGATAGCAATGTCGTGAATCGCCAGATCCCAGAACACATCGGCATCGGGACGCACCGGGCCCAGGTTGGTGCGAGCGGCATAGCCGTAGCGCAGATTGCCCAGCTGGGGGATCAGCCCCCGCCCCTGCTGCACCGCCGGGTGGAACAGGTAGGTATGGTCAACCACAAGCTGCCGCTGCCGGGCTGTGGCTAACCGACAGAGGGAGGCGCTAGTAGCAGGGTCTAGGGTGAGGGGCTTCTCGCTCAGCACGTGGAGCCCTGCCTCCAGGGCGGCTTTAATCAGTGGGTAGTGGGTGCTGGCGGGGGTGGCAATCACGACCGCATCCAGCCCAGGGTGGGCCATCGCCTGCTGCCCCGTGGTGTAACCGGTGACGGTGTCGCCGAGGCAGAAGCGATCGCACAGTTCCTGCCACCGTTCGACATGGGAATCGGCCAGGGCAACCACCCTGGCGCCGGGCAAAGCCAGAAAATTGCGCAGCAGGTGGGTGCCCCAGCGGCCCAGACCAACAATCGCTAGATTAAGGGGGGGAAGGGGAGGGGGCATGGGTCAGGGATTGGACAAGACGAGGGTAGGCGACGGCGGCGGCGGCCTGCTCAGCCTGCTTTTTGGTGGGGCCATAGCCAGTCCCCCAACAGGTTTCCCCAAACCACAGGGCAGAAGCATAGCGCTGGGGGTCACCATCCACCGGGCGCTGTTCTACCGTGCGGTACTCAGGCAGGGTTTTAGTATGGGCCTGGGTGATCTCCTGCACGACAACTTTATAGTTTTGGCGGGCTGGATCCTGACGCACGGCGATCGCTAGCCTCAGTAGATCCCCA
Source organism: Nodosilinea sp. (assembly GCA_041739575.1). Lineage (GTDB taxonomy): Bacteria > Cyanobacteriota > Cyanobacteriia > Phormidesmidales > Phormidesmidaceae > Nodosilinea. The sequence goes on along the minus strand of JBGSNT010000227.1, from coordinate 31,193 downwards.
TCCAGCCACGACCGCACCGGAGCCAGGGTGTGGGTTTCTAGGTAGAGCGTTGCCACCACCGCCTCCAGAGCGTCGGCCAAGTGGGTGGGCCCAACCTTCATGGCAGCGTCAACTACGAGATAGGCCGCCAGACCCATTTTCTCCGCCAGCTGAGCCAGGGTGCGATCGCTAATCAGCACCGCTCGCACCGCCGACAGCTCCCCCACCGAGGCGGCGGGAAAGTTCTCCTGAAGGCACTCCGTGGCGGCCAACCGCAGTACCGCATCCCCCAGCAGCTCAAGCTGTTCATAGTTGGAGAGGGTATCCACCGACTTGTGGGTCAGCGCCTGGTCTAAACGACGCCAATTAAAGCCGGGATGGGCAAGCAGCCCCAGTTTTTGCACACAGCGCTGCAGCTCCTGCTGCCGGCGCGGCGGTAGATCGGTCACAGTCAATAGATCGCGGAGCAAGGGATCACAGAGCAATAGATCAAAGGATGGGGGAAGAAGGTAGACATAAGCCGGGTTCTGTTCCCCCGTTGCCGGGGGGGCGGTTATCTATCTGGGACGTTTGTTGCCAAACGCCTCTTGCGGTACTCACAGCGAGGCCGGAAAAAGACCAACCTTGCCCCTTGACCTTGCACCCGACCGGGGTTTACCGAGCCAGCACCTCTCGATGCTGCTGGTGCGCTCTTACCGCACCCTTGCACCCTTACCTGTGCCCTCAGGACATTGCCCTGGGGCCATCGGCGGTATGTTTCTGTGGCACTCTCCTCACGGTCGCCCGCACTGGGCGTTACCCAGCAAGTCTGGTCTTTCGGGAGCCCGGACTTTCCTCAGATTGGCATTGCCAATCCGCAACCACCTGCGCTACCTTCTTCTTCCTTCCAGTTTAAACCCCAGAATGAAAGCGCCCAAAATAAAATCCCCGGAGGATGTGAATCCTCCGGGGATTATTGGCTAGCTCAGAGTCAGCGAGACCAGGGCGAGGACAACATCCTAACCCTCAAAGCCCACCCCTCGTCTACAGGGCTTCGGTTTGATCGTCGATCAGCAGATCGTCATCCAGGTTTACCCCATTGCCCATTCCAGGGAAATCGCCGTTGCTGCGGGGTGCCCCCTCTTCGATCGACATGCCGCCGATCATCTCGTCATCGTTCAGCATACTGAGGTTACCCTCAAGGTCGTAGCTGCGGGCGGTAAAGTCATCGAGCACCACGTCCTGAAGCACCATGTCATCGTCCAGAATGGGCGAATCATAGGCCGAGTCAAGCTCAGGGGGCGGAGACTCCTCATAGGCGTTGTAGCCTGTCCCCGCCGGAATCAAGCGGCCAATGATGACATTCTCCTTCAGGCCGCGCAGCCAGTCTGACTTGCCCTCAATGGCCGCTTCAGTCAACACCCGAGTGGTTTCCTGGAAGCTGGCGGCAGAGATAAAGCTGTCGGTATTCAGCGAGGCTTTGGTAATCCCCAGCAGCACTGGAGTATATTCCGCCGGAGCGCCACCGGTAATAGCCATGGCCTCATTGACCTGCTCCACCTGGTAGATCTCCACCAGCTCACCGGGCAGCATAGTCGTGTCTCCGCCGTCGTCAATACGACACTTAGAGGACATCTGCCGCACAATCACCTCGGTATGCTTATCGGAGATGTCAATCCCCTGGGACTGATACACCGACTGCACCTCGTTGACCAAGAAGGACTGCACCTTTTGCAGTGCCCCCAGGGCGGCATCGTGAATGCCCTGTCCCAGGCTGAGGTTGTACTTAAAGAACACCTCTAGGATCTGGTGGGGGTTAGCCGGACCGTCGGTCAGGTGCTCAGCGGTACTCACCCGCTGCCCGTCAGAGACAATCACGTTTTGTCCCGGGCTCACGGGGTATTCGGTAACCACACCGTCGTCTTCAATGATTTTGACCTCTACGGTCTCATCATCGCTGTAGACGACCTGGGCATTGCCGGGGCGCTCAGCTAGTACGCAGGCCTCCTTCGGCTTGCGTGCCTCCAGCAGCTCCTCAATCCGGGGCAGACCCTGGATGATGTCGCCAGTCTTGGCCCGCTCAAACACCAGCAGCACCAGGTTGTCACCCCGCTGCACCAGGTCACCGTCTTCAATGTGCAACACAGCACCGGTAGACACCCGATAGGGCCGAGCCAAGCGCAGGGAAATCTGTCCCCCCTCAATGGCGGTCACTTCCCCAGACTCTTCGTGGGTTAGACCGGGGGCCAGTTCGGTGTCAGCCACCACCAGGTCACCCACCTTAACCGTGGGTGTCTTACCCTCCAGGTTGACCTTCATGCGGTCAGCCTCGCGCACCACCAGCACCCGGCGAATGGCCTCCTGGCCTTCGCGAATACCTCGCACCTCACCGGCTTCTTTACAGCGAATCTCGGTGCGCGCCACCACAGCCCCTGGCTCAATCTGCTGACCGTCTTCCACCAGTAGTCGAGTGACGGTGCTGCCCTGGGTTTGATCGGCCACCACATCGCGACGAATCACCTGGGTCTCGAGTACGACCATCTGCAGACGCATCAGATCGGCGTCCTGATCGTCGGGCACTAGCTCAATGTCAGCCACCACGTGGGGCGACTCATCTTCGATGTCGAGCACCAGCTGCGTGCGCAGTAGTTCCACGCCGTCCACCGACTTCACCCGTTCGCCATCCTTGAAGGGGATGCGCTGGATCGCCCGCAGCTTAATGGAGCCAGCCGCATCGGCAGCGCTGTCCTGGCTGGGTACCGCCGGTTCGTTGGGCACCACGTACTCCTCCACCGGACGCAGCAGCAGCGCTGGGCCATCGGGGGTTTCCACGTACTCAACGTAGCGGAGGGCATCGGCCACTAGGCCAGGCATCACCTCTTCTCCGGCGTTGACCAGGGTGCCGTCGCGGTCCATAACGTCCTCGGGGGCATCCACCATGTGAATGTCACCCGGCTTGACCACAATTTCCCGCAGAATGTCGTTCTTCTGGGTAACTTCAACCACGCCGCTGTTTTGACAGAAGATGTCCTTCACCACTTCTGTCCCGGCTTCCAGATACTGGCCATCCTCCACCATCAACAGGGAGATGTCTTTGTTGACTTCGTGGGCTTCCTCAGGAATCCAAAGCAGGGTGCCGCCCTGGACTACTTCGTAGCCCTGCTTGCCCTTGCCTTTCTTGGCCACATCCACCCCAGCGAACTTGACGATGCCCCCGGTCTGGGTGTGGTAGCGATCGTCCTCCAGTTCGGCAATCACCTGGCCGCTGGTGACCTTGGCCCCCGGTGTAGCAATCAGGGAAAACCTTTGGCCGTTGGCGGTTTCAATAAAGTAGTGCTCACGGCCCTGACCGTGCTCTTTACGCACCTGGGCCTGGTCGAGCATTACCGATGCCGTAATGATTTCGACTTCGCGGGTGCCCTTTTCGTGGTCGGCCTCCGGCAAGCGGACCAATCCACCCCGTTCGGTGGTGAGCTTGGTTTCCGCTAGGGTGTCGTCGGCGTTGACGTAGTCGCCGTTGCGCACCACGGGTTCGGCACTGGGGGGCAGGTTGTAAACGTCACCGGCCAGCACCCACAGCAGACCGCCCCGCTGGGCCAGGCGGGTGGTGTTGCCCTGACGGTCGGTTTTTTCTTCCTGCACCAGACCGGCAAATTTGACCTCCCCAGCCAGGTCAGAGGTCACGTCCTTGGTGGCTTTTTCAGTCACTTTGCGGGTGCGGCCAGCGGAGGGCAGCTCGGCTAACAGCTGCTCTCTTTGGACGGTTTCGCCGTCGTTGACGAACAAAATGGTGCCCTGGGGCAAAGACTCAGACTTGTTTTTGCCGGTGCCCTCAATCACGATGTCGGCGTTTGACTCCAGCATTTGGGCCTCTTCGCCGTAGCGGGTGCGGAAGGCGCGAGTCCTGAGGTTCTTGGGCAGTTTAACCGTGCCGTCCTTACTGGCTCGAATGCGGGGGGCCACTTCGCCGGTGAAGGTGCCGCCGGTGTGGAAGGTACGCATGGTCATCTGGGTACCCGGCTCACCGATGGATTGGGCCGCAATAATACCGACGGCCTCACCCAGGTCGACCATTTCAGAATGGGCCAGGCTCCAGCCGTAGCAAAGTCGGCACACGGAACGGGTGGCTTCGCAGGTCAGGGGCGATCGCACCACTACCCCTTCAACCCCAGCCTCGGCCAGCATTTCCGCCGTCTCTGGGGAAACCGGCTGATCTTTCTCCAGCAGCACCTCGCCGGTCTTGGGATGGACCACATCGGCGGCCACTACCCGACCCAGCAAACGGTTTTCAAGGGGAATCAGCACCCGCTCTCCGTCGGTCATGCTGCGCAGGGGAATGCCCCGCTCGGTGCCGCAGTCGTGCTCCCGGATAATCACATCCTGGGACACGTCGACCAGACGGCGGGTCAGGTAGCCAGAGTCGGCGGTTCGCAGAGCCGTATCCACCAGACCCTTGCGGGCTCCGTAGGAGGAGATCACGTACTCAGTGACGGTCAGCCCTTCCCGGAAGTTAGTCTTAATCGGCAGGTCAATGATTTCCCCCTGGGGGTTAGCCATCAGGCCCCGCATACCCACCAGCTGACGCACCTGGGAGATGTTTCCCCGGGCGCCCGAGAAGGCCATCATGTAAACCGAGTTGAGCGGGTTGTTTTCCTTAAAGTTTTTGACCACCTGGTCCTTCAGCTCTTCACTGGTGTCGTTCCAGGTGTCGATTACCTTAGTTAGGCGCTCCACCTCGGTGATTTCACCGCGGGTGTAGCGCTCTTCGGTAATGCGAATATCCTCTTCGGCGGCGGCCAGCATGCCCTTCTTCTCCTGGGGCACCTGGAGGTCTTCTACGCTAATCGAGACCCCCGCCCGGGTAGCGTACTTAAACCCCAACTCCTTGATGCGATCGGCCATCTGGGAGGTGCGGGCGGTACCGTGATGGGTAAACGACCAGGAAATCAGCTTTTTGAGCTGCTTCTTGTCGATAATGCGGTTCCGAAAGATCAGTGAGGATTGGGGTGCCCCTTGCTCAGCCATAGGTCTTTGCCCTTGTGTAGTGGTGATGTTCGTGCTGTGTAGGTTGTGGGTGGGTGCAGTTGCCTAGCCTGCGATCGCGTCGAGCACCGCCTTGTTGTAAATAATGCGGCCCGGAGTCGTCTTAATGTATTGAGAGATCAGATTGCCCTCGCCATCTAGGCGCACCCGACGATCGGGATAGATTTCGGTAATGGTGCCATCCTCGGATTCCATCCGCTCTGGGGCCGTCGTCTTGGGCTGATCTGACTCAACTTCCCCGTCGAACCGCAGCCAAACCTTGGCGTGGAGAGCAACTATGCCCTGTTCAAAGGCCATAATGGCGTCCTCCATGTTGGCGAAGTAGTGACCTTCGCCCAGGGTGGCATCGGGGTTCTCTGCGGTCAGGTAGTAGCAGCCGAGCACCATATCTTGGGACGGGGTAATGATGGGCTGCCCTGTGGCCGGCGACAGCACGTTATTTGAGGCCAGCATCAGCAGGCGCGCTTCAGACTGAGACTCCAGCGACAGCGGCACGTGTACCGCCATCTGGTCGCCGTCAAAGTCAGCGTTAAAGGCGGGGCAAACCAATGGGTGCAGTTGAATTGCCCGACCTTCCACCAGAATCGGCTCAAAGGCTTGAATCCCCAGACGGTGCAGGGTCGGAGCCCGGTTTAGCATCACCGGGTGGCTCTCAATCACCTCCTCCAGAACGTCCCACACGCTGGGGTCGTTATGCTGAATCAGCTTTTTCGCCGCCTTGATGTTGTTCACCAGCCCTTGACGAATCAACCGATGAATCACAAAGGGCTGGAACAGCTCGATCGCCATTTCCCGAGGTAGACCACACTGGTGAATTTGCAGCTTTGGCCCCACCACAATGACCGAACGGCCGGAATAGTCAACCCGCTTACCCAGCAGGTTCTGCCGAAAGCGGCCCTGCTTACCCTCGATGATGTCAGAGAGGGACTTCAGCGGTCGGTTGTTAGCCCCCACCACGGTGCGACCCCGACGACCGTTGTCGATCAGCGCGTCCACCGCCTCCTGGAGCATCCGCTTTTCGTTGCGAACGATGATCTCAGGGGCCAAAATTTCCTGCAGGCGGGCCAGCCGATTGTTGCGGTTGATCACCCGGCGATACAGGTCGTTGAGGTCGGAGGTGGCAAAGCGCCCTCCATCCAGCTGCACCATCGGCCGCAGGTCCGGCGGAATCACCGGAATCACATCCAGCACCATCCACTCCGTTTTAGACCCGGTGGCGATGAAGTTGTCGATCACCCGCAGCCGCTTGATCAGCTTGGCCCGCTTTTGCCCCTTGGAGTTGGCAATTTCTTCCCGCAGCCGCTCCGCCGTGGTCTCCAGCTCCAGATCCTCCAGCAGACGCTGGAGCGCTTCGGCCCCAATGCCCACCTCCACTCCAGCCAGTTCGGTCTCTTCGTCGTAGAGCTGATCCTCGATTTCAATCCACTGATCTTCCGTCAGCAGTTGCTTGTAGCTCAGGTTCTCAGCATTGCCAGCATCCAGCACCACGTAGGCGTTGAAATAGACAATCTGCTCCACATCCCGCAGGGGCATATCCAGCAGAATGGCGATATAGCTGGGAATCCCCTTCAGGTACCAGACGTGGGCCACCGGGGCGGCCAGTTTGATGTAGCCCATGCGGTGACGGCGCACCCGCGACTCCGTCACCTCTACACCGCAGCGCTCGCACACAATGCCCCGATGGCGCACCCGCTTATACTTACCGCAGTGGCATTCCCAGTCCTTAGCGGGGCCAAAGATACGCTCACAGAACAGCCCGTCCATTTCGGGCTTGAGGGTGCGGTAGTTGATCGTTTCGGGCTTGGTTACTTCTCCCACGATTTGTCCGTTGGGCAGGGTACGTTCTCCCCACTGGCGAATGCGTTCGGGGGAGGCAATTCCAATCTTGACGTAGTCAAAGCGCTGTTCTAGCTTGGCCATGCTGGGTGTTTTCCTTGTAAGCGCGATCTGTATGGGGCAGGGTTAAGCCACCCCCTAGGGGTGCTTTAGGGGCGATCGCTGGGGAACAGTCGCCCCTGAATTGGGGTCAAAGGGTCAGTGACAGCTCAGCGGCTATTCCTCCACTTCCTCTAGCTCTTCATCCCGGGCAATGGACTCATAGGTGGGACGAGAGGGGGTGCGGCGGCTGTTGACGTCGGCCATCAGATCCACCTCGGTATCACGGCTTGTGCCATCTTCCCTGGTTTCCACCTTGTGCACCGCAATGTCTAAACAGAGGGATTGCAGCTCTCGCATCAAGACCTTGAAAGACTCGGGGGTGCCGGGACGGGGGATGGATTTGCCCTTAACGATCGCATTGAGAGCCTCATTGCGCCCCTGCATATCGTCGGACTTAACCGTCAGCAGCTCCTGGAGGGTATAGGCTGCCCCAAAGGCCTCCAGGGCCCATACCTCCATCTCGCCAAAGCGCTGTCCCCCTTGCTGGGCCTTGCCGCCCAGGGGCTGCTGGGTCACCAGAGAGTAGGGCCCTGTAGAGCGGGCGTGAATCTTGTCATCCACCAGGTGCACCAGCTTCAGCATGTAGGCGCGGCCTACGGTCACAGCCTTATCAAAGGGCTCACCAGTTCGCCCATCCCGCAGCTGAATTTTGCCGGGATCGTTAGGGTTAAAGATCCAGTCTTTACCGGTGGTTTCCCGAGCCTCCATCAGCTTGCCGTGGGTAGAGTTGCGAGAGGCCTCTTCGCCATACATTTCGTCGAAGGGAATCACCTTAAACCGGGCATCCAGGTTATCAGCCGCCCAGCCCAGCAGGCACTCAAACACCTGACCTACGTTCATCCGGGAGGGCACACCCAAGGGGTTAAGGGCAATGTCGATGGGGGTGCCATCGGGCAGATAGGGCATATCCTCGATGGGCAAAATGCGGGAAATAATTCCCTTATTGCCGTGACGACCGGCCATTTTGTCGCCCACCTGAATCTTGCGCTTCTGGGCCACGTAGACCCGCACCACCATGTTGGCTCCAGGCGGCAACTCATCTCCCTGCTCTCGGGTAAACACCCGCACGTCGACAACCCGGCCCTTTTCGCCGTTGGGCACCCGCAGGGAGTTATCCCGCACGTCCCGCGCCTTCTCACCGAAAATGGCCCGCAGCAGCTTTTCCTCTGGAGGCTGGTCAGACTCGCCCTTGGGGGTCACCTTGCCCACCAGAATATCCCCCGACTCTACCCATGCACCGATGCGGATAATGCCGGTCTCATCCAGATGTCGTAGGGAATCTTCACCGACGTTGGGAATTTCCCGAGTAATTTCCTCCGGCCCCAGCTTGGTCTGCCGCGCCTCAATCTCAAACTTCTCGACGTGGATGGAGGTGTATACGTCGTCGTACACCAGCCGCTCACTGAGCAGAATAGCGTCCTCATAGTTATAGCCTTCCCAAGGCATATAGGCCACCAGCACGTTTTGCCCCAGGGCCAGCTCACCTCCCTCGGTAGCGGAGCCGTCCGCCAACACCTGCCCCGCCTGCACCCGCTCGCCAGGGAAGACGATGGGACGCTGGTTCAGGCAGGTATCCTGGTTAGACCGCTGATACTTTTGCAGCTCGTACTCATGGACGTTGCCTTCGGGATCGCGCACCTTGATCAGGTCAGCATCGAGATACACAATCTCCCCGTCGGTGCGGCTGATGATCACCATACCGGAGTCGCGAGCCGCCTGGGCCTCTAAACCGGTGCCCACCAGGGGCCGCTCCGGCTGGAGTAGGGGCACCGCCTGGCGCTGCATGTTCGAACCCATTAGGGCACGGTTGGCGTCGTCGTGCTCCAGGAAGGGAATTAGAGAAGTGGCCACAGAGATAATCTGCACCGGCGATACCGCCACGTAGTCCACCTCGGTGGAGTCGGTGGTGGTAAAGTCTTGGCGATAGCGTACTGGGATAGTGTCGCCAATGATGTAGCCGTTTTCGTCGGTGGCGATGTCCCCAGGCGCTACCCGCAGGTCGTCCTCCTCATCGGCGGTCATATAGATGGGCTCGACGTCCTTGAAGACCCGGCCATTTTCAGCCTTAAAGAAGGGCGTCTCGATAAAGCCAAACTCGTTCACCCGGGCGTGGGTTGCCAGGGAGCCAATTAGACCGGCGTTGGGACCTTCCGGCGTTTCGATCGGGCAGATCCGCCCGTAGTGGGAGGGGTGAATATCGCGCACGGCAAAGCCCGCCCGCTCACGGGTGAGACCGCCAGGGCCAAGGGCGCTGATGCGGCGCTTGTGGGTCAGCTCGGCCAGGGGGTTGGTCTGGTCCATGAACTGGGAGAGCTGGCTGGAGCCAAAGAACTCTTTGATGGCCGCCACCAGCGGCTTGGGGTTGACCAGAGAGGCCGGGGTCAGCGAGTCGGAGTCGGAGACGGTCATCCGCTCGCGAATAATCCGCTCGAGACGGTTGAGGCCCACCCGCACCTGGTTTTGCAGCAGTTCGCCGACGGAGCGCACCCGGCGGTTGCCCAGGTGGTCGATGTCGTCGATGGAGCCGACATCAAACTCTAGGTTGATTAGGTAGTCAATCGCCGACAGAATATCGGTGGGGGTGAGCACCCGCGTGGCATCGGGCACGTTCAGGCGCAGCTTGCGGTTGATCTTATAGCGCCCCACCCGGCCTAGGTCGTAGCGTTTGGGGTCAGAGAAGCGGGAGTGCAGCAGCTGCTCACCACCGGCCACGGTGGGCGGCTCACCGGGACGCAGCTTGCGGTATAGCTCTAGCAAAGCTTCTTCTTCGCTGAACTGCCCCTCCTTCTCGATGGTTTTCTGAAAGTACTCGGGGTTGCGCAGGGAGTCGAAGATCTCGTTATCGGTCAGCCCCAGAGCCTTGAGCAGCACCTGGGCCGACAGCTTGCGAGTCTTGTCGATGCGCACCCAGACCAGGTCATTCTTGTCAGTCTCAAACTTGAGCCAGGCCCCCCGGTTGGGAATCAGGTTGGCATTGTAGGTGCGACGACCATTTTTGTCGGTCTCAGCCTTATAGTAAACCCCAGGGCTACGCACGATCTGGTTGACGATCACCCGCTCAGCCCCGTTGATAATGAAGGTGCCGCGATCGGTCATCAACGGCAGGTCGCCGATGAAGACCTCTTGCTCCTTGATTTCTCCTGTCTCTTTATTAATTAGCCGCGTGGGTACGTACATCTGCACCGCATAGGTGGCATCCCGGCGTTTGGCCTCGTCGACGTCATACTTGGGGCTTTTAAGTTTGTATTGTTTACCGAGGAAGTGCAGCTCCAGCTTACCGGTGTAGTCGGTAATCGGCGAGAAGCTCTCCAATTCTTCTATCAGCCCTTCTTCGAGGAACCAACGAAAGCTAGACCGCTGAATTTCGACTAAGTCGGGCAGGACAAAGTTAGGGGGAGCTTGGTAAACGGTGGTTTCAGTCATGGGTCTCCTAGTGCAGGTTGGCCAGGTGCAGGCAGGCCAAGATCAACGACGACGCAGTAAACGAAAAAAAACGGAGCGGGCAGGGCTTGAGGAGGGAGGCTGGTTCAGCCCCCTTGGGCAACCTTGAACCGCAACCACAGCCCTAACGAACTAAACCAACCACCTAGCAGCCCGCTGGGGTTGGTAAACGCAGTGAGAGAGAATCGGCAGAGGACAATAGGGACAGCTCAGGTAGGTTAAACAATGTGGCAGCATTCTCGGTGGTAGCCTGGGCCAGGGCATCAAACTCGACCTGGCGCAGCTCAGCTAGATAGGCCGCCACATGATGGACAAAGGCAGGCTGATTACGCCGCTCCTTGCGCATGGGCTCTGGGCTAAGAAAAGGGCAGTCAGTTTCCACCAAGAGGCGATCGCTAGGCACCATCTGGGCCGAGGCCTTAACCTGGTGGGCGTTCTTAAAAGTAACAATGCCGCTGAAGCTGATGTAAAAACCGAGGTCTAAAAACCATTGGGTTTCCTCCGGAGCACCCGCCCAGCAGTGCATCACGCCGGTGATGGGACCGACTGTGCGCTGGAACTCCTGAATCATGTCAGCGGTGGCCTTGGCGGCATCTCGACAGTGGACAATCACCGGCAAGCCGAGACTGCGGGCAATGGTCAACTGCCGCCAGAAGGCTTGCCGCTGAACCACCTCGTCGTCAGCCTTGTAAAAATCGAGACCGGTTTCACCAATGGCGACAACCCGAGGGTCAGAGGCCGCTAGTTCAGCAATTTGAGCTGCCGTAGCAGTTCCCCACTTGTCCATGTCGAGGGGATGAAGCCCAACAGACAGGTACAGTTCTGGAATGCGATCGCCGATCGCCCGCATCGCTTCAAACTCCCCTGGCTCGACGCAGGAGTGCACCAAAGCTGCAACCCCGGCCTGTCGCCAGGCCAGGGCTAACTCATCAAGATCCCCAGCAAACGTATCAAAGTTGAGGTGTACGTGGGTATCAACCAGAGGCATAATCAGGGGTGCAGCGACAAAAACGGCAGGTGGCCCAGCGTATCCAAAGCCTAGAAAAAACTAGGACACAGACCCCGTCGCCTCCTGAGCCTTGAGCACCCGTGCCAGACGAGACTTTTTACGGGCTCCCGTGTTGGGGTGGAGTACACCGCGCTTCACAGCCTTGTCAATTTTGCTGTAGGCAGCGGCCATGGTGGCCTCAACCTGCTTTTGAGTATCGGCGCTGGGGGCCGCTTGATGGGCATCTAAAGCAGCCAGATAGTTCTTAGTGAGAGTTTTTACCGCCGATTTATAGGACCGATTTTCGAGCCGATTGCGCTCGGTAATTTGGATTCGCTTCAGTGCAGACTTAATGTTTGCCACAACTCGCCCTAGCTTAACAAGATTACATTGACTGGATAAAACATGTTAGCACCTATTCGGGCGATTGAATGCTTTGTCGGGCTGCCAAATTAGTCTTTAGATCGACTAGGATGTTAGGACGCTGGTGTTGACGGCCTTTCCGGGATGATCTACCCCCAGATTGGTTGGCCTAGCGCATCCACCTTGCTGGCTTATCTGGATTCCTGGCTGTAATGCTCCGCATCACTCATCAGCTAACCGAGGCAAAGACAGAGCTACAACGCATCTGTGCCCGCACCCACGACGACCAGGTCGTCCACAAGGAAGCAACGGTTCGAGAGATTTTGCACGCCGTTCGTCGCCAGGGGGACCAGGCGCTGGTGCAGTATACCGCGGATTTTGATGGGGTAACCCTGATCGCCGAGGGTCTGCGCTTTTCTGGAGCGGAGCTGGACGCTGCCTATCAGCAGGTGAGCAAAAGCCTACTCGATGCGATTTGCCTGGCCTGCAAGAATGTGGAATCGTTTCATCGCCAGCGGGTGCCCCAGAGCTGGGTACGATTTGAGGATAACGGTGTGGTGCTGGGGAAGCGCTACACCGCTGTGGATCGAGCGGGAATCTACGTGCCAGGGGGGCGGGCTTCCTACCCGAGCACTGTGATTATGAATGCCGTTCCGGCGCGGGTGGCCGGAGTGGAGCGGGTGGTAATGGTGACCCCGCCAGGCAGAAATGGCACCGTGAACCCAGCGGTGCTGGTGGCAGCGCAGGAGGCTGGCATTACCGAAATTTATCGGGTCGGCGGCGCCCAAGCGATCGCCGCGCTGGCCTACGGTACCGAGACCATACCGGCCGTCGATGTGATTACTGGCCCAGGCAATATCTACGTCACCCTGGCCAAGAAGTTGGTGTTTGGCACCGTCGGCATTGACTCCCTGGCGGGGCCTTCGGAGGTGTTGGTGATCGCCGACCACACCGCCAACCCGGCCCACGTGGCCGCCGACCTGCTGGCCCAGGCGGAGCATGACCCGATGGCGGCGGCTATTTTGATTACCCCCAGCGAGGGGTTAGCGGAGCGGGTGGCCGCTGAGGTCGATCGGCAGTTGACCGGCCACCCCCGCCAGACCTTGACCGAAAAGGCGATCGCTAACTTTGGACTAGCGGTCGTAGTCGATAGCCTCGAGACGGCCGCTGAACTCTCCAACGGGTTTGCCCCAGAGCACCTTCAGCTTGAGATTGCTGAACCCTGGGATTTGCTGGAGAAGATTCGCCATGCCGGGGCAATTTTCCTGGGCCATTCTACCCCTGAAGCGGTGGGGGACTATTTGGCTGGCCCCAACCATACCCTGCCCACCTCCGGAGCGGCTCGCTACGCATCGCCGCTCTCGACGGAAACCTTCATGAAACATTCCAGCCTTATCCAGTATTCCCCTGAGGCCTTACAGGGGGTAGCCGAGGTGATCGCGGTGCTGACCGAAACCGAGGGCCTGCCCTCCCACGGGGATTCGGTGCAGCGGCGCGTACAGCCCGATGGCGACGGCGAGAGTTCCCCTCTGATTTAGCGGTATAGCAGCCCCACCGCTGTGGTTACCGGTAGCCCTTCTCCTCCAGGCCAAACCCAAGCCTAGGGGTAGACGCTGGACTTAACCCCTGTGGCACAATTAACAGGTTAACTCCTGGGGGTTGGGTTGGGCTGCTATGACGAAGTTTGTATTTGTAACCGGCGGTGTGGTCTCAAGCATTGGCAAGGGCATTGTGGCGGCCAGCCTAGGGCGGCTGCTGAAGTCGCGGGATTACTCAGTTTCTATTCTCAAGCTCGACCCCTACCTCAACGTTGACCCTGGCACGATGAGCCCCTTTCAGCACGGGGAGGTGTTTGTCACCGAAGACGGGGCCGAAACCGACCTCGATCTGGGCCACTACGAGCGGTTTACCGACACTGCTATGTCGCGGCTCAATAGCGTCACCACCGGGTCTATCTATCAGGCGGTGATCAACCGGGAGCGGCGGGGCGACTACCAAGGGGGCACGGTGCAGGTGATTCCCCACATTACCAACGAGATTAAGGAGCGGGTGCATCGGGTGGCCCGCAACACCAACCCCGACGTGGTCATTACCGAGATCGGCGGCACCGTGGGCGACATTGAGTCGCTGCCCTTTTTGGAGGCAATCCGCCAGTTTCGCAAAGACGTGGGCCGCCAGGATGTGCTCTATATGCACGTCACCCTGGTGCCGTGGATTGCCTCGGCGGGGGAGCTCAAAACCAAGCCCACCCAGCACTCGGTGAAGGAGTTGCGCTCCATCGGAATTCAGCCCGACATTTTGGTGTGCCGCTGCGAATGCCCTCTGCCCCAGCCCATGAAAGAGAAAATTGCGGAGTTCTGCGACGTGCCCGCCGAAGCCGTTATCACCTGTCAGGATGCCAGCAGCATCTACGAAGTACCGCTGAAACTGGAGAAGGAAGGTCTAGCCCACCAGGCGCTCAAAATCCTGGCGCTCGATCAGCGGCAGCCCCACCTGACCCAATGGGAAGTCTTAGTGGAGGGTCTCTACAGCTCTAGCCGTCCCTTAGATATTGCCATCGTGGGCAAATATGTCAGCCTCAACGACGCCTATCTGTCGGTGGTGGAAGCGCTGCGCCACGCGGCGATCGCCCACCGGGCTGCCCTCAATGTGCGCTGGGTCAACTCCGAGGACATCGAGGTGAATGGCCCCGATGCCCACCTGAGCGGCGTCAACGGCATTCTAGTGCCGGGAGGCTTTGGTGCCCGGGGAATTGGGGGCAAGGTGCAGGCGATTCAGTATGCTCGGGAGCGGGGTATTCCCTTTTTGGGGCTGTGCCTGGGGATGCAGTGCTCGGTGGTGGAGTGGGCCTGTCATGTGGCCCATTTAGATGGGGCCGATAGCTCTGAGTTTGCCCCGGACACCCCTAACCCGGTGATTAGCCTGCTGCCCGAACAGCAAGATGTGGTCGATCTGGGCGGCACTATGCGCCTGGGCCTCTACCCCTGTCGCCTGGCACCCGATACCCTAGCTAGCCGCCTCTACGGCAAAGAAGTGGTCTATGAGCGCCATCGCCACCGCTACGAGTTTAACAACGCCTACCGCAACCTGTTTCTGGAGTCGGGCTATCGGGTCAGTGGCACCTCCCCCGATGGTCGACTGGTGGAAATCATTGAGTTGCCCAGCCACCCCTTCTTTATCGCCAGCCAGTTTCATCCTGAGTTTCAGTCGCGGCCTAGCGCCCCCCACCCGTTGTTTTTGGGGTTAGTGAGTGCCGCCCTGGGAGAATCCGCCGCTCTGCCCCCAGGTCCGGTGGAAGTAGGTGCTGGAGCTGAGGGGTAGGCTAACCTGAATAATTTATGGTGGCAGTTTGAGGATCGGCACCGTTAGGGCCAACGCCCTAGGAAAGTCTTGGTCTTCGTTTCAACGGATACCTGAGAGATGCCTTAGGGGTTCCGGCCCGGCCGGGTCAGGCGATGGAATCGGGCAATGAAAATTAGCCCCGCTATAGCGACCCCGCTGGATTGACCAATCCATAGCCCTACCCCTCCTAGCCCTAGGGGAAATCCCAGCAGGTAGCCCGTCGTCAGGCCTACCCCCCAAAAGGCCAGCCCGCTTAGCACCATGGGAGTGCGAGTATCTTGGAGGCCGTAGAGAGCCCCTGAGGCTACCCGCTGCACACCATCGGTGAGCTGCGTCAGGGCCGCCACAAACAGCATGGGTAGAGCCAGCGATACCACCGGCGCGTTGGCGGCATCGCTAAGGTCTAAATACAGACCAATCACCATCTGGCGAGACAGGAGCAACCCAAAAGTGGACAGCAGCATAAAAGCAGCGGCGATCGCCATGGCCACGTAGCCCGCCCGCCGCGCCTGGGTTAAATCTCGCTGGCCCAACCACAACCCAACCCGTGCCGTGGCCGCGAAAGACATACCGAGGGGCACCATGAAAATCACGTAAATAGTTTGATAGACGGTCTGATGGGCCGCCAGCACCTCGGGGCCAAGCACCCCCATGAGAAAGGTAACCACCGCAAACAGGCTAAATTCCAAGGCGATGGTGATGGCAATCTCGCTGCCCATGCCCACCAGGCGCTGCATCAGGCGAGGCTCGACTCGATGCCAGCCTCGCCAAAAGCGATACCCTTTCAAGCTGGGGTGTTTGAGGGTGTAGAGCAAAAATAGACCAAACATGAGCCAGTAGCTCAGCCCGCTGGCTAGCCCTAGGCCCCCCAGCCCCATCGCCGGCAGGCCCCATTTACCCAAGCCCAGGCCATAGTTACCGGCAATGTTAAACCCCGTGCCCACCAGCACAATCACAATCACCACCTGAGCCTGGGCCAGGGCAGAGGTGTAGCCTCGCAGCATGGCAAAGCCCAGGGCCGGTAACACACCCCATAGAATCCACTGGAAGTAGGGAGCGGTCAGGGTTGCGATCGCCTCAGATTGCCCCCAGGTCAGCAGCATCCCGTCCAGATGGTTCAGCACCAGCATCATCGGCAGACTCAGCACCAGCACCAGCCAAAATCCTTGCCGCACCACCGCTTCAATTCGATCGGTTTGCCCTGCCCCAAAGGCCTCAGCCACCAGCGGCCCCACGGCCATAACAAATCCACCCATCACCGCTAACAGCAGCTGAAAGCAAATCGCCGCCAGCCCACCTGCGGCTAGGGTCTCGGCCCCCAACCGCCCCATCATCAAAGTATCGAAAAAACCCACCGCGGCCTGGGCCACCTGGGCCCCCGCCAGGGGTACCGCTAGGGCTAAAAAGGCTCGTACCTCTGAACCCGTCTTGGCCTGGGCGATCGCCTGATCCTGTGTACGCATCGAAAGGCTGAGCTCAATTGAGTGCAATGCCTGATCTTGCCCTGGCCATCCCTCTGTTTTTGTCCTCTGTTTTTGTTAGGACAGACCAGCTCTAGGCGGCCCCGGACTAGGGCCGACTCAAGGGGACAACTCTAAAGCGGATAGGGGATGATGCGGGGAAATTCACCCAAATGAATTGCCTATAGCATCGCCAGCCGCGACTTCAGAATCGCGGCCTGGGCCTCCGCCTCCGCCAGGGAATCCCGTGCCCCCTGCACCACCTCAGCGGGGGCCTTGTCCACAAAGCCAGGGTTGCTCAACCGACCGGAGAGAGACTTTATTTCCGCCTCCACCTTAGTCAGATCTTTTTCGACCTTGGCCTGCAGAGCCTCGACATCCACCACGCCGGTGAGAGGAATTAGCACCTGCACGGTGCCCGTCACTCCGGCAAATAGCTTTTGGGGCGGTTTGGGAGCTGGCTCGGCCGCTGCGGGGGAAATAGCGTCCCCGCCGTTTTGGTCATAGGGGGAGGGCACAGCGCGTAGAGGCGGCGTAGTGCCCCGAGGCGGAGCGGTATCAGGGCCAAAGATGTCGCGGCGCCAGGTTTGGTAGGTTTGGTTCAGCCGCTGGCGATCGCCCCCCGTGAGGAGATTCTGCCGCACAAAGTTAACGACAACCCACAGGCCCAACAGCTCCATCAGCGTACCAAACAGGGGGGTGCCATCTACCGCCGTCACCAGGGCACCGCTGAACCGGAGCAAGACGACCCCGGCAAAAATCCACAGCAGGGTATAGGCAGGGCGGCGAATGTCGGCAAAGAACGAGCTGGCGTAGTGCAGGGGTTGTTCGAACAGAGGCTGCATCGTCTGCCAGAAATCCTGCACCTCCGCCACCACCGGGTTGCGGCTCAGCTGGGTCAGGGGCGAGGCCGACTCTACCTCGGCATCTGCCCCATGGGCCGTGGATACGGGCTGCTTGCCGCCGAGAATGACCAGGGTATCGATCTTGCCCAGATCCTTGATATAGCTGGCCGCAGACTGCAAAATGTGGCGCTCATCGCTACTTTCGCTCTCCAGGATAGTCTCGATCCGCAGACCGGGCTTGATGCCCGCCTCAGCCCGCAGGTTACGCACGGTGCGCACGATGTTAAACACTAAGGCAAACTGCTGCTCAAGGCCGTCATCCACCAGGCCAGGGAAGGGCGTGGGGAAGGGCTGCACCGCCAAGAACTGATCGTCACCTACCTGGCTCAAGGTGTGCCACACCTCTTCGGTAATGTGGGGCATAAAGGGGTGCAGCAGCTTGAGAATGCCGTCGAGCACCAGGGCTAAGGTTTGCTGGGCTACCCGTCTAGAGGTGGGATTGTCGCCCTGCAGGCGGGGCTTCACCAACTCGATATACCAATCGCAGAAGTCCCCCCAGGTGAATTCGTATAGCTCTTTGGCGGCCTCCCCCATGCCGTAGGTATCGAGATGGTCGCGCACACTCTCCACCACCCGGTTGTAGCGGGAGAGAATCCAGCGATCGCTGAGTTCTAGCTGGGTCAAATCAGGGATGCCCAAATCCGCAGAGGACTGACCGCCCAGGTTCATCATCACAAACCGGGAGGCATTCCACAGCTTGTTGGTGAAGTTGCGGGAGGCTTCGACGGAGATGGATTCGTCGGTTTTGCGATCGTACTCCAGGCGAATGTCTTGGCCGGCCCCGGTGACTTCGCGAATCAGGGCATAGCGTAGGGCGTCGGTGCCATATTTATTGATCAGCACCAGGGGGTCGATGCCGTTGTTAGAGGACTTCGACATTTTTTTGTTGTTCTCATCCCGCACCAGACCGTGGATGTAGACGGTCTCGAAGGGCATGGTTTTGGTAAAGTGGCCCGCCATCAGGGTCATGCGGGCTACCCAGAAAAAGATAATGTCAAAACCCGTGACCAGGGTGGTGGTGGGGTAGTAAGTTTGTAGATCCCTGGCCGACGGGTCGGGCCAACCCATGGTCGAAAAGGGCCATAGACCAGAGGAGAACCAGGTATCGAGCACATCGGGATCGCGCACCAGTTCGACCCATTCGCCAAACCGCTCGGTGGCCTTGGCCCTAGCCTCGGCTTCGGTAGCGGCCACCACAAAGGGGGTATGGTCAGTAATTTCGCCGCCGGTTTCGCTCACGGCGTACCAGGCGGGGATTTGGTGCCCCCACCAGAGCTGGCGCGAAATGCACCAGTCCCTCAGGTTCACCAGCCAGTCACGGTAGACCTTGGTCCAGCGCTCGGGCACGAACTTGGGTTCCTGATGGTTGTCGAGATAATCGAGGGCCCGGTCGGCCAGGGGGCGAATGTTAACGAACCACTGGGTCGAGAGCAGCGGCTCGACGGGCACCTTGCCGCGATCGCTGTAGGGCACCGTGTGATGGTAATCCTCAATCTTGACTAAAAAGCCCTCCACATCCAGCCGCTTCACCACCAATCGACGGGCCTCAAACCGGTCTAGTCCCGCAAATGGCCCAGCATTTTCGTTCATGGTGCCGTCTTTGTTCATGACGGTGATCAGGGGCAGGTTGTGGCGCTGCCCCATGGCAAAGTCATTGGGATCGTGGGCGGGGGTGACCTTGACGCAGCCAGTGCCAAACTCCGCATCCACGTAGTCGTCGGCAATCACGGGGATTTCGCGGTTGACGATGGGCAGCAGCAGGGTTTTACCCACCATTGCCCGGTAGCGATCGTCGTGGGGGTTCACTGCCACCGCCGTATCGCCCAGCATGGTTTCGGGGCGAGTGGTGGCCACCTCCACATAGCCAGAGCCATCGGTAAAGGGGTATCGGAAGTGCCACAGGTGGCCGTCAACTTCTTTTTGCTCCACCTCTAAATCTGACACCGCCGACTGGCTGGCCGGGCACCAGTTGACCATGTAGTTGCCCCGGTAGATCAGTCCTTCGTCGTAGAGCTGGGTAAAGGCGGTGAGCACCGCGTTGGAAAGGCCGTCATCCATGGTGAAGCGCTCCCGCGACCAGTCCACGGAAACGCCAAGCTTGCGGAGCTGGTTAACGATGGTGCCGCCGGATTCAGCTTTCCATTCCCAGGCCCGCTCCAGGTAGCGATCGCGCCCCACATCCTCCTTCTTCAACCCCTCAGCCTGGAACTGTCGATCCAAAATTGTCGACACGGCAATGCTGGCGTGATCGGTGCCGGGCAGCCATAGGGTATTGCGACCGGCCATGCGCTGGTAGCGCACGATGGTGTCAATCAGCGCGTTCTCAAAGGCGTGGCCCATGTGCAGGCTACCGGTCACATTTGGCGGCGGAATCACCACGCAGAAAGGCTCGCCGGGGTGGTCTGGATCGGCTTTAAAGACCTGCTTATCTTCCCACTGGACCTGCCATTTGGTCTCGGTTTGGGTGGGATCGTACTGGGCAGAGAGGGCGGGAACGGTGGCCGTCATCACAAAACCTGGAGCGCGGGACTGCATTAAAGACAGTGTACCTAGGGACCCTACCTTTTAGTTACGGATGATTGGTAAAGGATGATTCACTGACCAGTGGTTTTCATCGGGTTCGGACAGCTTGGCCAGGAATTCACGCTGGAATAGTTGTCGGCAAAGAATATTAGCCCTATCGCTAACGGTTAAACCATATAGAATTAACTCGTCTTTGGGGCCAAGGCTATTCTTGCGCGGGTCAGGGGACCGCCGCCAGGGGCAATCTCCCCTCAGCCACCCACACCCTACAGCCCTCTCTCAGGGAAAAGCATCACCCATGGCAAATCGACCGACAATTGAGATAGCTACGTGGATTTCTGGGTTGGCCCTGTGGGGTTTACTGGGGGCGGTAGGCGAAGCCCAAGCCGATAGTACCGTTGTAGTTGGCCCTGCGGCAGGTGCTTTTGAGGCATTGGCCCAGACCTCGCTCGGGCCCGAGTTGGCGGTGCCCCCTGCCGTAGCGGCTGAGGCAGGCCTTTCCTTTGAGTCAGATGTTCCCTGGGTCATCTCGACGGGCTACCCAGTTCCCCTGCCGGGGGAACTGGTAGGATCTGCGGCGATCGCCGGATCCTTTACCAAGGTTAATGGTACTGCCGCCGACCTCGAGCTTTCCGAGGCAAACCAACCCCAAACCGTTGTCAACCCTTGGGCTTGGGCTTTAGCCTACTCCGCAGCGGTTGAGGCGGCAGCCCAGATCCCTGACTCTCAAACGGTGGCCCAGGCCACCGCCACCCCCCCTAGCCCCTGGCGGGTCGAGTTTCGGCCCTACCTCGAAGTTCCGTTTAGCGTCAATGGGCGGCTGCAATTCGATTCGGTGGCAGGGCTGGGAGATATTGATGTCTCCATTTCCGGCAACGGCGTTGACAGCCTGACCGTGACCGCTAATCCCTCGGTCAGCAGCAGCTCGATTACCTCACTGAGCCCAACGGAGCGGGCTGCCCTGGCGGCCTTAGCTCGAAGCGGCTCCCAGGGCAGCCCGGCCTCAACGGGCCCAACCCGCAGCGTTCAGCTCACTGAAATTCGCGGGGTCGATCTAAGCAGCGTTTTTCTGCTGGGGGGTGAACTGGAGGTTTGGTACAAGGATTTTGTCCTAGCTCTAGATGGTTTTTATGCCAACCTGGGCTCGCGGCTGCTGTTTGGGCGCGCCGGCAGTTCCAACCCATCAGACAGTGTTTTGGAATTGGGGATCGACTATCTCCGGGTCGGGGCTGCGTTAGGGTGGCGGGCTGGGCGTTTTCCCCTGGCCCGCCCTGAGGATGTGCCGCCTGAGGATATTTTTCCAGCGGTTACAGTTGACCTATTCGGCGGCGCCCGCTACAGCTCCTACGGATTTGACTTTGTGTCAACGAATACCCAGCAGACTGACCGGGTCGACACCACCTGGATCGAACCCATCCTTTCAACCCGCGCCGAGTTTTTGTTGGACCAACGCACTAAGCTCATCACCAACCTCTACATAGGTGGGTTTGGCATAGGCGATTCACCTAATTTTTCCTGGGGAGGAGATGCGGGCTTAGACTGGCGTTTTGTCCCAAATGTCTCCTTTCGACCCAGCTACCAATTTGCCAGTGTTGATTGGGATGGGACTGAGGATATGGTGTCGCTGCAAACCCATTCTCTCTGGCTAGGCTTCACGTTCTACTTTGAGTAGCTACAGCAGCGGAGCATCCACGGCAGCGATCGCGTTGGTTGAGGCGCTTAACCTCAGACTTATTAAGGAGGAGGGCAAGCTAGCCAGCTAGGGTCAGCAATCGAAGTCGAGATTGCCCTAAATCACTTCACTGAGGACAGTCTGGGTGAGTTTTTTTACCTTGAGTCTGCCCCAGGGCGGCAGCAGGTATAGCCGTCATTAGGCGGGCCAAATATCTCCATCGACCGGGACCGGAAGGGGCTGATAGCAATGGCAAAGGGAGAAATTTTCCATGGTGAAATGATTACTAACTACGACAATGTGTTAAGCAAAACAGCACTCTGGCATTCAAAATTGTTTAATAAAATCTCAGCCAACTTGGCTTACCCCGAACTGGAAGGTCGTTTTACCTGGAAGCATTCCTTGCGGTTGAATCCGGGCAAGGAATTAGCTGCAGATGGTCTAACTTTGATCAAATCCACGTAAATTCTTAAGGGTTAGGTACCCATTATGACTACCAACTTTTTATCCGCTGAAGACATCAAGAAATCGACCAACTGGGTCATTTTTCTAAGCATTGCGCTGATCGTACTGGGTATTGTGGCGATCATTGCGCCGACGATCGCCTCTGCCTTTTTCACCGCCATGATGGGCTGGATTGCCCTGATCAGCGGCATTGTCATGATTGTTCAATCGTTTCGATCGCACCCGGTCAGAGGGTTTTGGCTCAACCTGATTGTCGGTATTTTCTATGCGATCGCGGGCCTTTACATTTTGTTCAATCTGGGTGCCGCGTTGCTGGCTCTCACCCTGGCCTTCGGCATTTTGTTCATTGTGGAAGGCATTTTCACCATCATCATGGCCTTCACCCAAAAGGTGGGGCGCAGCATGTCATGGCTAGTGGTGCTCAACGGTGTGGTAACGCTCATTCTCGGCATTATGGTGCTCAACCGCTGGCCCGTCAGTGCCCTCTGGCTGATTGGTCTCTACGTCGGCATCAGCCTGCTGTTTAGCGGCATTAGCCTGCTGGCAGCAGCCCTGGCCACCCGCAAAGCGATCGGCGAGACTAGCCTATAGACCCAGTCCTCAACTGCCGCTGCCCTGCCCCCCCGCTCAAACTCAGCAGCAGGGACCTGCTCTGCTCAAGGGTATTGGATCGCTACGCCCTTGAGCAGACCTGTTTCAACCTAGGGGCAGTCTTTAGATAGCCGCCCAACCGGGCCTGCCAGACACGGAAACGAGGCGGCCTAAAACTGACGCCGGGAGAAGATGGCGATCGCCACGGTGAGCAACAGTGCCGTGTAGAGCAGCCCGTATAGCCCATGACCCAATAGCTCGGTGGCCTTGGGAAGAAGTTCCATGCCGTAAACAGCTTCGTTGCGCAGGTTGAGCCGCTCCAAATCGGGCAGCAGCAGATAAAGGATGTCGGTCACCCGCTGCAGGGCGGGGTTCTCGCTTAGCTTACCGAGGGCTACAATATCCTGGCTGAGGTGGCCCATCAGGTAAACGGCAAAGGTCAGTAGCGTGGCCAGCAGGGAACTGGTAAACACCCCAAAAACCATGGCGGCAGCCACCAGTAGAGCCGCCTCTAGCACCATAAATATCAGCGCCAGCACCAGACTCAGGAAGGGAAAGGCGACCCCATCGACCGCCAGCACCACCATAAAGATTAACCCCAAGGCGGCAATCAGCACCGCCAGCACGGCGGTAAGACCCAGGTGTTTGCCGACAATAAACTCTGCTCGACTGACGGGCTTGGCAATCAGCACCAGCACCGTGCGCTTCTCGATTTCTTTATTGACTAGCCCTGTGCCCACAAAGATGGCCACGATTACGCTCAACAGGTGGATGCCCGCCAACCCCACATCGAGCAAAATTTTGTCCTGGGCCCCAGCGGCCACCTGCGGTAGCAGTACGGCCACAATGACCAGCAGCACGGCGAACAGGCCGACCAGATAGAGAATGCGATCGCGAATGACCTCTAAAAAAACCGTGCGGGCAATCACCCCAACCCGAGATAGCGTCATTGCTTTTGTCTTTCCCCCTAACCTCACCACTAGACCTCCCAACGCTTGAATGACAACCGTCCAATTGCCCCGGCCCCGGCCTAACTCCGGCGCTCTGTTGCCCTAGGATGCCCGGCCTGGCGCGGGGTCTCCAAATCGCAGGTGAGACTGGCCCACTGGGTGGTGGCGTACCCCGGCGGGGTAGCCTCTCCTGGGTCTAGGGTGCCCTGGCTGAGGGTACTGCGGTTCACGGGCATGAGGAGGCAAGACTTTTCTAGGTAATAGCCGCCTGGGCTGGCCGCTGGCCCCGACCAAATTGCCCACAGCTTGAGAATATAGCCATTGCCGTTAGATAGGGGCTGAAAGTCGAGCCGCCACAGCGAATCCTCCAGGGACGGGGAACGCCCCATCTGACTCTGCATCTGCCGCTGCATGGCCTGCCGCTGACCATCGAGGTTGAGCAACCACCGCTCTACCGCGGGCCAGGGTTTGCCATTGACCTGCTCCTGCAGCATGGCTTCGGCGGCGGTGAGATGGTTGACCCCGGCGGGGAGGGCGATCGCCTGGCCCGGCAGGCGGTATACAAAGGCACTGTGGTCAACACTATCGGCCACCAGGCTGGGGTATTCATGCACCCAGCTCTGAATGCGAAAGTAAAACTGAAACCAGCTGCTAAACAAAAGGCTGAGGCAAAACATCAGGACCAACTGCTGGCGCACCGGCGGTGGCGGGTTCTTCAGGTCAAAATCCCAGCTCACCAGGGCGGGCAAGGCGATTACCCCAAAGGACACTAGGGGCCAGGCCACCAGAGCTGGCTGTAGCCATCGCCCGCCCCAGGAACCAAACAAAAACATGCACAAAATTCCCCCCGAGACCCACGGGGCAATGGGAATGCCAAAGGGGCGAATTTTGCCGGCCTCCAGCGCCCACCCAATCCCTAGGGCCAGACAGATCCAGCTCAGGGTAGCCAGCAACCCAGTGGTAAAGGCCGTGGCCTCAACCGATCGCGCCAGCAGTGACATCAGCCACGAAAATAGGCTCATGTAAATGACGGTCTGCCAGGCAAAGTAGCGGGGCGGCAGCAGAAAGTTGCCCAGGTCCGTCAGGGTTTGACGCAGAAACGCTACCATCCCACCACCCCGGCCTGATTGACCAGCAGTAGCACCACCAGAATGGCGGTAAAGCTCACAGCATTGGCCTCGAGCACCGCCAGTGCCCGATGGGAGTACTCCTTCGAGCCCTCGGTCTGCCCGCGCCGGGCTCGGTCATAGCGCTGGCGCCGATCGGTTTCAATCGCCTCAGGGGTGGTTTCGACGGGAGCTTGGCCCAGTAATCGCAGCAGCCAAATTAGCCCCTGGAGCTTGATCCAGTAGGTCATGAAGAAGGCCACGATCGCCGCCACCACCACCACCACCGGCAGCACCTCGCGCCAGCTGTTGGCATAAAACCGGTTAAACAACACGTAGCTAATCACCTGGCTGCGCAGGGACAGGGGCAGCACCGCTTCGATGGCCAAAAAGGCCAGCCAGCCCAGGCTGGTGGCAAGCAGATTTAGGGTGGCGGCGTACTGCATACTGGTGCGGTAGCCTAGACGCAGCTGCTGGCGTAGCACCATGGCTTCTAGCACCATGGCCACCAGCAGCAGCAGGATCTGAAAGGCGATCGCCCGCAGCGGCATGAGACCCAGATCTGACAGCAGGTTGGTAATTGGCATGGGGCTCCGAAGGGTGCTGGAGGCAGACCGCAAAGGCTGCCCCCTGAGGAGAGGATAGCCAGGCCTGATCAAAGGTATACCCTCGACCAGGCTTTCGCTAAGATTTTAGATCGGGTCGCCTAAGAAAACACGCCGGCTTAACCCTTCCCCAAGTACAGTCCCTAGAGCACACAATACCCATGGTCAGAACCGGCATCGGCATTCGCACCGCCCAGCAGGGCAACGAGCGGCTTACGGGGCAAATTCATGTCTACGACGGCGAGGGCAAGGGCAAGTCGCAGGTGGCCCTGGGGGTGGTGCTGCGCTCCATTGGCCTGGGCATTCAGCATTTTTTAGAAAGCCGGGTGCTGCTGCTGCGGTTTCTCAAGGGGCCAGGCCGCACCTACGATGAAGACGCCGCCATTGAGGCCCTGCAGCGGGGCTTTCCCCACCTGATCGACCAGGTGCGCACCGGGCGGGCCGAGTTTTTTGGCCAAGACGACATCACCAAGTTCGATAAGCAAGAAGCCCAGCGCGGCTGGGATGTGGCCAAGGGGGCGATCGCCTCGGGTCTATATTCGGTCGTTGTGCTCGACGAGATCAACCCGGTGCTCGACCTGGGGCTGCTCGACATTGACGAAGTCGCCAAAACCCTGCGCAACAAGCCCGATCACCTGGAGATCATCGCCACCGGGCGTGGGGCTCCCCAGCCGCTGCTGGACGTGGCCAACCTGCACTCGGAGATGAAGCCCCAGCCCAAACCTGAGGGCATTGAGGGCATTGAGGGCATTGAGATCTACACCGGCTCGGGTAAGGGGAAGTCGACTAGCGCCCTGGGCAAAGCACTCCAGGCCATTGGCCGCGGCATTAGCCAAGATCTCTCCCACCGGGTGCTGATTATTCAGTGGCTGAAGGGAGGCAATGGCTACACCGAGGATGCAGCGATCGCGGCCCTGCGCAAAATTTACCCCAACCTGGTCGACCACCAGCGCTGCGGACGCGATGCGATCGTGTGGCGGGGGCAGCAGCAGGAAATTGACTATGTGGAGGCCGAGCGGGGCTGGGAGATTGCCCGCACGGCGATCGCCTCGGGTCTCTACAAGACCATTATTCTCGACGAGCTCAACCCCACCGTGGACCTCGAACTGCTGCCCGAAGAACCGATTGTGCAGGCCCTGCTGCGCAAGCCCCGGGGCACTGAGGTGATCATTACCGGGCGCTGCAAAAATCGACCGGCCTACTTTGAGCTGGCCAGCACCCACTCCGAGGTGTTTAACCACAAGCACTACGCCGAAAAGGGCATTGATCTGAAGCGCGGGGTAGATTTCTAGTATTCAGGTGCTGCGCTTCAGGCTTTGCTCAGGGAGTTTGGTTACAGTCATGGATGTTGCCCCAGGGAGTGCGATCGCCCATGATGCAGGCTGAACCGCCCATTTCCATCGATGTAGTGCTGGTCGGCGGTGGTCATACCCATGCCCTGGTGCTGCGGCGGTGGGGCATGGCCCCGATTGCCGGGGTGCGGCTAACGCTGATCACCGACTTGGTGGATACGCCCTACTCGGGCATGCTGCCCAGCTACGTGGCAGGGCGCTACAGCTTTGACGAGGCCCACATTGATCTGCGCCCCCTGACCCGCTTTGTCCAGTGCCGGCTGATCGTCGATCGTGCTACTGGCATTGACCTCGATCGACAGCGGGTGCAATGCCATAGCCATCCCCCCATTGCCTACGATGTGCTGTCGATCGATACGGGCAGCACCCCGGCTACGGTAGCGGTAACCGGGGCGGCGGAGTATGCCATTGCCGCCAAACCTGTGCCCGCTCTGCTGCACCAGTGGCAGCAGTTTCTCGCTGAGGTCGAGGCCAATCCATCCAAGCCGATCTCGCTGGCGGTGGTGGGTGGCGGGGTGGGTGGGGTAGAGCTCACCATTAGTCTGCATGAACGACTGGTGGCGCTGCTGACGGATCTCGGTCAACCGCTGTCTAACCTCACCCTGCATCTGTTCCATCGGGGAAAGGAACTGGCTACGGAACGCAATCGGTGGACGCGCCGCCGGTTAGAACAGGTGCTCAGGGCACGGGGCATTCAGCTTCACCTCAACGAAGCGGTGGTGAACATTGCGCTGGATGACACCACTGGCCAGCGCGTTGTTAGCGGGGCGGCGGGGACGGTGGTGGGCTGCGATCGCGTCTTTTGGGTGACCAGCGCCGCGGCCCCCGACTGGCTCCAGGGCTCTGGCCTATCCCTGAATGAGAAAGGGTTTATTCAGGTGGGCGATACCCTGCAAACCCTCTCCCACCCCAACGTGTTTGCCGCCGGAGATGTGGCCACCATGGTGCACCACCCCCGCCCCAAGGCCGGGGTGTTTGCCGTGCGCCAGGGACCACCCCTGACCGACAACCTGCGCCGCTACGTGCAGGGCGAAACTTTAAAACCATTTCGTCCCCAAAAAGAGTTCCTCACCCTGATTGAGACCGGCAACGGCAGGGCGATTGCCTCCCGTGGGCCCTTTGCGATCGAGACCGCCCTGGCCCACCGCTGGAAGGACCACATCGATCGCAACTTCATGGCCCGCTTCCGTGACCTGCCCGTGGGGCAGATGTCACCCACCCCCGCTCCCCATCCCCGAATCCCCCCGGCTCCCCCCCCCTGTGCGGGCTGTGGATCTAAGGTCGGCAGCGATGCGCTATCCACGGCCCTACGTCGAGTCCGCCAAGACTTTCCTGAAGTCGCTAGCGATGCCGTCCTGATCGGCCTCGATGCCCCCGACGATTCCGCCGTGGTCACCGTGCCCCCCGGCCATGTCATGGTCCACACCGTCGACTACTTCACCGCCCTGGAGGAGGATCCCTTTGTGTTTGCCCAGATCTGCCTCAAGCACTGTCTCAGCGACCTTTATGCCATGGGGGCTCAGCCCCACACCGTGCTGGCTATGGTACAGGTACCCTACGCCAGTCCGGCTAAGCAGGCCGAAATGCTCTACCAAATTCTGGCGGGCACCTACAAAGGGCTGCTGGCCAGTGGTACGCCCCTGGTGGGGGGCCACACCATCGTTGGCCCGCAGCTGGCGTTAGGATTTGCCTGCAACGGCGTGGCCAAGCCCCAAGCCCTGCTCCGCAAGGGGGGTATGCAGCCTGGGGATGCGCTGATTCTGACCCAGCCACTGGGCACCGGCACCCTGTTTGCCGCCGACATGCAGGGCAAGGCCAAGGGCCGGTGGATTGAGGGGGCGATCGCCCATATGCTCACCCCCAACCACGCTGCCGCTGAGATCTTTCGCGCCCACGGAGCCACCGCCTGCACCGATGTCACCGGCTTTGGCCTGGCGGGGCACCTGCTGGAAATGGTGCAGGCGTCCCAGGTGTCGGCCCTCCTGCAGCTGGAGTCCCTCCCCGTCCTTGACGGAGCCGCCACCACCTTGGCCGCTGGACTGCTCAGCAGCCTTCACCCCCAGAACCTCCAGGCAGCACAGCTGATCAACCCCGACCGGTCAACCCACCCCCTCTACCCGCTCTTGTTTGACCCCCAGACCGCCGGGGGGCTGCTGGCTGCGGTACCGCAGCCAGCAGCTCAGCTATGCCTGGAGGATCTGCATCGCAGTGGCTACACTACCGCCGCGATCGTCGGTACAGCCCTGCCCCCTGATTCCTCTAGGTATGCCCTCCGACTGGAGGGTGAGAAAGGCTAGCTCTGGGCGCTCTTTGCCCCAGGGCGGTATTCCCCAGACAGCCTAGCCCCGTCAAAACTGGGGCCAACCCGTACAATTAAAGAAGTATCGCCCCACGAGTATCCCGAGTTCATGACTGACGCCGCTGTGACTGCCGCCGCCACCTCCGCCGACATTGCCGATGCGGTAGAACAACGGCGCAATTTTGCCATCATCTCCCACCCCGACGCCGGTAAAACGACGCTGACCGAGAAGCTGCTGCTGTACGGGGGTGCCATCCAGGAGGCGGGGGCGGTCAAGGCCAAGCGGGCCCAGCGCAGCGCTACGTCTGACTGGATGGAGCTGGAGCAGCAGCGGGGGATTTCGATTACCTCCACGGTGCTGCAGTTTGCCTACGGCGGCTACACGATCAATTTGCTCGACACCCCTGGCCACCAAGACTTTAGCGAAGACACCTACCGCACCCTGGCCGCCGCCGACAACGCGGTCATGCTCGAAGACGCCGCCAAGGGTCTAGAGCCGCAGACGCTGAAGCTGTTTGAGGTGTGCCGCCTGCGGGCCTTGCCCATTTTCACCTTCTTCAACAAGATGGACCGCCCGGCCCGAGAACCGCTGGAGCTGCTGGATGAGATCGAGCAGCGGCTGGGCTTAGAAACCTACGCGGTCAACTGGCCCATCGGCATGGGCGATCGCTTTAAGGGCGTCTTTGACCGCCGCCACCGCCAAATTCACCTGTTTGAGCGCAGCACCCACGGCAAGCGCGCCGCCAAAGACACCGTGCTCGACCTGGGCGACCCCCGCATTGAGGATCTGCTCGATCAGGATCTCTACTACCAATTCAAAGAAGAACTGGAGGTAATCGAGGAGCTAGGGCCAGAGCTCGATCTAGAAGCCGTCCACGCTGGGCAGCAGACCCCCGTCTTCTTCGGCAGCGCCATGACTAACTTTGGCGTGCAGCTTTTTCTGGATGCATTCCTGGACTATGCCCTCAAGCCTTCGGCCCGCAGCAGCACCCTGGGCGACATTCCGCCTACGAACGAAGACTTTTCGGGGTTTGTGTTTAAGCTCCAGGCCAATATGGACCCCAAACACCGCGATCGCATCGCCTTTGTGCGGGTGTGCTCGGGTAAATTTGAAAAAGATATGGTGGTCAACCACGCGCGATCGGGCAAGTCGGTGCGACTGTCGCACCCCCAAAAGCTGTTTGGCCAGGGCCGAGAATCCCTGGAAGAAGCCTACCCCGGCGATGTAATCGGTCTGAATAACCCCGGCGTGTTTGCGATCGGCGACACCATCTACCAGGGCAAGCGCCTCGAGTACGACGGCATTCCCTGCTTTTCGCCCGAAATCTTCGCCTACCTCAAAAATCCCAATCCCTCCAAGTACAAGCAGTTTCAAAAGGGCGTGTCTGAACTGCGGGAAGAGGGCGCGGTACAGATCATGTTCTCCGCCGATGAGTCAAAGCGCGACCCCATTCTCGCCGCCGTCGGTCAGCTGCAGCTAGAGGTGGTGCAGTACCGGCTGCAAAACGAGTACAACGTCGAAACCCGCATCGAGCCATTGCCCTACTCCGTCGCCCGCTGGGTCGACGGCGGCTGGGAAGCCCTCGAAAAAGTCGGGCGGCTGTTCAATACCGTCACCGTCAAGGACAGCTGGGATCGTCCAGTGCTGCTGTTCCGCAACGAGTGGAATTGCCAGCAAATCGAGGCCGATCACCCCAACCTCAAGCTCAGCACCATTGCCCCGGTGGTCTCAGGCAAAGAACCTGAAGCCCTGTAGACCGATTCCCCCACAACCCTGACGGCAAGGGAGCATAGCCCTGGGGAATTGCAGGTTTGGGATAGTCTTCACGATGAGGAATTAGGCTCCAGATGTCCGAATCAACTATCCGTGCACAGTGCATCTCGCCTGGGGCGTAGGGGGCAGGTCAATCCTCGGTGGGCAGTTGTATACTAATGCCGCCGGTTTCGCTGATGGAGACGGTGCCACCCAACGCCTGAATTCGTTCGATCGCCTTGCGCCTGGTGGCATCGTCAAAGGCATTGCTGAATACGCTAATCCATGCGGCAGCCTGGGCCTTTTTGCTGAGGGGGTTATTAGCTAAGAAATCAGCGGTATTTTGGGCCGATTCGGCAATGAAGGCGGCATCGGGGTGATCTGACTGCCTGGCCCAGTCGGCCGCCGTTTGGTACGACTGCCGTGCTGCTGCGCCATC
>JBGSNT010000199.1:0-64129 GCA_041739575.1 Nodosilinea sp. | reverse complement strand
ATGGATATTACCGGAGCCCGGTGGCGACTGGATTGCGCTGAGGCCGTGCTACGCCTGCGTGCCATCAGAGCCAGTCATGACTTCGATGCCTATTGGCAGTTCCACAAACTCCAGGAATTCAAACGCAATCATCTCGCCCGCTTCCAGGAGCCCGAACGGTTCTTAAACGGCTAAATCGGGAAGGGATATTTCATTACTTCAAAAGAGCCGCACCCCAATTAGAATCGGCACTTCGCCTCCCTCAGCCGCCAACTGCTGCCCACCGTTGACCACCAGCAGAGTGAGACTACACAACCCCAGCAGCCCCAGCAGCGGAATTTTGATCATCGGCGGAATAATCAGCGGTTGCCGGGTGCGGCGGCAAAACTGAATCACCCCAATCAGCGCGGGGATATAAATCGCATCTTTGGCCAGCTGCAAAATGCCGCTGCCCCCCAGGGCATAGGTCACGGTGCCGCTAAAGGGAATGTAGATAATCAGGCCGTAGATGGCCTGGCGGGGATATTTGAAGGACAGGGTTAGGCATGCGATCGCCACCACCGCCGCTAGACCCAGCTTTGGCTCACCCAGCAGCGCCAGCAGCACCCCCACCAGCCCAGCGACAAACAGCGTCGCCGCCAAATACTGAATCAGCGCTTTGCGGGCCTTTTTGGCCTGGCGCTTCTTAGCCCTTTCTTCCTTGCGGCTGAGGGAAACCGTCGCAGGTAGATCGTTGGCATTAGAAGCAGGGGATGAATCGATCATAGCTACAGGATAACGGCGGGAGGATCGCATTCTGCCCAGGTAGGCACAGCCTGGAGAAGCCCATAGAGTAACCCCGCAGATGACTCATGACCAAGCTTAGGCTGAATATAATAACGAGTTTATACTGAGGCGACGTATTTAAAGTTGCTATGTTCCTTCAGTAGAACTACTTGGTGCATCAGGTATTCCTGAGTACGGTGGCTATAGAAACCCAAAGACGTTGGTTTTCCAAAAGCATCTGCTTCAGAACCGCATCTGCTAACGCGACAGAATCAGTAACGCATCTTGCTGCCGAATCAGGCTTGTTCGAGGCAATCGAAATCCAACCGTGCATCTGCTACACAAAAGTGTCGCATTACATTGCATAGGTAGTCTTCGAGGCAATCTTTAGGCCCCAAACAGGGCCTAGTCGGAGATTGTTCTCG
The DNA here is from genome assembly GCA_041739575.1 of Nodosilinea sp. Lineage (GTDB taxonomy): Bacteria > Cyanobacteriota > Cyanobacteriia > Phormidesmidales > Phormidesmidaceae > Nodosilinea. Next base: position 62,960 of record JBGSNT010000199.1, on the reverse strand, counting down.
CTAGCTGCTAAATCAACCGCTTCTACCCAAAGCCTCGAGCCAATCCTCTGGGTTCTAAACCAATTTTTCAATAGGTCTTTTTTGGCCTTTTCAAACTTTGTACCTTTTCAACCACCTTTTGGAGTGAATTGCAATGAAATCTATGTTTGCACTGTTTTCAACCAAAGTTGCACTGGGCACTGCTGCTACCCTAATGGTCGGCGTAGTCGCACCATCGGCATCCTATGCCGCTGCCCTGACCCCGGTCGATCTGGAACTGTGGCTAGGGGTTGATGTTTCAGGTAGTGTTGATAGTAGCGAATTTAGCTTACAAAGGCAAGGTTATGTCAACGCTTTCAAAAGCAGTAATGTTCAAAATCTGATCACTAAGGCAACTAGCGGTATTGCTGTGGGCTATGGCTATTGGTCTAGTAGCAATGAGCAAAATGTAGCGGTTGGCTGGACATTGTTGAAAACTGCTGCTGATGCCAACAGCTTTGCTGATGCCATCGCAGCAACTGCCCGTCCATTTAGTGGTCTCACCGGCATCGGAGCTGCGATTAACTTTGGTGCTAATCAAATTGGCACGAACGACTATGAAGGTACGAAAAAGGTTATCGATATCTCTGGCGATGGCACAAATAATAGCGGTGTAAGCCCTGCCTCTGCTCGCGATGCCGCCGCGGCGCTGGGTATCACCATCAATGGCCTACCTATTTTGGGTAGTGAGGCTAATCTGGACACCTATTATCAAAACAACGTGGTTACTGCAGACGGTTTTGTTGTGCCCGCAGCTAGCTTTGCCGATTTCAATGCTGCTATTGAGAAAAAGCTAACCCTCGAAATTGGTGAGGTAGTTCCCCCTGCGGCTGTTCCTACTCCAGCACTTCTGCCTGGGCTCCTAGGCATGGGCGTAGCGGCCCTGCGTAAGCGTGGCCAAGAAGAGGGCGAGTCTGCTGAGGCTTAGGTCGCAGTAGATTAGTCGGCTTCGTTTCCTAAAACCCCCTCCCTCACTGGCTCATGCTAGTTGAGGGAGGGGGTTTTAATGCACAAACCGGGTTTCTTTGGCGCTCAGTTCTGGCTGTCGAGAATTTCTCGGATGCACTGGCGAAAGAGTCTTACGGCGCTGCGTTGACCAAGGGTGCGGCTTTGCTCGATAAAGTAGCCAACTTCTGAAATGGGTAGAAAGGGAAACGCTAGGCTGGCTTCGGCTGGGATATAGCTGTTGTCGACCTGTAAGTAGACCAGTAAGGCTTGATTGGTGTAGCGCCACAGTTCAGGTACGCCTAGGGCTACCGAAGAGTTGGTGTAGTCTGACTCGATGACCAGGTCAGGCGGTGGATCGCTGGGAAGATTAATTTTTCGACCTCTAACCACCGCTTCGTTTTGGATATAAAAGCAGCTGTCAGGCTCAACGGCGCGGGCCAAATCCTCCCTTTCTAGAGTGAGTGACCCTAGTTTTCTCACCTCAATTTCAAGCTCGTCGGCGATCGCTTCAATAAAACTCTCCAGCAAGCCCTTGGGTTCTTCGTGCTCTTCTAACGGCATTCTCAGCTCCAGCACGCCGCGATCGTAGGCAATTCTCCAGGCGCGATCGCCCCCGACCTCGGCCATTAAGGTTTTGTAGGTTTGCCAGCTTACCCCCCGCATCACGATGGGGAGTGCAGGGTAGGGAGTCGAGGGTGGGCGGGTTGCTACCATTGTCCCAAAAGCGATTATGCCCCCAGCATAGCGCGATCGCCCTCGGGGCCAGTCTCTGCCCACCGGGATGGCACAGCGACCGCCCCCATCAAAGCTCAGGTTGCATAGAACACCTACCCTGACCAGGCTTGGATTACGATAAAGCCAGCGCCCCAAAGGGATCGCCGCCGATTTTGCTAGAAGGTGCCCGGTGCAGCCGCTCACAACTGACTTGCTCAACCAAATTACCCAGCGTCTGGTGTCTGCCCTAGAACCAGAGCAGATTATTTTGTTTGGCTCCTACGCCTACGGCGAACCCAATCAAGACAGCGACATTGACCTACTGGTGATTGTCTCTCAGTCCGACGAACCCCGCTACCGCCGGGCGCGGGTGGCTTACAAAGCGCTGCGAGGCATTGGCATACCTACCGATGTCATCGTCATGACACGAGAGGAAATCCAGCGCAAGCTAAATGTCCGCAGCTCGCTAGTGAGCCTTGCTGTCAACAAAGGCAAGCTTTTATATGAATGGTGATGAACTGGATGAAATTCAGCAATGGCTGGCCAAAAGTCAGCGAGATCTATATGCTGCGCATGCATTAATAAAACTTCAAGATCCGTTGTTTGACATAGCTGTCTATCATTGCCAACAGTCTGCGGAAAAGTCACTTAAAGCCTATTTGACCGCTCATGGCGTGATCTTTCAAAAGACTCATAACTTGATTGTTCTCCTGGGACTTTGTACGCCCTTGGATGCTGATTTCAGCAACCTTTACTTAATTGCTGCAACACTAACGCCTTATGTTTCAGAGTTTCGTTATCCGGGCGACTTAACTGAACCATCCCAGGAAGATGCCGAACAGGCATTAGACATGGCGGATTCAGTCCTCAAATTTGTCATTCAAAAATTGCCCTAGTTCTCTATGTTTCAGGCGACTCGGCGGAGGCTTGCGCTCTGGTATACGGCGGTGACGGCGGTGCTGCTGCTGCTGTTTGCCAGCGGTTTTTACCTCTACGTGCGTACTACCCTGGTCGAACGGGTCGATGACACCCTGAACCATGTGGTGGAGATTGTGGAGCGATCGCTCGTGATCGAACCCAATGCTGGTGGCGAGCGCATCTTGGCCACCGTCAAGGCCGATGGCCCGCCCCTGCGGGTGAATGTGGAGGCCAGCTTTCGCGACAATACAAGTGCCGCCGAAGACGACCACATTGACCTGGAGTGGTTTGGCCCCGATGGCCAACTGCTGTGGTCAACTCTTTCAGAAGTACTGCCGGTGCCGCTGCATGTCAATCCAGCGGGAGAAACGGTGCGGGTGACCCAAGAAAACGTGTTTCGCCAGATTACCGAGCGGGTGCAGGCCGATGGGCAGGTGCTGGGCTATCTGCGGGTTAGCCATCCCTGGTTTGAGGTCACCAAGCCCAGTCGCCGCCTGATCGTAGATTTAGCCCTGGGCACCAGCCTGATGGTGGGGGCCGTAGCGGCAATCGGTTGGCTACTGTCGGGGATCGCCATGGCCCCGGTGCGTGACTCGTACCAGCAGCTCAAGCAGTTTACCGCCGATGCCTCCCACGAGCTGCGCAACCCGATCGCAGTGATTCAAACCAATGCCCAGGTGGCGCTGTCAGACCCCGACCCAAATGTCGAGATTCAGCAGCAGCAGTTTCAGGTGATCGAGCGGCTGACTCGGCGGCTGGGGCGACTGGTGGATGATCTGCTGTTTCTCGCCCGGCAGGAGAGTGGGATGATTCCCCTAGCTCCGGCCTCCCTCAGCCTGGAGGGACTGCTGGAGGAGGTGGTAGAGGAACAGCAGGTCATGGCTGCCGAGCGGCACATTACCCTGCGGGTTGACATGTCTGGAGATGATTTTTGGAAAAATCGCCCCGGCCCTGCGCGCCCCTCCACAGCCCCTACGGCTAGTTCAACAATTTTGGGCGATCCCAGCCAGCTGACGCGGTTATTCACCAATCTGATTGGCAATGCGGTGCAGTACACCCCTCAGAGCGGCACCGTGACGGTGACAGTCAAGCCCGCTAGGCACCAGGGACAGCCGGGGCTGCAGGTAACCGTACAGGACACGGGCATTGGTATGGATGAGGAGACGATCGCCCACGCTTTCGATCGCTTTTACCGGGCCGACCCCTCTCGATGGCGCAGCGGGGAGCAGGGGACCGGGCTGGGGCTGGCGATCGCCAAGGTGATTGTCGAGACCCACCGAGGCCAGATTCATCTGGAGAGCCAGCCGGGAGAGGGGACAACGGTGACGGTAGTGCTGCCCCAGTTCCCTGAATAGGTAGATGACAGAAGTTAAACCAGTTGTTGCTCCCAGAGCTTTGCCGTGGTCCTAAACCGTGACATCGTAGGCCAGTTTGTGGATGCAGCGGCTCAAGACCCAATCCGCGCCGATCGATTGCTGGGCGGGCATCCCAACTTGCGATCGGCGATTTGGCTGGGCGAGTCGCTCCTGCGGTTCCTGGCGATCGAGAACTATGCCGAAGGGGTTCGCTACCTGGCTCAACGGGGTTGGAACGTCAATGATAGGAAAACATCACGGGAAATTAAGGACTCCGGCCTATTTCTAAAAAGGCGTTAAAATCGTTTGATATCTATGGCCTCAGCCCCGCTGCCCCCCTGAGGCGATTGCCCCCATACCCTGTTGCTTAAGCTCTTAATATCCGATTTTAGGGATAAATTTCCAGTCTAGAAATCCCGCCAAACTACCTAAATGCCTCCCAGGGCAATGATCCCCGGCTTCAGATTTCATTTCATTTCCCCATGTTGGCTGCTGCAAAGACCCGTTGTGTGGGTTTGCAGCCGAGTTCGATGACTTCCTTACCTATTTTTTCTCTTCTCTATGGCTGATTCATCCCAGCATTCCGCACTACAGGCCCATCCTGCGGCCCAGGCATCCTACGATGGCCCCCACGACGGGCTGATCCCCGCCGTCAGCACGGGGGTGTTTGTCTGCGTCCACGGGCACTTCTACCAGCCTCCCCGCGAAAATCCCTACCTGGATGCGATCGAGAAGCAGCCCAGCGCCGCCCCCTTCCACAACTGGAATGAGCGCATTCACCACGAGTGCTACCGGCCTAACGCCTACGCTCGCATTCTCAACGATCGCGGCGAGGTGGTGCGCATCGTCAACACCTTTGAGTACATCAGCTTTAACCTGGGCCCCACCCTGCTGAGCTGGATGGAGCGCCACGACCTGGAGACCTACCAGCGCATTATCGACGCCGATCGCAACAGCTGCGCCCGCCTGAATGGCCACGGCAATGCCATCGCCCAGGTCTACAACCACATCATTCTGCCCCTGGCCAACCCGCGCGATAAAGTCACCCAGGTGCGCTGGGGGATCGCTGATTTTCGGCGGCGCTTTGGCCGTCAGCCCGAGGGCATTTGGCTGGCCGAAACGGCGATCGACTACCCCACCCTAGACGTGCTCCACGCCGAGGGGATCAAGTTCACGGTGCTAGCCCCATCCCAGGTGCAGCGCTGCCGCCCGCTAGTGAGCTATAACGGCGAGCGCGATACCTGGCAGGAGGTTGGCGGTGGACAGATCGATCCCAGCCGTCCCTACCGCTGCTTCCTCAAGCACCCCGACGGCAGCCCCGACCCCAGCCGCCACGTAGATATCTTTTTCTATGACGGCCCCATCTCTCGGGACATGGGCTTTAACGACGTGCTCAGCGCCTCATCCCACTTCGCTGGGCGCATAGGCCAGGCCATCCACGGCGACCATCGGCCCTTTCAGCTCATTTCCGTGGCTACCGACGGCGAAACCTTTGGCCACCACCGGGGCGGAGCCGAAAAGGCCCTGGCCTACGCTGTCACCGAAGAATTTCCCCGCCAGGGCTGGACGGTGACCAACTACGCCCACTACCTGGCCACCCATCCCCCCACCTGGGAGGCTGAACTCAAGCCCATCACCGCCTGGAGCTGCTCCCACGGGGTCGATCGCTGGCAGCACGACTGCGGCTGCGGCGGCGGTGGTGAGTGGCATCAGCAGTGGCGCCGCCCCCTGCGCGATACCCTCGACTGGCTGCGCGATGAGCTGGTGGCGGTGTTCGAAGAGCATGGGACGGCTCTGCTGCGCGACCCCTGGGCGGCGCGGGATGGGTATGTGGCGGTGATGGGCGATCGCAGCCCCAGCAGCCTCGACGCGTTCTTTACCGCCCACCAAGCCCGCAAACTTTCGCCTATGGAGCGGGTCACGGCCCTACAACTGCTGGAAATGCAGCGTCACGCTCTATTTATGTACACCAGCTGCGGCTGGTTCTTTGAGGAGATCTCCCGTCCCGAGGGTACTCAGATTCTGCGCTACGCCGCTCGAGCCATGGAACTGGCCGGCGAAGTGGCGGGGATCGGCCTCGAGTCTGAATTTGTTAAACGGCTGGGCCAAGCCCCCAGCAACGTGGATGAGTTTAAGGATGGCGCCGGAGTCTACGAGGCGCTGGTGCGCCCCTCCCGCATTTCCCTGGAGCAGGTGGTGGCCCACTACGCCATGGGGTCGCTGTTTACCGACTATCGGCAGGAGCAAACCGTCTACTGCTACACCGTGGAGCAGCAGGACTATCGCCGCCAGCGCATGGGGCCAATATCCCTGGCGGTCGGCCAGGTTGAAATCACCTCTACCATTACCCGCGAGAGTCTCAGCCTCGCCTTTGCGGTGGTGCACCTGGGCGGCTGGGACTTTCACTGCGGCATTACCCGGCTGCGATCGCGCCTCGACTACACCCAGGCCAAGGCCGCCGTGTTTGAAAGCCTCAGCCAGGCCAGCGCTGCCCAGGTGATTTTGGCCATTAACCAGGCCTTTGGCCCCGAAACCTACGGTCTCCAGGACCTCTTTACCGAGGAGCGCCACCGCATGATGGGGCTGCTCTCCCAAGACACCCTGCTGCGCCTCGACCAGCTCTATGCCCAGGTCTATCGCGACAACTACGGCGTGCTGCGCGCCTTCCACCGCGACGGCCTGCCGGTGCCCCAGGAGTTGCAGGTGGCGGCGGATATTGCCCTCAGCCACCGGGCCATGGAAGTGCTGCAGGCCCTGGAGCGCGAGACCAGCGATCCCACCGCCAGCCCCCTGGGTCAGGGGGAGGACTATTTAAATGAGCTGGAGGCGATCGCCACTGAGGCCAGCTACTGCAATGCTTCCCTTTCCCTGGGAGCGGCCAAGCCCATGCTGGAGCGCCTGATCGGGCGATCGGTGTGGCAACTCCTCAACCAGGCCCCCACCGCGTCCCTTACCGCCGAGGTGGACTGGCTGGGTCGGCTGATTCACCTGGGTCAACGGCTCTCCCTCGGGCTTTCCCTAGAGCGCCCCCAAGAACTGTACTATCAGCACCTCAACCGTCAGGTGTTTGCGTTGCTGAAGCAGGCCGCCGTAGACAAAACTTCCCTTGGCCCCGACAGCCGTGCCCAGGTCAACGACATTCTCCGCCTCGGCGAATTTCTGTCGATGGATGTGGGAGCCGTGCTAAAGGCGCTGGATCATCTCGATCCAGGTCGCCCAGCGGAGCAGCCCTAGTCCAACGGTCAAGTCACCCTCGGCGCAGCGGCGGGCGTCCGCCGGTTCAGGCACGGGTTGCCGGACAAAACAGCTATGGTTCCGCCAAGCGGTCTCCTGCGGAAAATTTCAGCCTGCTGCAGGTCAGCGGGCTGACGTGATCGCCAGCCCGCTCGGGCCGCTGGCGAGGAGAGACTAAGCTGACTTGGGCCAAAACAGCGGGGAGAGGACCTGAATCGACCGTGACTACGCTGGTATAATCGCCATCATCAGAGGAGTCTCACCCCAGTGGACAAAGCAGCTCAACGGGCTGATCGATGGGCAGTTCAGACAAACGGCTGATACCAAGTCCGAGTTCAATACTCCATCTCAAAAACAGGCAGCTTTGTAGGGGCGAACGGCGTTTGCCCTGGCCAATCGGGGGTAACTAAATCAGATTTGGTATGAGTTTCCAGCTGAAGTCTGGACCCTGAAGTCTAGACATGACGTTTTTCAAGAGGTCAGTCGTGGTCAAGATCGTCAGCCGTCAATCCTTGGGAGTGCAGCCCGTCTACGACATTGGCGTAGCCCACGACCACAACTTCTTGCTGGCCGATGGTCAGGTGGCCTCTAACTGCTTCAACAAGTCCCACTCCACTGCCTACGGGTTTGTCACCTTCCAGACCGCCTACCTGAAGGCCAACTACCCGGTGGAGTACATGGCGGCGCTGCTGACCTCCAACAGCGGCGACCAGGACAAGGTGCAGATGCACATCGCCAACTGCATCGCCATGAGCATTGAGGTGCTGCCCCCCGACATCAACCGCTCCCTGGTGGATTTCACCCCCGAGGGCAAAAGCATTCTGTTTGGCCTCTCAGCGGTGCGCAATGTGGGCCTGGGAGCGATCGAGTGCATTCTCAAAAACCGCGAGGCCGATGGGCCGTTTCAGTCCCTGGCGGAACTGTGCGATCGCGTCGATCTCCACTCGGTCAACCGTCGCGCCCTAGAATCGCTGATTTTGGCCGGGGCCCTTGACCCCATCGACCCCAACCGCAACCAGCTGATGCAGGATCTGGAGCTGGTAATCGACTGGGCCCAGGGCCGCGCCAAGGACCGCGAGATCGGCCAGGGCAACCTGTTCGACATGATGCTGGGTGGCGGCGACAGCCCGGATGCCACTCCGACTAATGGCTACGAGACCGCCCCCAAGGCACCCCTCGTAGCCGACTTTGAGGCCCAGGAAAAGCTTCGCCAGGAAAAGGAACTGCTGGGCTTCTACATCTCGGACCACCCGCTCAAGTCAGTGCAGCGATCGGCCCGGGTGCTGGCCCCCATCAACCTGGCGGAGCTGTCCGAGCAGCCAGACAATGTCACCCTGAGTGCGATCGTGATTCTCGCCGGGGTCAAGCCAGTGATTACCAAGAAGGGCGATCGCATGGCGATTGTGCAGCTCGAAGACCTCACCGGGCAGGCGGAGGCGGTGGTGTTTCCCAAATCCTTTGAGCGCATCAGTCAGCACATCGTCGCCGATAAGCGCCTGATGATCTGGGGCAAGGTCGATCGCCGCGACGATCGCGTCCAGTTCATCATCGACGATGCCGAGTCCATCGAAGATGTGCGCATGGTGATGGTCGAACTGGATCCGCGCCTGGCGGGCGACATCGAGCAGCAGCACCGCCTGCGCAACGTCATTCGCAACAACCAGGGCGACGACCCCAAGTACGCCCGCGTACCGGTGATCGCGGTGATTGGGGCCAACCAGCAGCGCCAGTTTGTGCGGCTGGGGGCCCAGTTTCGCGTCAAAGACCCCGAGGCGGCGGTGACCGCCCTGGTGAACGCCAACTTTCAGGCCAAGGCCACCCCACTGATCAGCGCGTGAGGATCCTGTAGCGAGAACCCCGGTTTCTTCTGTGGGTAGATAAGGGTCACCGACTGTGAATCAAAAGAAACCGGGGTTCTTGAGGGAGGGTTAGGCTGTTCCCAAATGCTGATCAAGTCTGTCCAGCAGTGCCTGAACTGGGAATAACATATCGCAGGTCGGAATGCTCAGCGGGGAGCGTGTTGCCCGGGTGGGAGTAGGTCATGCAGAGGGCGAAAGGATGGCTGTGGCGGAGGCATGGCGACTGGCGTGCTGCTGAGGGTTTAGGCAATCATTTCGGCTAAGCCAGCCTCTAGGCATCAATATAAGTCTGCAATAGCCGAATCATCGCCGCCACCGACGTCAACGACGCGGTTTCAGTGGCCGTGTGGTATTCGGTAGTGGGTATTTGCAGGGTTGTTCCGGTGACGGCCCCATCGGTGGCAGCGGTCAGCCGCCCCATCTCGGTGCGCCCCAGGGAGTAGGGTTTGGGGCGAGTCAGGTTTTGGGTGGCGATGTAGTCGTCTTTATAGCTGTAGGAAATGCCGAGCTGGGTGCAGCGATCGGCTAGCTCTTGGGTAATGCCGGAGGCAAAGTCGGCACTGGCGTCTTTGCGGCGCAGGGTCAACAACTGCTCATCGGCGGCTTCGCGGTTGTGGTAAGGGCTGGTGTCGAGGGCCACCAGCCGCTGGGTGGAGAGGCGCTGCCGCTGGAACCACGACAGGGCGTAGCGCCAGCTGCGGCCCGACTCCTCCTGGGCGGTGAACAGGGCAGTCCCCTCAAAGCCGCAGCGGAAGAGAAAAATAATGATGGCAGCGCTAATCACGTTGTCGAGCTGGGCCGAAATGTAGCCGTCTTTGAACTGGAGGCGATCGAGAAAGGCAACGGGGGTGCCGGGTTGGAGGTAGTCTAAGCCATCGACCTCAAAAATCAGGTTCTTGCGCTCCGGACAAATATAGGATCGCGTGATCACCCCCTGGCCAATATAGGTGCCGGTATAGGGCAGGTGGGCCTGCACTCGCTGGCCCTGAAAACGGTTTTCGATGGTGTGGAGCATTTGCTCGGACACCGAGTCGCCCGTTAATTCGCTCTGATTGCCGGCATTGAAGGCGGCGTACTGAAACTCATTGGGGCCGGTGCAGAGCAGGCCATGGCGATCGATGTGGGCCGACAGCATGAGCTGGTCGGGGCGGCGGCCCTGGGCCACCAGCACGCCGTGGTAGTAGCTCACCTCTGCGCCCACTTCCTCCAGCTCCCGCCGCAGCACCCTAAAGAAGGAGTCTTCGCTGCCCACCACCGAGGGCTCACGGATCAAAAACTGTAGAATTTCGAGGAAGTCGGCCAGGCCTTCAAGGGGCACCGAGTCAGCGGCCATGGACATCTGGGCAGCAGCACTGGGGCTAACAAGTTGATCGACAACCAGGTTCAGTGGACTCATAGAAGAAGATCCTGCCAGAGATTGGGCCGGGATACCTAGAAGTAGATCCCCTGAGCGATAGTCAAAGACTGACCAGAGGTCAACGCCCAGGGGATCCAGAGGATCCATAGGTCTATGTATCCCAGAACACTATTTATATTTGAGAACATTACCCTGAAGCTCCGTGACGTTTAGTGAAGCCCAATACAAATCCATAGTTTTTTCACGGCTCACCAATCCTGCAAACCCCAGTGGAGAACCGGGGTATACTAGAGGGGTATAGCTCTTTACCTCCCCTGACCCCGTGGATTTGTCTGCTAAAAGTGAATATGCACTGCTGGCTTTGCTAGAGCTAAGCCCCCACTACAACCGTGGCGAACCGTTACAAATTCGCCAGATCGCTAGTCAGCAAAACATTCCCGATCGCTACCTGGAGCAATTGCTCGCGACCCTGCGGCGGGCGGGCCTGGTCAAGAGCCTGCGGGGGGCCCGCGGCGGCTACCTGCTGGCCCGTGATCCGTGGAAGATTACCCTCTATGATGTGGTGAGCTGCATCGAAGGGTTTGAGGCCCAGACAGACCCAGCCCAGGTGTCTCCCACGCCAGAGGCGATGGTGATTCAAGAGATGTGGGGCGAGGCGCGCCAGGCGGCGGAAGGGGTGTTACAGAAGTGCACCCTGCAAGACCTAGTCGAAAAGCGCAACGCCCAACAGCAGCACGACATTATGTATTACATCTAGACCAGGCCCATGCAAATTGCCGAAAACGTGACTCAGCTCATTGGCCGTACCCCCCTGGTGCAGCTCAACCGCATTCCCCAACAGGCGGGCTGCCTGGCCCGTCTGGTGATCAAGCTCGAGGGCATGAACCCCTCCGCCTCGGTCAAAGACCGCATCGGCATCAACATGATTGAGGCCGCCGAGGCCGAGGGACTGATCACCCCCGGCAAAACCACCCTGGTGGAGCCCACCTCGGGCAACACCGGTATTGCCCTGGCCATGGCGGCGGCGGCCAAGGGCTATCGCCTCATTCTCACCATGCCCGAAACCATGAGCTCTGAGCGGCGGGCCATGCTGCGGGCCTACGGAGCCGAGCTGGAGCTGACCCCAGGGGGAGCGGGCATGTCGGGCTGCATTCAGCGGGCCCAAGATATTCTCGATGCCCTGCCCGACGCCTACATGCTGCAGCAGTTTCGCAACCCCGCCAACCCCGACATTCACCGCCGCACCACCGCCGAAGAAATCTGGGCCGACACCGACGGCCAGGTGGATATGCTGGTGGCCGGGGTGGGCACTGGCGGCACCATTACCGGCGTGGCCGATGTGCTGAAGCAGCGCAAACCCGGCTTTAAGGCGATCGCGGTGGAACCCGTCAACAGCCCGGTGCTCTCCGGCGGGCGGCCCGGCTCCCACAAAATTCAGGGCATTGGGGCGGGGTTTATTCCCGAGGTGCTAGATGTGAGCCTGATTGACGAAGTGGTGCAGGTGGCCGACGAAGATGCGATCGCCTACGGTCGTCGTCTGGCTCGGGAAGAGGGCCTGCTCTCGGGAATTTCCACCGGTGCTGCCGTGAAGGCGGCGGTGGAGGTGGGCTGCCGCCCCGAGAATGAGGGCAAGCTAATCGTGATTATTCAACCCAGCTTTGGGGAGCGCTACCTGAGCACCCCCCTGTTTCAAGACCCAGAGCTGATGGCACCGCTGGCAATCGGCTAGAGCGCCTTGAGCGCCTGCGGCTGAGCGGCTAGATAGGCCTGGATGGCGGCAGCATCGTCTTGACCGAGGGTGATCTGGTTGTAGGCCACCTCCAGGTTGCCGGGGAACAGCGCCTGGAATAAAAAGTTGCTGTACTCGGCAGGCAGGGCCGTAGCCAGAGCCTCTGCTTGAGAGGTGCCAGCGGTTTTCCAGCCTTCGGCTAGGGTGGCCAACGCGCCCAGGTAGCTCTTCAGGGCTTCTAATCCATCTACATCGGTGACCGGTCCGTGCCCCGGCAGGATGAGGGCGTTGGGGTAGTCAACGATCAGCTCCGCCAGGGTGGCCTGCCAGGCGCGAATATTGCCGTCGGCCAGGTAGGGAATGCGCTGGTTAAACAGCAGGTCCCCCGCGATCAGCACATCGGCATCGGGGATGTAGACAATTACATCGGTGCCACCGGAGTGGCCCTCAAATTCCCGGATTTGCACATGACGCTCGCCCAGCCACAGATCCCAGGCGCTGTTGATGATCACCTCGGGCGGGGTAATGTTGGGGTCGCTCTCCCCGTTACGGGTGAGCATAAACTCGCGAATGGGGCCGCGCCCCAGGATCGGCAGATCGCGGCTGGCGGCGGCGGGGTTGCCCCCGGTGTGGTCGAAGTGGTAGTGGGTGTTGACCACATATTTCACGGGCAAGTCGGTGAGGGTGGCGACCGTCTCAAACAGCAGATCCCCCAGGGCCTCGCTCTGGAAGGGGTCAACCACGACCACACCGTCGCTACCGACAATAATGCCGCCATTGCAGATAGCCAGCCCGGCGTCCTGGGGCGGAAAATCAACGCTAGCGATCAGGCCGTAGACGCCGTCGCCCAGTTCCTCTAGGGTTAGCCCAGCCGACTCTAGGGTAGCTGGAGCGGGGGCTCCGGGTGCTTGGGCAATCGCGCGGGGTTGTAGTGTGATTAAGCCCAGGGTTGCTATTAGCGCCATCAGCCCCAATCCCCATCGCCGTAACTGTTTCATTAGTTTGCGTCCTGGCAAGAGTACGGTCTGCGGGCTGGCCAGGTCTAGTCGGATTGGCCAATCCCCAGATGTTCAACAATATCGAACTTCAGAAATAATTGCTAGACTGCCGCCAGGGGCGGAGGCGGCCTAGCCTGGGGCGGTCAGCGGAGCCTCACCTGGGCCTGAATCGGCAGGTGATCCGAAGCCTGGGCGGCTTCGGTGACGACGCCAGCCTCAGTCACCTCCAGGGTCGCTGGAGTATAGAAGATATAGTCGAGGGTGTACTGGGGCTGGTCGGAGGGGAAGGTAAACGCCTTGGCCTGGGGCGGCTGGGCGGCTTCTAGCAGCGGGGAATCCAGCAGGATTTGAATGGAGCGGCGATCGCCCTCTTCGTCGCGGTTGAGGCTGCTATTGAAGTCGCCCACCAGCAGCACCGGGTAGGCTTGGGCGTAGCCTTCTGCCAGGTCGCGCACCACCTGGGTTTGGCGGGTTCGGGTGGGGGCATCGAAGGCTTCGAGGTGAACGTTGATGACGATGAGCGGCTGCCCTGATACATCGATCTCAGACACCTGAGCAATCCGATCGAGGTATAGGGCGTTGTAGTAAAACGGGTTCGTGGGCACCTTTTCGAGCACCAGCCGTTCATTGCGGCGAATGGGGTAGCGGCTGAGCACGGCCTGGCCGGATACGACCTTCCTGTAGTGGGCCTGGGGCGGCCAGTAGGGGAAGGGCACATAGCGTTTGTCCCAGTTGACGGCGATCGCCCCGTAGGCCAGGCCCAACGCCGCCGAGAGCGCATACTGCTGGTTAACATTGAACGAACGGTATGCGTCGAAGTCGATTTCCTGCAGTGCCAGAATGTCGGGCTGAAGAGCTTTGAGAGCGCTAATTGCCGTGGCCTGGTTGGCGTCAAAGAGAGCTTTATCGCGCTCCACCGCCTGCTGGTTGGTCAGCCCTGACAGGTAGCCAATGTTATAGCTGACCAGGTTAAGCTGCTCAGGGGTAGCGGTTCCAGGCGGGTAGACTTCGTAGGTGACGAGGTTGTCGTAGTCAGCAGCCTTCCAGTTGGGAGCGCTGATGTATGCAAAGGTGCCGGCTAGCGCCGCCAGCGGCAGCCCCAGCGCTAGCGACAGAGCGACAAAAACAGTTTTCATGGGTTTATTTTATGGCCTCAGCTGACCCCTCGCGCCTGCCCCTGCGGTTTTGGATTGCCGCCCTGGTAGCGTTTATCAACGCGGTGGGGTTCACGCTGATCATTCCGCTGATCTACCCCTACGCGGTGGAGTTTGGCCTCAGCGACTTTCAGGCCAGCCTGCTGACAACGGCCTACGCGGCGGCGCAGTTTATCGCCACGCCCATTCTCGGTCGCCTATCGGACCGCATGGGCCGCAAGCCGCTGCTGATTCTTAGCCTGCTGGGCACGGTGGCGGCCAACCTAATGGCGGGGCTGGCTCCGGCGGCCTGGATGCTGTTTGCCGCACGGCTGCTCGACGGCATCACTGGCGGCAATACGTCGATCGCCCAGGCGATTGTCAGCGACATTACGACGGTCGACCAGCGGGCACGGGCCTACGGCATTTTTGGGGCGGTGTTTCGGCTGGGGTTTGTGGTGGGGCCACCCCTAAGCTATGTGGCCCAGCTGGTGCCCCCGCTGCCGGGGTTTACCAGCCTGGGGATGGGGTTTTTGTTTTCGGCGGCGATCGCCCTATTCGCCACCCTGCTATGCCTGGTGCTGCTGCCGGAAACGCTGGAAAACTGCTCTCCGTCCTTTCAAATTTCCTGGCGAGATTTTGGCCTTGACCGGCTGGCGCGATCGGCCACCGACGGGCGCTTTGGCCGTATTTTTTGGCTGACGTTCTTCAGCGGCTTTACCTTTACGATCTTTACCTTTGCCTTTCAGCCCTTCTTTCTCAAGGTGCTGGGGCAAGATGCCCGCAATCTGGCGATCATGTTCGCGGCGGTGGGGATTATCGGCTTTGTCACCCAGGTGTTTGCCCTGGAGCCCCTGCGGCAGCGGTTTCCGCTGGTGAAGATTTTGGCGGGGGCGCTGGCGGCGCGGGGCATCTTGTTTTTGCTGATGCCGGCCTTTCCCAATATCATGGCATTTGTGGCGATCGCCGTGGTCTTCAGCGCTGTAAATTCGTTCCCCATGCCGCTGATCGATGCGCTGCTGTCGCTCAACAGTGGCCCGCGCGAGCAGGGAGAGGTGATGGGGCTGAATGCGTCGTATTTAAGTATTTCCAATGCGATCGGCCCGGCAACGGCGGGGCTGCTGGTTAGCGTCAGCTACAGCTTTCCGTTTTGGATTGCCGGCGCGCTGACGCTGCTGACGGCGTGGTTTGCGCTAACGCTGTCGGGGCGGGGAACGGCAAAGGCCTGAGTCTCCGTCGATACCGAGCGGTAAGGGACTAGTGGGTCACTGGCGCAAACATCGCCATTCTGGAGCGACTGATTACTGTAAGGATTCAGGCCTACAGCTATTGGATAATGGCTATTTACATGACAAATGACCCACTAGCCACCCGGACAAAGCCATGTTCGGTGATAGGGCAGGTTGCCCAAGCAGACTGTCCGCGCGTTGAAAACCAAGCATGGGCTGCATCGTGGTGAAGATGCATGGGATCACTTAATGCCAGTAAGACATTGACATCTAGCAAGTAAACCGTGATGGGGTTTCGTCGCGTAGCTGGTTTACGACTTCTAAGGTCGCAACTCCCGCACCAGGCTGAACCGGAAACAGAGGAATTCCGTTGCGGGTAGCGGGTAGCGGGCGCTGGCTGAGGGCTTGGCAAACGAGGTCAGACAGCACTCTGCCAATGGGAAGCCCTTGCTGCTGAGCCAGTTCTTGTATGGCCCTCAAAACATCGCCTTCCAGATCAAGGGTTGTTTGCATTTTGCTACCTTGCTACGAGGTATACCGGCTGAGTCCTATTTTATGACTTAGCAAAAAGATCCCTGGTTTCTTGAAGAAACCAAGGATCTTCTCGCGTTTACAGGTTATACCTCAGCTATTCTCACTCTTGCTCAAACAGGGTCATGCGTTTGGTCAGTATGCGCATGACTTCGTTGGGGTTGACGGTGGGCAACTGTCGCGACCATTCTTCGGGACG
Organism: Nodosilinea sp.; assembly: GCA_041739575.1. Lineage (GTDB taxonomy): Bacteria > Cyanobacteriota > Cyanobacteriia > Phormidesmidales > Phormidesmidaceae > Nodosilinea. The sequence continues at coordinate 46,738 of JBGSNT010000199.1, read as the reverse complement.
AGCGTAGCCCAGGCGATACAGGGTGATGACGCAGCCGTTGACAACGGGGGGAGAGCCGATCGCCAGCAGCCGCAAAATATCGGGAGAGGGGCGATCGCTCAAGTCGATTAAGGGTTGCTGGGGGGCAGGGTCGGGCAGAAATGCCGCCAGATCTAGGGTGATCGGGCGATCGCTTTGTCTGGTCTCTGTCATCATGGGTTTTAGCTCCATAGTGAGTCGCCCAGTCCTGAAGTTTTCCAGGCCCAAGGACTGGGCTTTGAGTTTTTATGAGTGGTTACAAGGGTGATCGCACTCCGTGGTTATCATCATGGAGCGGGCTCACCCACGAGATAAATATACTCTTGTTACGGAGGCAGTACTTTCATGGGATGGGTATAGTCACACCGTTGCTATATTCGTCACCGCTCAGGGCTGTAAGAATGCCTATGAGTCTTGGAAGACTACTGGGCTGTCTCAAGCGATCGCGTATAGGCTCTACAAAAATCCAGATGCATTTCCTTCAAAAGGGACTCAAGATGTGATCTGTAAGTCGTTTAATGCACAGCCAGAAGATTTCTTATTATGCGTCCCATATATTGAAGAAGATTAGGAGCATTACAAGGTCAGTTTTCTGCTTACTATGCTCAATGTTGACTGCGGCACATATCCAGTAATTAACCTGACCATGATGCTTTGTAACCAGCCCTATGGTACAGCGCTAATCCCCTAAAATAACTTTGATACTAAGGACATAAAGACATTTGCAGAGCAAACTAATACGCTGTTGATCAAGCTGCTTGGTTCGCTTCATAAGGCTATTAAATTTCGCGCCTTAATGACGAAATTTTAGGATCTATAATTTTTCGACCGTACTTATTGAAATTGATGGACAAGCAGATTTTTTCGCCTGCACCAAAGATATGAGTTATCTCTCCACTCCCGTATATCTCATGTTTAACACGATCTGTAACCTGCCAATGACGTGAATTTTCACTACTACTATTTAGACTTGATTCTTCTCGGCTAGGACTAAATGGAGGATCACAAAGAATAATAGAGCTTTCCAAGTCTGGGATTACTTCGATAGAGATCTTAACTTTTTTATTTAGAACTTCTTGAAAAGCTTCCTCAATGTTTTCAATCCGACCTTGGGCCATTTTGAGGAGTGGTCTAGAGCCGATACCAATCGTGGCATTAAAACCATCAAAATAGATTAAACTTCCCTGTTGCTTCATCAGGGCACGTGTGCCAAGAGGTTTTATCTCTTTGGTTACATCTTCCCAGATTCTTCTCAATTCCATTTCTTTGTTCTTTGCCAGAGATTCTGAATTGTTCAAAACTCTCGATCTCTGCTTCTCAATGATGAGTTGAATTTCTTCTACTACGTTAGTAAATGCTCTATCTCCATTAGACGAATTTGCAATAGGCTTAGCACCTCTTGGAAGTGCCTGAAGATCCCCAAGGCATTTGTTGCCAAATGGTACAACTTTCCATGCGCAGTCTCTTAGGATTACTGGGATAATAATAGTTTCGCCTTTCTCATGTCTTTCGTAGGCCGTTTTTAGCTCGACCTTTTGAATGTATCTTGAGTTAATAAAATACTTGCTAATTAGCAAGATTATGATTTGGGATCCATCGAGATTTTTCTTGATCCGATCATCCCATTCTTCTCCAGGAACAATTTCGCCGTCATGCCAAATACTAATGTGACCGCTTAATCTTAGAGGCTCAAGATGAATTTTTAAGTCCTGTAGCAGTCTTTCATCCTTCCTGGAATAGGATAGGAAAATTTCAACTGCTTCACTCATAACTCAATCCTGCTCGAAGCTGTATGGCTTTGTCCATTATAGTTTTGAAGCCGCTTAAAGTCTTGCCTGAGTATAGAAGCTATAGCTAGTGCTGACTAATCAGCCCCACAATTGAGCCACTGGGATAGCTTGTCCGGTCATGGCCTCCCGCCAAGCTTGACGCAAGTCTGCCAGAACTTCCTCTTTGGGTGGGTCCTCTTCAGCAGAGATAGGTGAAGCCTCCTGCACCAGGATGATGACCTCGACCCGACTATTCTCAACCAACTCTAAAGGCTGATCGAGCGTGAGTTGCCCCCGCTCGTCAATGGTGCCCATAACCTTGACGGCTTCCATGATCGTGACTCGCTATACCTGCAAACATTATGGCACTGTTGCTTCAGCGGGGCATCTTTCGGTCTCAACCGTGGGGTAAGAGGGCCAAGATTAATGTTGCCACCGAGCCAAATCTACCGTTGCGTCTCTACAACGCGATCGCCCATGGGTGCGATCGCTCGAAAATTTTGGGATAATTACTATATCTCTGGTAAATTCCGGTCATGGTTAGTCCTCCAACCTCTAGCGACGTTTTGGCCAAGGTCAAGGCCCACCAAACCACCCTTAAAACCATGGGGGTTAAATCCCTCGATCTATTTGGCTCCGTTGCACGCAACCAAGCTACCCCCACCAGCGACATTGACTTTCTCATCGAGTTCTCTCAGCCCGTCGGCCTCTTCCAGTTACTCGACGTTCAATATTTTCTAGAAGACTTGTTAGAGCGCTCCATCGACTTGGGCACCGCCGATTCCCTCAAAGAGCACCTTCGAGAGCCTGTGCTGGAGGATGCTATTCGTGTCTTCTAGAGGTTGGCCCATGAGTACTTCCGGGTGAACCTTGCGATCGTGTGGGAAACTGCCCAGAATAATCTGCCACCCCTAGTTGAACCCCTAAAAAAACTATCGATAGCCTCTTAGCCGCAATGAATACTCAACTGGCAAATTCCTTAGCAGAGGCTGTCTCAGCCCTATCCTTAGAAGACTTCCAGGCATTTCAGGCTGCCCTTCTAGGCCACATGGTCAAAAAAACGCCCGGTGTGGCCGGTGGCCATGCCTGCATCCGCAACACTCGCATCGCCGTATGGACGTTAATTTCCCTATCGCATCAAGGCATAGGTGAAGGGGAATTACTCAACAACTTCCCCGGCTTAACCTCCTTTGACCTGCTGGCAGCCCAGGTTTATTACCAAGCCCATCAAGACGAAATTAATGCCCTGATTGACTCTCACCACAGCGAGGAGGGCTGGGAGTGACGTTTAAATTTTATGCTAACGAAAACTTGTCTACTGATTTAGTCAAGGCATTACGGCATCTGGGCTACGACGTTTTAACATCCTACGAAGCAGGCAACGCAAACCAGCGCATTCCAGACGATCAAGTTCTGCAAACAGCGACTACTACGAATACTTAGAAAAAATAAGCCTGGCTTCAGCCACCCTGTTTTCATTGTGCGCGAGTATTCACGCGATGGTAAATAATCGGCATTGGCAAAGGGTTAAAGGCACCGTAGAGCGGGGCCACAAGGTAGCATCCGGCGCGGCGGTAGATGGCCCCTACCCAAGGGGAACTATCGAGATGCAAACCCCTGTTTTTCAAGCCCTGGGCCTAGACCTGGCAGGATACTTTCAGGGAACCCTGAATATTTCCATTCGCCCCAGCACCTTTCAGCTAATCGATCCTGAGTTCACCTTTCGACGGGTCGAATGGACCGATCGCCATCCTCCCGAAGATTTTTCGTTCTCGCGGTGTCGGGTTTTGTTTCACCATTCAACCTACGACGGCTGGATCTATTACCCCCATCCAGAGACCAAAAAGCGCAACTTTCAACCCCCATCTACGCTGGAAATTATCGCGCCCCCAATACCGGGCATCAGCTACGGAGATGGTGTCGAAGTGGAGTTCAACGCCTTGGAAATAACTGTGAATGATGCAGTTTAAAGCTCCTCTACCCAAGTTGTTAACGTCTTACCCCTTTACAGAGCCCGCCAGCAGCCCCCGCACAAAATATCGCTGGAGGGCAAAAAATACCATCAGCGGCACAGCCATGGTGACAAACGCTCCGGCAGTGAGCAGGTGCCAGTCTTGCCCCCGCGAGCCGACCAAGTTCGTCAGCGTGATGGTCAGGGGGGCCACGGTGGGGGTGCCGCCCAGATACACCAGGGCAATCAGCAGGTCGTTCCAAACCCAGAGAAACTGGAAGACGGCAAAGGAGGCGATCGCCGGCATCGACAGGGGCACCACCACCCGCGTAAAAATCTCCATCTGCGAGGCTCCATCCACCGCCGCCGCCTCGATCAAGTCCCTGGGCAGAGCCCTAATGTAGTTGTGCAGCAGGTAAATACCCAGGGGTAGACCATAGCCGGCGTGGGCCAGCCATACCCCGGCGAAGGTGCCCGTCAGCCCCAGGTCGCGGTAGACCCGCAGCAGGGGAATAAAGGTCATCTGGAGGGGCACCACCAGCAGCGCCACGATCGCCAAAAATAACCACTGCCGACCGGGGAACTCCATCCAGGCCAGGGCGTAGGCGGCGTAGGCGGCGATCGCGATCGGCATCACCGTAGCCGGAATGGCAATGGTAAAGCTGTTCAGCAGCGCCTGTCCCATGCCCACGGTGCCCAGCACCGCGCGGTAGTTCTCTAGGCTGTACTGGGTAAAGTCGAGGGGATGCTGGAACACCGTCCACCAGCCGGTGGCGATCACATCAGCAGCGGGGCGCAGCGAGCTGATCAGCAGGCCCAGGCTGGGCAGGGTCCACAGAAGGGCGATGGCGACCAGGGCGATGTGCACCGGGGCACGGTTGAGCCAACGGGTCAGTCGATGGGGAGAAAACGGCATAGAGGAGATGGGCGGTGGGGTGGGCAGAGCATGGAGCTAGCGAGCCGGGTCTTGGCCGCGAAAGGACCGCAGATTGGCGACCATGACTGGCATCACGGCCAGCAGCAAAATCACCGCGATGGCGCTGCCACGGCCGTAGTGGCGAAAGCTAAACATCTCCTTAAACATACGGCTGGCGAGCACCTCAGTGCCCTGGTTGCCCGCGGTCATCACGTAGACAATGTCAAACACCTTCAGCACCACCACGATGGTAGTAGTAGAGACCACCAGAATCGTGGAGCGAATCATCGGCAGGATCACCCGCCAGAACACCTGCACCTCATTGGCCCCATCCAGGCGCGCCGCTTCGACAATCTCGTGGGGAATGGCCTTCACCGCTGCCGACAGCAGCACCATGCAAAAGCCCGTTTGGAGCCAGATCATAATGGCGATCAGGGCGAAGTTGTTGAGCGATCGCTCCACCAGCCAGCCCACGGGCTCAAAGCCCAGGCCGGTGATCACCCCATTCAGCAAACCAATTTGAGCGGTCCCGGCGGGGCGAAAGGCGTAGATGAACTTCCAAATGACGCTGGCGCCCACAAAGGAAATCGCCATGGGTAAAAAGATCAGGGTCTTGGCCACAGGTTCGTAGCGCACCCGGTCAGCCAGCACCGCGATCAGCAGCCCCAGGCTGACGCTGACCCCAGTTACCCCCACCAGCCACAGCAGGTTGTTGCGCACCGCCTCCCCCATGCCCCGATCGGTGAACAGGGCAATGTAGTTGCTCAGGCCGACAAAATTCTGCGATCGCGCGTCCAGCAGGCTGACGTAAACCGTCAACCCGGTGGGGATAATCAGATAGGCCGCCAGGAGAAACAGGGCCGGGGCCAAAAACACCCAGGGCAGCAGGCGACGCTGAAGGCTTCCCTGGGCAAAGCGTTCCACCAGGGCATTGGCCCCGTAGAACAGCGCCAGCACCCCACCGCTGCCCAGCAAGATGGCCAGGGCCGCTACCATTACCTTCGACAATACGCTGCTGTGCATTTAGCTTTCCTAATTCCTCTCGATCATACTGCCCGGCCTTGGCCCCCGCGAGCGGCTTTGCCCCGTTTCAAGAACTGCAACCCGCGTGCCACAATGAGCCCAATCCCCTACGTTAGAGACAGGGTAGCCCCGTGGAGTCGTCTTCTCTCAGTGAGCAAAACTCGGCCCAGCCGCAGCCCACCCCTCGGCAGTTGCACAGCATTAAGGCCCAGCTTGACCTGGTGCTGCTGGCCCTAGAGGCCCTCACCGGGCTGGGGTCCGATGCCATGTTGGCGGCGGCGGAAAGCCTCGGGGTGTCGGATTTGCTGAGCGATCGCGTCAACCTGTGGCGGCTGCGCCAGGCCAGTCCCCTGCGTAAAGGCCAGGGCCGCAAAAAGCTCGATGTCGACGAGGCCCGCGCCCTGGTGTTGGTGAGCAGCCATTTAGCGATCAGCCACCGCGACACCATCCGCCAGGCGGTGGCACGGCTCGAGCAGGCCCTGGGCCAGGGGCAAATCCCCCACCGCACCGCCCAGCTGGGCGACTACCTCGACAGCTTCAGCAACGCCTATCAAGACCGCATGGAGGGCGACCAACGGGCCACCACCGACGAACTCACTACCCTAGGGCTGAAGCTGCTGGTGGACCTGCTTTTCTACAGTGGCGTTGGGGGCAGTCGCAAGCTCTGGGTGGCCCTTCTGGAGCGATCGGGGGAGGGCAAAGGAGAATGATTTTTGGCTTGGGCGACGTCTTTGGGGTTTTGTTGAGCTGACTGCTATGGCCGCGATCGCATCTGTTAACTCCTACGAATACGGGGCGGGCACCTGCACTCTACGCCTGGTGGGGGAGCTGTCACCCCTGAGCCAGATCACCGGGCGACCGGTGCTGGGGCGATCGCGCTTTCATCTCGAGGTTCACCAGGGCGATCGCCCTGGTGAACCTGGGGCCAGTCGGGCGGTGATTTTTGAGGCGCGGGGACGAGAGCCCCAGTTTTCAGCCCTGAGCGAACTTGTGCAGACCTACGTGCAGCGCTACCTCAGCGCCAGCGCCCTAGGCAGCGCAGGAGTAGTGTCTGGCGGTGGGCATTCCCTCCAGCCGGTGGGCCTGACCCGCCATCGGCTGACCCTGGCAGTGCCTCCAGCCCCGCCTCAAGTGGTGGAACTATCTACCCTTCAGCTGTCTGACCTGGCCGATGCGATCGAACGGGCTGACAGCAACCTACAGCTCCTTCCAGACACCGCCATGGCAAAGGTGCGACGACCTCGCCCCAGGCTGCCGATTTGGTTGGGATCAGTGGCGGCAGTGGGCATTGCGGCAATCTTGGGCAACCAGTTCCTCACCACCTCCCCGCCTGCGGTCATCCTATCCCCCAGCGCATCTCAAACAAGCCCTGACTCCACCGCTCAGGGGGCTGCCGAAAATCAACCGCCCACGACGCTAGGGGAATCTACCCCCAGGGCTGATGCTGAGGCCGATGCCAGTGCATCTAGTGCTGCCCCAGACGCCCCTGCCCCAGGCGACGCTCCGCCCGCCCCCGCTCCAGCGGTGCCCCCAGTCGCAGCGCCTGCCCCCAGCACCCCTAAGGCATCGCCTCCACCGTCCCCGCCCGCCCCGCCCGAACCTGCCCCGCCCACGCCAACTACTCCAGCCCCTGCGGCTCCGGCCCAGGCCACAGGGCTTTCTGGGGAGCGAGCCCCCCTCAGCGACGCAGACAGGATGGCTGAGCAACCCCCTACCTCGGGTCCAGATGAGGCCCTTCGAGCCGCCCCCGCCACCCCCGAGGCCTTTGAGGCCGCATCGGGCATCGCTGCCGCCACTGCCCCTGCTGCCGCCGCACCGTGGCTGGACCAGCTAACCCGCCTTCTGCAGCAGCAGTGGCGGCCCCCGGCTAACCTGGCGGCCCCGCTGGGTTACCGCCTCACCCTTGAGCCCGATGGCACCGTCTCTGCACTGGTGCCCCTCAACGACTTTGCCGCCACCTACCAGAGTCTTCCAACGCTGCCGCAGGTCGGCACAGCCCTCCCAGACCTAGTCAGAGATGGGGCTACTACAGTAGAGGTGCAGTTCCTGCCCACCGGTGAGGTCGTGGTCGACCCGCTGGAGCAGCCGACTAATCCTTAGTGCCGCCGCGATCGCCCTTGCGCTTAGCCTTACGCATGTGCAGCGTAGACATCGCCTTATCCACGGGGAACCCGGCCACGGGAATGACCTGATGCTTGCGATCGCTCTCCAACTGCTTTAACTCTGTGTAGTCGAGCCAGTGAATGCAATCCACTGGGCAGGTGTCGATCGCCTCCTGGATGATCGCTTCGGAGTCCCCATCCTGGCGGTAAACCCGCGATCGCCCATGGTCAGGCTCAATATAAAAGGTGTTCCGGGCCACGTGGGCACAGTGCTTACAGCCAATGCAGGTGATTTCGTCCACGTATACGCCCCGCTGGCGGAGCTGACCGCCTAGCTCTGGTTCCAAGCCAGTGCGATCGCTCTGCTGGCGCAGCACACCACCCAGCTCTGGTTCAAAGCCAGTGGTAGGTTCATGCCCTTGCCCGTCAAAATGTGTCATCGTGCGGTGCCTTAAGGTTGGGCCAGTGAGGTTGGACCAATAATCAAAAAAGGGGCCATTAGCCCCTTTCCAAAGCTCAATCAAGTAGCGAGTTAGCCATTCCAGCGCTGCACGACCAGCCGCACAGAGCCATCTTCGCGCACCTGCTCCTCGGCTAGCTGAAACCCTTGCCGGGCGGTTTCAGACAGCACGGCGTTGTAGGCGTAACGCTGGGTCACCTGGCTGAGAAAGCCTTCGACCGTGAGCGGCTGCTGCCAGTATTGCAGGTCAGCCACCAGTTCATAGTCAGCGGTTTCAGCATTGCGGTAAAAGCCAATGTCGTAACCATTCTCCTGGGCAATCACCAGGTCAGCGGTCTGAGTTTGACCCTGGTAACCCCGCACATCGCAGGGGCCAGCCTTCCAGTCGGTGCCCAGATCGCTCAGGGCGAGCTTGAGAGAGTCTAGATTGCGGATTTTGGTTTTAATCTGGCTAAAGTGTGACATCTTCTGGGTAGGTATAGAGGGACTTAAAAAACTAAAAATCTACCACTGACTGTAGGTAGCCTGGGCGGCCACGGTCTCGGAGGCGGCTTGCTCTTGGCGCTGGGCGAAGTACTCAGAGGTCGCCTGCTGGGACACCACCGTGCCGAGCTGAGCCTCAATGGCCGCAGTCACCTCAGCGCAGGAAGCACCGACGATGCCAGTGACCGTCTCTTTTACCCGGCCATCGGGAAAAATAATAAATTCTAGGGTTTCCATGGTTGTTCAGCTCCTAGAAATGCAGCGGGCGGGCAAAATAGTTGACTCATTAGTCAACCTAGACAACTCGGTAACCCTGAGCCATATAGGCGACTCCATAGCCTTGATCCTAACCAAGTATCGCGGCCATAGCTGGTCACGGTTCATTGCGAAAGTCAATGTACTGCATTAATTTCGCGAGTGGGCACATCTGTTAGATGTAGTGTCGCGTAACTTTTAGGGAGCGTCAAGGCAACTTTTGTTACACAATCAAACATTCTCAACAGCCAATAACCCAAGAACAGTCGTTTTAGCCCTAGACTTGGCCAAGGCAAGTGTTAAGAAAATTAAAGGCTTGGCCTGTGAGCCTTTGGGGCATCGGCTGTCCCCAGCCCCGCCATGCTGTATGGCCGTCGCGACACAGGTCTCCGCAGTCAACGGGATCGCCCAAGGGGCTTGACCGTTGAGTCAGCAGGATCGACTTCAGCTTGCATCTGCCCAAGCGCGACTGCCTTTACGGGGGATTGGCAGCCCCCTTGGTCTAGCCTCAGCCTTCTAATCCAGCGGGCCTAAATCGCTGTTAATGGCCCAGGACGATTAAAAGCTATCTAGCCAGCGCTATATTTTAACCATCGTGAGGAATCAGGCAATTCTATGGCAATCCATCTTCAGCAGGCCTTGGCAGTCGGTCAGTATTTGGTCACCCAGCGGCTGCGGGGGCGAAAAAAGTTCCCCCTGGTGCTCATGCTAGAACCCCTATTTCGGTGTAACTTGGCCTGCACTGGCTGCGGCAAGATCCAGCACCCAGCGGAGATTCTCAAGCAAAATCTATCCCCAGAGGATTGCTTCAAGGCCGTGGAGGAATGTGGCGCTCCGGTGGTGTCGATTCCGGGTGGTGAGCCGCTGCTGCACCCTCAAATTGACGCCATCGTGGAGGGTCTGGTGGCCCGCAAAAAGTTCGTCTACCTCTGCACCAACGGCATTCTGCTGGAAAAGAGCCTGGATAAGTTTCAGCCCTCGCCCTACCTGACCTTTAGCGTGCACCTAGATGGCCCCCAGGCCCTGCACGATCAGTGTGTCGATCGCGACGGGGTGTTTGATAAGGCTATCAGCGCCATCAAGGCCGCCAAAGCCAAGGGGTTTCGAGTGACCACCAACACCACCATTTTTGACGGCACCGATGCCAAGGACATCCAGACCCTCTTCGACCTGCTGACGGAGTTGGGCATCGACGGCATGATGGTGTCGCCGGGCTACAGCTACGAATGGGCCCCCGACCAGGATCACTTCCTGCGCCAGGAGCAGACCCGCGCCCTGTTTAGAGAGATTCTGGCCCCCTTCCGGGCCGGACAAAAGGCCTGGTCCTTTAACCACAACCCTCTGTTCCTCGACTTTCTCACCGGTGAGAAAGACTACGAATGCACCCCCTGGGGCAGCCCCAGCTTCAGCGTACTGGGCTGGCAAAAACCCTGCTACCTGCTCAACGAGGGCTACTACGATACCTTCCAGGAGCTGCTCGACAACACCGACTGGGATCGCTACGGGCGCAAGAGCGGCAACCCTAAATGTGCCGACTGCATGGTGCACTGTGGCTACGAGCCCACCGCCGCCATGGATGCGATGCAGCCGCAAAATATCACCCGATCGCTGGGCGCGGTCTTTGGTGCGGCCCGGTAGCGATGGATCTGCTGGCGTTTCTACTGCGGTCCTCCTGGCAGCCGGTGGCGATCGCCCTGACCACCGGCTTTATCAGCGGTGGCTGCAGTGCCGGGCTGATTGCCCTGATTAGCATCACCCTGGCCACCGATACCGCCACCACCGCCACCCTGGCCTGGGCCTTTGGTCTGCTGGTCTCGGTGGCGCTGATTACCGGCATCATCTCTCGGGTGGTGCTGGTGCGCCTGTCCCAACGGGCGGTGTTTACCCTGCAAATGCGCCTGAGCCGCCAGATCTTAGCGACCGAGCTGAGCCAGCTGGAGCGAGCGGGCCTACCACGGCTGCTGGCGGTGCTGACCGAAGATATCCAGACGATTTCAGCGGCGGTCTCCATCCTGCCGCTGCTGTGCGTCAATCTGGCGGTGGTGGCGGGTTGTATGGTCTACATTTCCTGGCTATCGTGGCAGGTGCTGCTGCTGGTGCTGCTGCTGGCTCTGGTGGCGGGCCTCAGCTGTGGCATATTGCTCCACCTGGGTCGCCGCTGGCTGGCCGCCGCTCGGGAGCGCCAGGACCGATTGTTTCAGCACTTTCGCACCCTGGTGCAGGGGATCAAAGAACTAAAGCTCCACGCGGAGCGCCAGCAAGACTTTCTCACCGTCGATCTCGAGGGCACCGCCCGCCAGTTTCGCCACTACAGCAGCCGAGGGCTGAGTCTCTTTGCCATTCTCGACAGCTGGGGCAAGCTAATCTATTTTTTTGCGGTGGGGCTGGTGCTCTTTGTTCTGCCCCAGTGGGTCAGTGTCGATGCCCAAACCCGCTTTGGCTATGCCCTCACCTTTACCTTTCTGTTGGGGCCGATGGAGAGCATAGTTGCCAAGCTGCCGACCCTGGGCCAGGCCAGCGTCGCCCTAAAAACCATTCAAACCCTAGGTCTGGCCCAGCCGCCTAACCCGCTGGTCGCTGCTCCCCCGCTGCCGCCGGTCACCCCTCACTGGCAGGCCCTAGAACTCATCGGCCTTACCCACACCTACCGCAGCGGCCAAGACGACCAGGAGTTTACCCTAGGACCGATTAACCTGACCCTAAAACCGGGGCAGCTGGTGTTTCTGATCGGTGGCAATGGCAGCGGCAAATCGACCCTGGCAAAGCTGATCACCGGGCTGTACTGGCCTAGCGGGGGACAGATTAGGCTGGCGGGGCAGGCGATCGCAGCCGAAAACCGCTGCTGGTATCAGCAGCATTTTTCGACTATCTTTGCCGATTTTTATCTGTTTGAACGGCTGTTAGGACTGTCTAACCCGCAGATCGACCCTCAGTTTTACCTGCGGCAGCTTCAGCTCGATCGCAAAGTCCGCATCGAAGGGGGGCGGTTCTCCACCACCGACCTATCCCAGGGGCAGCGCAAGCGCCTGGCGCTCCTCACCGCCTATGTGGAAGATCGCCCCATCTACCTGTTTGACGAATGGGCGGCCGACCAGGATCCCCACTTTCGGGAGCTGTTTTATACCCAGTTTCTGCCCGATTTAACCGCCCAGGGTAAAACTGTGATCGTCATTAGCCATGACGATCACTACTTTCATCTGGCCGATCGCATCATCAAACTCAACTACGGCCAAATTGAATACGACAAAACCCTAGCCGGCCACCCCACTTAGCTTGAGCTTGCCCAGAATAGTCATGACATCCAGGCGGGTCAGCTTTTCCTTGCCCTGGGCCAGCACATCGAGGGTGCCGTGGGCCAAGGCCAGGGGCACGCTGCAAAAGTCGCGGGCGGGGCCTTTGGGGAGGGCATTGGTGTAGGCATCGGCCATGGCCAGATTGTGTCTGGCGTAGCGCTGCATATCATCGGCTCCCCAACCCTGCGGGAAGAAATCTACCCCCCGATCCTTGTCCTCCAAGTGGTTCCGCAAAATGTTCACCGACTGGAGGCCACGGCCAAAGCCGAGGGCTTCGGTGCGGCTGGTCTGGGTGCCGTCATACCAGGTCCACAGGTCTGACAGCATCAGCCCCACCGCTCCCGCCACGCTGAATGTGTAGCGGTCTAAATCGGCCTCGGTGTGAATGGCCCAGTTGCACTCGGCCCAGTAGGCCATGCGATCGGCCATGGCGGCGGTGGCATCCCAGATCCGGGGGGCAATGGATTCGGGAGCTAACATCGCCCACTCGCCAATCCGCAGGGTGACTTCCTCCAGGTGATCTTGGTAGGGGGCTAAGCCTTTGGTAAAGGTGGCTGCAGAGGAGGTGTCGGTGCCGGATTGCAGATTCAGGCTAATTGTTCTCAGAAGTTTTGTTTTAAGCGCTACATCGAGTTCGGGGGCGTCTTCAATCTGGTCGATCGCTCGCATGCAAAGGTAAGCGGCGGCCACCGCTTCCTGGAGACCCGGGGGTAAGTTGCTAATGGGAATATAAAAGGTTCGGCTGGTCGCTTTTAGAAGCGCTAGGGCATCGTTGGATGAACTCACCATGAATCTCCTCATCACCAAATTCGATTGCGGCCATTATACGGGTTTAAGCTGAATACTAGCTGAAGCCAGGCCATCCAATCCAGTAAGTTTCTGGGCTATAGAACACAGTACAGTTAAAACGTATTTTTAGGCTTAGGGACTGCTGAAACATCGGAGTCTTGCACACCTAGGAAATACTGACTGTTCCAGGGGCACCTATAGAGAGGGAAATTTCACCACCCCCTCGATACCACCTCAGCAGTCCTTGAGGTTGAGCCTCTTCCTTATAAATTCTATAGAACCCAAAATATACAGAACATCATCACCAAGCTTGACGGAATCAAATTATTTCAGCTAATTGAGAATCAACTAATCAGCGGGTTATCCCCCCATAAACCCTTAATTAAAACAATGTAAAATCAAAGAAGATGCGCCGAACTGGGTAATAAAAAACGGCATACTATCAGACTGTTTTACACCTTTTCCATGGTCGCCCATGTTGGGATTAAAAGCCCGTAAGATAAGGAGTCCTAAAGCATTCAACAGCCTAGGCCAGCCGTCAGTCTCTGGCGATCGCAATCGACGGCAATCTTAACCAGGAAATGCACCTGCGGCCAGATCACGTTCCACCCTGGCTCGCCCTAGACCACTCCCCCACCGGACCGTCGACTGAGGTCAACGAGATGTCTTAAAGAGGCGATAACGCCCCAGGGCCATAAGCGGAAAATTCTGTCGGTAGAGGTGGTAGCGAATATAAAAATGCTGGGGAAAGCCGGTGCCGGTAAACTCATCTTCATCCCAGGTGCCATCGGCCTTTTGGGTGTCGATTAAGTACCGCACCCCACGCTCTAGCTGCCCTGGGTCAACCGAAATTCCCACTTTAGCTGCCGCCAGCAGGCCGATCAAGGCCCAGGCCGATTGGGAGGCAGTGCTGGGTCCCTGGCCCTTGAGGCTAGGGTCTTTGTAGCTTTCGCAAGTTTCGCCCCAGCCGCCATCGCTGTTTTGGCACCCGGCCAGCCAGCGGGCCCCCTGCTCTAGGGCGGGGCGGCACTGACTGGGGGCCACCAGGGCCAGGGCCGACAGCACCCCGCTGGTGCCGTAGATGTAGTTCACCCCCCAGCGGCCAAACCAGCTGCCGTCGGCCTCCTGCTCCTGGATCAGGTACTGAATGCCACGGTGAATGCGCTGGGCTGTCAGAGCCCCCCGAGCCAGATCGGGACTGGCCAACTGCCCTGCCATTTCCAGCACCCGGGCGGTGACATCGGCGGTGTTGGGGTCAATCATGGCCTTCAGGTCGCCGTAGGGAATGGCGTTGAGCCAGTCTTGATCGTTGTTGTAGTCAAAGGCGGCCCAGCCGCCGGGGTGGCACTGCATGGTGGCCACCCAATCGACGGCGCGGTTGATGGCGGCCTGCTTTTGCAGCTCGTTGGGCAGCTTGACCGCGTTCAGGGCCATGGCGACCACGGCGGTATCGTCGACGTCGGGGTAAAAGCGGTTGTCGTACTCAAAGGCCCAGGCCCCGGGTTTGCCCTGGCGGTTTTTCATGGCCCAGTCGCCGTAGTCCAAAATTTGCTTTTCCAGCAGCCATTCGCCGCCGCGCACCAGGCAGGGGCTGTCGGGGGCCAGGCCCGAGTCCACCAGGGCACGCATGACCAGGGCGGTATCCCACACCGGCGAAACGCAGGCCTGCACCCGGTACTCGTCATCGGTTTCGATCGCAAAGTTGTCAATCGCCTGGAGCCCCCGCACCACGATTGGGTCTTTGACGTCATAGCCAAGGCAGCGCAGGGCCAGCATGGAGTTGAGCATGGCCGGGATGATGCCGCCCCAGTCGCCGCTGGCCTCCTGCCGCTCCAGCACCCAGCGCTCGGCGGCCTCAATGCCCGCCTCGCGAAAGGGCACCAGGTTAAGGCTTTCGGCCAGCTTAAAGGCATGGTCGAGGTAGACGAAGCCATCGCTCCAGTCGTTATTGGTGGGTAGCTCAAAGCGGGCATTTTCGATCCCCTCGGCGTAGAGTTCATCCACCCGAATCGCGGGCTCAATGGCAAAAACTGGCTTGCGGTCAAAGACGATCAGCAGCGGCACCGTGCTGCCCCGTGCCCAGCTCGACATTTCGTAGATAGAAACCGGGAAGGGTGGCTGCAAAAACATCACCCAGGGCGGAATCGACGGCAGGCCGCGCCACTGGTAGCAGCCAATCAGGGCCAGGTGCAGCTTGGTGAAGATACGGGTTTGGGTAATGCCGCCCCGCGCCAGAATAAACGCCCTGGCCTGGAGCAAAGCCGGGTCATCCTGCGGTACGCCCAAAACGCGCAGGGCCGTGTAGGCTTCGACGGTGGTGCTGAGGTCGCCGCCGTCGCCGTAGTAGAGTTCCCAGCCGCCGTGGGGTCGCTGCTGCGATCGCAGGTAACGCTCGGCCTTGGCCATGGGCCTGGCCCCATCGGTGTCCCAGATTTTGTGCAGCAGCACAATTTCGGCGGTAATGGTAACGTTCGACTCTAGCTCCGCCACCCAGTGGCCGTCGGGCCGCTGGATTGAGAG
Organism: Nodosilinea sp.; assembly: GCA_041739575.1. Classification (GTDB taxonomy): domain Bacteria; phylum Cyanobacteriota; class Cyanobacteriia; order Phormidesmidales; family Phormidesmidaceae; genus Nodosilinea. Next base: position 31,159 of record JBGSNT010000199.1, on the reverse strand, counting down.
CAGATACTGCTGACTGTCTGCGATCGCCTGACTCAGCCGATCCACCGCGACTTGGTCTTGTATAGCCATAGTGACTGGTCTCCTCCTCAACGGCACCGCAAGCAGACCCCGCCTGTTCCCTCTGGGGTCTTTTAAGGAGAATAATGCAAAACCATCGGCGATGAAGCACGGGGGAGGCCAAATCGACAATAAGATCGGCTATGGTTTGGGGCGTAGCCGAGGGTGATTCGCAGAGGGCAGAGGGCATGGTAGACAGCGCAATTGGGCTGGGGCTGGTGGCCCTATCGCTAGCTATTTGGGTGGTTTTGGTGGGGTTTTGGGGCCGATTTTGGTGGGCCGATCAGCGGCTCGATGGCGCTGCCCCAGGCCCAGACCCTGCTTTGGCTCAGGGGAAAAACTATCCGTCAGTCTGGGCGGTTATTCCGGCCAGAAACGAGGCCGATGTCTTACCCCAAACCCTGCTATCTCTCCTCAAGCAGGACTATCCCGGAGCGTTTGCCGTTGTTTTGGTGGATGACCAGAGCACCGACGGCACCGCCACGGTAGCCCGACAGGTGGCCCAGCAGGCGAACCAAACCAGCCGACTCACGGTCATTTCTGGGGAACCCCTAGCCCCAGGCTGGACCGGCAAACTCTGGGCCATGGAGCAGGGGGCACGCTACGCCCAGGGGCAGCCCCACCCCCCCGATTACCTACTGTTTAGCGATGCCGATATTGAGCACAGCCCCACCAATCTGCGCCAGTTGGTCGCCAAGGCCGAGGCTGAGGCCCTAGACCTCACCTCCCTGATGGTGCGCCTGCGCTGCGAAAGCCCCTGGGAGAAACTGCTGATTCCCGCCTTTGTCTTCTTCTTTCAGCTGCTCTACCCTTTTCCCTGGGTCAACGACCCTAGCCGCAGCACCGCCGCCGCTGCGGGTGGCTGCATTTTGCTGCGCCGTCAGGCCCTGGAGCGGATTGGGGGGCTGACTATTTTGCGCAATGCCTTGATTGACGACTGCTCTCTGGCGGCGGCGGTGAAGCGGTTTCAGCCTCCAGAGACCCACCCCTACCCCTCCCAGGAGGGGAGTGCAAAATTCAAAATTCAAAATTCACAACTCTCCCCATCTCCCCACCACCCCATCTGGCTCGGCCTCACCACCACGACCCACAGCCTGCGCCCCTACCCTACCCTGGAAAGCATTTGGGATATGGTGGCCCGCACCGCCTATACCCAACTGCACTATTCGCCGTGGCTGCTGGTCGGTACCGTTCTGGGTATGGGGCTGGTCTACCTGGTGCCGCCGCTGGGTTTTATCTGGGGAATTGCCACGGGTCAGGGGCTAGTCGCTAGTTTCGCTGGGCTGACCTGGCTGATGATGGCCCTGGCCTACGGCCCTACTCTGCGGCTGTACCGCTGTTCGCCGCTGCTGGGGTTTGCCCTGCCGCTGATTGGGTTGCTCTACAGTCTGATGACTCTGGACTCGGCGTGGCGACACTGGCGCGGCCAGGGCGGTGCCTGGAAAGGGCGGGTCTATCCTTCGCCTTGAGCTAATCTAGGGGTAATTAGGATTCGGTCGGCTGGGGGTGGCGATCGCACCGCACCTCCACAGTAGAATCTCAAACCCAGGGGAGATTCAACCATGAACTCTAACAGTTTGCCATCTGCGATCGCCTGTAGCGCTTGTTCAAAGCTCACTCCCCGCTCTGTCTGCAACTGACGATGCTTATCATCATTCCAGCGAAATGACTTCATCAACGTCCTAACGGCTGCACCACATCTCTGTTCTAGCAGATCAGATTACTCGGCAAAATCTCCTCAGGCCAGAGGCTTTTCGTAGCCCCACTGCTGAATCAGCGATGCCCAGTAATCTTCTACCCGCTGAATCACCTTAGGATCAAAGGCATAGCGATTCTTCTGATAGCCTTGCAGCCCGTCTAAATAGCGTTCGAACTGAGGTTGGGCCTGGTCAAAATTCTCCAGTTCCAGGGTGGCGTAGACCTGCTGTAGGGTTTCCAGCGGGGCTTGTTCTAGGTCTTCAAAGCGAATTTCGGCAAACTGGTTTCTAGGCAGGGTGGCGACGTCCGCTTGCAGGGTGGCAATCATGCGGGGATAGCTGTCTAAGACTAGCTCTTCTACCAGGTTGGCCATGGCGGTGGCGTCGTAGGTTTGCAGCGCCAGCTCTGGCAGCAGCCGCAGGAAAAAGTGGCGGGTGGAGGGAAACACCACGTAGGGGTTGCGGTAGATGTGAATGAATTTGGCTTCGGGCCAGATCTGGCGGAGCTGGGCCACGTGAGCGGTGTACACCGGGTTTTTAATCAGCAGCGGTTTGCCCTGCTGATGGATGGATACCTTATGGAGCAGCTGTTCTTGGTAGCGCTGCCACTGGGCGATCGCACCTTCATCGCAGCCATCGAAAAACACCCCGCGCTCAAAGTGGTGGTGAAACTGCTGGGGAAAGTACAGGCCGTGGTAGTAGGACGGTGCGCCCATGGTGGCCAGGGGAATGGCGTCTTCCTGGGGAGAGGTGGGGGTGACGGCCACATTGTCGACGTAGCGATCGCTGGGTAGCGCCTTTTCCAGCAGCGGCTCCAGGCGGCGAACAATGCCGAGAATATCCCAGGGCAGGCCGGTGGCCAGGGGAGTGATATAGCCAAAGGTATCGGACTGGCTGAGCAGGTTATGCAGGTGGGTGGTGCCCGATCGCCAGTAGCCGACGATGAAAATCGGCGGCGGCATCGGTTCACTCAACACGCTGGCCGTCAGCCGCTGTTCTGCCAGCGAAAAGGGCCAGCGGGCCAGGGCCACGGCCATGGCGATCGCGGCTTGGGGCAGGCGCTGGGGTGAGACCCCGCCCTGGCTGGTGAAGAGTTGCCACAGCGTATCGGGGGTACTGCCGCAGAGGGGGTGAAACAGGCTGGCCATATTTAGGACTGAGCTTTGAGCTGAGGACAATTCTGGCAACGGGAATACCCGAGGATTTTGCTTCCTTTCATATCAAGGGCGCAGGCCCTGCGCCCCTACCCAGGGGTATCCGCTTTTCTAGAAACCTCCTTAGGGCTGGACTGGTCAGAAGGGCTTAAACCCCAGCCTTCATGCGCAGGGCCTTGGTGGCCAGCGACTTGCCAAAGTCCCAGGCGGCTCCGGGCACCCGGTGGGCGTCGGCGACCACGTCCGTGACCCCCTCCACAATCCACTGGCGATCGCCCTCCGTCAGCGTCAGGGGCGGAATAAACTTGACCACGTTCATGCCGTGGCCCGCCACCTGGGAGAGAATCCGATGCCGTTCAAACAGCGGTACCGTAATCATTTGGGAGAACAGGCCCTGGTTCGCCGCCTCCAGCATTTTCCAGGCCATTTTGAGCGACAGGCTGCGGGGTTCGGCAAACTCCAGGGCCAGCATCAGGCCGCGCCCGCGCACTTCCTTGAGGCACTCATACTGGCTCACCAGGGGCTGCAAATCGGCGAGAATCTGTTCTCCCATGCGGGCGGAGTTGGCAATCAGGTGCTCGGTTTCCAGCACCTCCAGGGTGGCCAGCCCTGCCGCCATAGCTAAATTATTTTTGCCAAAGGTGCTGCCGTGCACCACGGCCCGGTCCATGCGGTTGAACATTTTTTCAAAGATCCAGCGCCGACAGGCCACCGCCCCCACGGGCATAAACCCGCCGGAGAGGGCCTTGGCCATGCAGAGAATGTCGGGCTCCACCCCCCAGTGATCCACCGCCCACCACTGGCCGGTGCGACCCAGGCCGGTCTGTACCTCATCGGCGACGAACAGGGTGCCGGTGCGCTGGCAGAGGGCGGCGGCACCGGGCAAATAGTCCTCGGGCGGAATCCAAACGCCGTGGCCCTGGATCGGTTCGGTAATGAAGGCGGCCACATCCTTTCGGTGCAGGGCCTGTTCCAGGGCGGCTAAATCCCCAAAGGGCACTTCGATAAAGTCGGGCAGCAGGGGGCCAAAGCCGGCGCGAAAATACTCGTCCCCGGTGGCCGACAGCGACCCCAGGGTGAGGCCGTGGTACCCCCCGGAGCAGAAGACAACTTTGCTGCGCCCGGTGGCGTAGCGGCTGAATTTAATCGCCGCTTCCACGGCTTCGGTGCCAGAGTTGGCAAAAAAGATGCGATCAAGGCCGGGGGGGGTGACTCCCACGAGTTTTTCGGCCAGCAAACCTGACAGCAGCGACACATCGAGCTGCACCAGGTTGGGCAGGCTGGCCCCGAGAACATCCTGCAGCACCTGCACGACGGTGGGATGGTTGCGGCCCAGGGCAAAGACCCCAAACCCGGCCAGCAAATCCAGGTACTGGTGCCCCTCCTGGTCGTACAGGTAGGGGCCTTCGGCTCGCACGTACTGGCGATCGAAGCCGATGGTCTTGAGCACGTTGACCATCTGCGAGTTGAGGTGCTGGGCGTGTAGATCAAAGTTTTCGGCCTGGCGCGCGTTCAGCCGTTGAAGAATGTCCATAGACGCTAAGCGAACAGTTGATGGGTTAGGGTTTGCAGCCGCTGAAGACCACGCAGGGAGCCAGCGATTAGATGGGCGGCCGCCCTGGGCTGCTGGATAAAGCTCTTAGCCAGGGGCCAGGGCTTTAGGTCGCCGTTGGCTCCCAGGGCGGCGGTGATATCCGGCAGGGTTTGATCGTAATCATCGCTGATCACTCGCAGAATCGCTACTGGATGGGGGGCCAGGGCGGCGATCGCGGCGCTGCTTTCCATATCCACTACGTCGGCCTGGGTGAGGCGATGGAGGGTGGCCTTGGCGGCGGCGGTGGTGAGAATGCGATCGCTGGTCACCACCGTACCTAAAACAGCGGCTTGACCCAGCCGGTCTTGCATCCAATCAATCAGCTCGGGGCTCGGCTGTAGCAGACGCTCTCCCTCGCCAGAACCATCCTCCACTACGCGACCTTCCACCACCGTTAAGCACCGCTGACCAATCACCCCGGCCCCGACACCCAACGCTGGGGACAGACTTCCCCCCAGCCCCATCACCAAACAGCCTCCTGGGGCTAGCTCAAGGTTTGCCAGCCGCGCTGCCACCGCCTCTCTGCCCATGGGAATGGACACCACCTGGGGCAGCGCGATCGCAAAATTTTCCAGCGGCTTTAGGCCTCTACAGACCGCAGCATATTCTGCCCCCTGGGGCACCAGCAGCGTCGTGATCGGAGGAGAAGTTAGCGACACCTAAACCCTCCCAAAGCGGTCTTTAGCATTGGGTCGTTTCCGAGCAAGAAGATACCCCAGGTAGGGGCGCAGGGCCTGCGCCCTTGAGAGGAATCAAAATTCTCGGTTATTTTCGTTTCCAGAATTGTCCTTAACTCCCTTAGCCTCTGCGTGTTTGGGTCTATTTTTCTGGGTCTACTATGACAGACTTAGAACGACACACCTTAAAATAGACACCTCCTTCCCCGTCGAGTCTCCCAACGGTCCTCTCCCTGCATCGGCCCTATTTCCCTCGCCCCTATGCCCCAGGCCTCGCCCCCACGGCTGCTTAAAGATCGCCTCAACCTCTCTAAGCTGGCGATCAACCATGGCGGATTGACCATCGCGTTTTGGCTGGTGGTCAGCGTGGCCGGGCTGTTTGCCTTCCACTCCCTGGAGTATGGGCTGTTTCCCGATATCACCTTCCCGGTGGTGGTGGTGAATAGCTCTGCCCCCCTAACCACTGCCCTGGAGACCGAGGCCCAGCTCACGGTGCCCCTAGAGGCCCAGCTTGAACCCCTGGCCGGTCTGAACCGCATTTTTTCGACCACCTATCCGGGGCAGAGCGTCTTAAACCTGCGGTTTAAGGTGGGCACCGACCTGGAAGCCTCAACGGCGGCGGTGGAGCAGGCCCTGGCGGCTCTGGCCCTGCCCGATGCCACCCGGACCCAGGTGATTCCCCTCAACCTCAACGAAGAAGCCGCCATTAGCTACGCCCTCAGCAGTGCCGATGGCGATCTGGCGGCCCTGGCAGACCGGGTCAGGGCTGAGATCATTCCGCCCCTGGAAGCTGTTCCTGGCGTGCTCCGGGTCGATTTGCAGGGCACCGCCGGACAGGATCTGGCCGCTCCTGCGACGCCTAGCGGCCAGGCCCCTAATCTCAATGCCCCCTCGGCCAGCCTGCTTAACCCCCCGACCCTGATCCGGTTTAACGGGGCCGAGGCCCTGGCTCTGCAGGTGATTAAGCAGGGCAGTGCCAATACCCTGGCGGTGGTCAACGATGTCGAAGCGGTGGTGGAGGAGCTGCAAACAACCACGCCAGAGCTACAGATTACCAGGGCGGCGACCCAGGCCAATTTCATTAAAGAATCCACTCAGGCCACGATCGATTCGCTGGTGCTGGCGATCGCGATCGCGGTGCTGGTCATTTTCTGGTTTCTGAGAAACTGGCGCGCCACGCTGATTGTGGCCCTGGCGATTCCCACCTCGCTGCTCGGCACCTTCATTGTGATGGCGATCTACGGCTTCAACCTGGAGACCATTACCCTGCTGGCCCTGGCCCTGGTGATTGGCATCATTGTGGACGATGCCATTGTGGATGTGGAGAATATTATTCGCCACCTGGAGGCGGGGGAGAGCCCCAAACAGGCGGCCTTGAGGGCAACCCGAGAAATTGGTCTGACGGTCTCAGTATCGACCCTGAGTATTGTGGCGGTGTTCCTGCCCGTGGCCCTGATGGGGGGCACCGTGGGGCAGTTCTTTAAACCCTTTGGGCTGACGGTGTCGGCGGCGGTGCTGACCTCGCTGCTGGTGGCCCGTACCCTGTCGCCGGTTTTGGCGGTGTACTGGCTGCGCAGCAAACCGCCGGGGAAAGGCCCCGGCCCGGCGGACCCAGTCGGGAGGTCGGGAGATGCATCGATCGCCGGACCAACGGCGGCCCCTGGCGCTAGCGCTCTGATTACCGAGGCCCCTCCCAATGGTTGGCTGTCTCGACGCTACAGTCGACTCTTAGGCTGGGCCCTGGACCATCGGTGGGCGGTGGTGGGTCTGGCCCTGGCTAGCTTGGTGGCGGGTATTGCGCTGATTCCTCTGGTGCCCCAGGGGTTTATTCCCCAGCTCGACCGGGGAGAATTTAATATCACCTACGCGGCTCCGCTACCGCAGGTGGGGGGGCCGAACGGGGCCGCGATCGCCCCCGGAAGCGCCCCCGGAAGTGCCCTCGATCCCAGACTGGCGCAGGGGAACGCCAGCCCCACCAACCCGATGCAGCTGCTCTTCGCCCAGTCTCAATCAGTGGCTGAGGAGCTAGAAGCCACTGTTCTCGAGACCCCGGCGGTGGAGTCGGTACTGACTACGGTGGGGCTGCGGGGCAAGCCCACCGAGGGCAAACTCTACGTGACCATTAACGCCGATCGCACCCTGACCACCGCTGAGGTGCAGGATCAGCTGCGGGCCGACCTGCCCCAGCTGCCGGGGGTGACCACCAGCGTGGAAGACCTCCAGTTCGTCGATACCGGCGGCGAAAAGCCCCTACAGGTGGTGCTGGTAGGGGAGGATTTAGCCCTGCTCAATCAAGCCGCGATCGCCCTTCGAGACCGCCTGGTAGCCCTGCCGGAGTTTGTCGATGTATCGATTAGCGGCGGCGGTGCCCCAGCGGGCCAGATCACCCAGATTAACCGGCGCAGTGGTCAGCGGGTGGCCTACGTATCGGCCAACTTAAGCGCTGGGCAGGCCCTGGGCCAGGCGACCGAGCAAATGGTGGCGATCGCCACCGAGGTCCTGCCGTCGGGGGTGAGCATCGACCTAGGCGGCGACTCGGCCCGGCTCAAGGAAGTGTTGGGCAGCTTTGGCACCACCCTGGGGCTGGCGGTGATCTGCATGCTGGTGGTGCTGTGGATTCCCTTCGGGCGTCTCCTGGAGCCAGCGGTGGTTGGGCTTTCGCTGCCCCTAGCCCTAGTGGGAGCCATGCTGGCCCTGCTCGTTACCCAGAGCGACTTTGGCATGATCTCGGTGATTGGGCTGTTATTTTTGCTGGGCCTGCTGGATAAAAATGCCCTGCTGCTGATGGACTACATCAACCAGCTGCGGCAGGCTGGGCTCAGCCGCGATCGCGCCATCAAGGTGACGGGCCAGGTGCGCCTGCGGCCCATTTTAATGACCACCGCCTCAACCATTTTAGGCATGTTGCCCCTGGCCCTAGGCATTGGGGCCGGGGCAGAGCTACGGCAGCCCATGGCGGTGGCAATCATTGGCGGGTTGTTCACCTCAACGCTGCTGAGTTTGGTGGTGGTGCCGGTACTCTATACGTTATTGGAGGATGGCTGGCAGCGGTTAACCCGGCGACACCCGGCAGATGGCCCTGGGGCAACAAAGCCCTAGGCAAACGGTTGAACCCGTAGTCTGAATCGTCCTGGGCCAGCGGCCTGTTAAGGCGGGACGGACCATACCGACGAGGCGCTTTTATTGACCCTGGTGGAGCAAAACCAGAGTTCCCAGGAATTTTTTATCCAAAAGGCCATCGGCTGGGCGCTGAGGGAGTACTCCAAGGTGGCCCCCTCAGCGGTTCAGGGGTTTGTGGCGCAGTCGCCGCTGGCTCCCCTGAGCCGACGAGAGGCCTTGAAGTGGCTGAAGGCCAGGGATAAGCTACAGACTACCGAAGCCAAATAGATAACTTGAAAGCCCCCGGCCCGTCACCCCTGGCGATCGCGACAGCAGCCAAAGGAAAGATCCGCATCGTTGATCGGTATGGTTATAGATAGCCCCATCAATCCAATCCGGCCTCTCGAGACTCCCTATGGCTAAACTCATCCTGATCCGCCACGGGCAAAGTCTGTGGAATGCGGCCAACAAATTCACCGGCTGGGTGGATGTTCCCCTGAGCGATCGCGGCCGGGCCGAGGCGACGATCGCCTCCTGCAAGTTGCGCGATGCCGGTTACACCGTCGATATCTGTTTCACCAGCATGCTGATCAGGGCGATCGAAACGGCGATCGTCTGTTTGACGGAATGCGAACAGGTGCGGGGCGATCGCACCCCCTACCTCTGGCACGACCCGGCAGAACCCGACTGGCACGGCTGGGATCACCACATCGGCGACCCCGACAAAGAACTCAAGATCATTCGCACCCCCGCCCTGGATGAGCGCTACTACGGTGACCTGCAGGGGTTGAACAAGGCCGAAATGGCGCAAAAATTTGGCGAACAGCAGGTGCACCTCTGGCGGCGCTCCTACGATGTGCGACCGCCGGGGGGCGAAAGCCTGGAAGATACGGTAAAGCGGACGGTGCCGTTTTTTGATCAGGCGATTGTGCCGGAGCTAAAGGCCGGTAAGAACGTGCTGGTGGCGGCCCACGGCAACTCGCTGCGATCGATCTTGATGGTGCTGGATAGCCTCAGCGAAGAGGCAGTGGCTACACTGGAACTGGCGACGGGGGTGCCAATTGTCTATGACGTGGATGCCGAAGGCGAGTTTACCCATAAGGCAGTCTTAGCGTAAGTAGGAGATCCCAGGATGCTGTCTTGGCTGCAGCCCTTGTCAGAACCCTGGGATCTAAGTCAATCGTTACTCCAGCAGCAGGGTTTTGGTCATGATTACCATCCACACTTCGACTCCGCTCAGTGACCCTGCCTCGACTCTGCTGGTGGGAACGGGGATGGGATCGCGACCCGTGTGTTTTTTCCCTTGACCCGAGTCATAAAGGTCTCGCTGGGCACCGGAATTTGATCTGGCCGCAGTGTTAGAACAGGCCACGTTGCAGGCTGGAGTCAGGGGAATAGCCGATCGCCAATGGGCTACGGCTATCTGTCCCACCATCAATCGTACTTTCGAGCTAGCCCAGGCGCGAAGCCGCACCAGCCAGCCCAGTCCTAACCTCGACATTGCAGATGGCAACCTGTACACGCTAACCCGAGATAGCGCCGCTCAAACCCTGACCGCGATCGCTAAGGTGGATGACCGGGAGATTGCTCAATACGATTGACAAGGTACTGTTTTGGCCGCTAGTCCATCCTTTGATCCTAAGGCATGGGGCGTCTGAAAGCTTTGGCGATTCTGCACCAACACAAACGTTGCCACGACTAGCAGAAAGTAACCAAAGGATTTTTGTAGCTTTTGGGCTGGGACATAGCGAGCGAGATAGGCACCGGGGATAGTCCCCAGGCTGGCGGCAAAAATGAACGATACGATCAGGTGCCAATCTAGGGCTACATGCCCCAAATAGCCCAGAAATCCGGTGATCGAGTTGGCAATGATAATCAGCAGAGACGTGCCAATCGCATGTTTCATCGGCAGCTTGGCTAGCAAGACCAGCGCCGGAACGATCGCAAAGCCGCCGCCCACCCCCACCAGGCCAGTCAAGATGCCCACGGCCAGTCCTTCAGTCAAAAGCCAGAGCCAGCAGTATTTACAAATCGGTTTAGGATAGGCAGCGAGCGGATTGTCTGGCGGCATTGGCCGGGCACTGCGGTAGATCATAAACCCGGCTGCCAGCAGCATGACGACGGCAAACAGCAGCATTTGAAAGGTTTCGGAGACCACGGGCAAGGTCGCAATCTTGGCACCCGTGAAAGTCCCCACCATGGTGGCGGAGCCAAAGACCAAGGCCGTTTTGAGATTGACATTGCCGGCTCGCCAGTGGGGAATCAACCCCAATAGGCTGACGGTTCCCACAATGATCAGCGTCATGGCGATCGCCGACTTGGGGGCGACCCCCATCACATAGACCAGTACCGGCAACGCCAGTACTGAGCCGCCCCCCCCCAACAGCCCCAAACTCAGGCCAATTCCCCCGGCCAGCACTAGGCCAATGATCCAGGTCATCAGTATTGGCTCCGCTGGTTGTAGGGCAACTTAGCCAGCAGCATGCCTAACATGCAGGTATCCGTTACCCCCGAAAAAATCAGCCCTGTCCCCACAGCCCCACTCAGCAGCAGAAACCAGGGAGAGACTAATGCCCCCAGTACGGTTCCGGTCAGCATCAGGGAACCGGCCACAATTTGCACCTGACGCATTAGGCTAATTGGCGCATTCCGGTTCGTGACGGTGGCATATCCCGCCTCTTTCCAAGCGCCAATACCGCAGGAGAGATGGGTCACCGATTCAAACCCGGCATCAAACAGCTTTTGGGCTGCGATCGCCGATCGATTGCCTGAACGACAGTACAGCACCAGTTGCGCATCATCCGTTTGGGGAATTTTGCGGGGATCGAACTGAGACAGCGCCACCAGGGTAGCCCCAGGAATATGCTCTCCAGCAAACTCCCCCGGTTCTCGCACGTCAATGAGGGTGACAGATTGCTGGTCTAAACCCTGTTTCAGAGTTTGAGCATCCACAGTATGTAGCTGGTTCAAACGAGTAGCCGACATTCAAAATTCTCCTGATTACAATGAAAAATACTGATCACGAACCCTCGCCTCGACCGCCTAAGCCGCCAGAACCCTGCCGCAGCGCTCATTGGCGGGCACGGCTTCCGCAATTTTTTTCGGATTGGGTAGGTTCAGGGAGGCCATGAACCGGATGAACTCTTCCCGGTTACGCCCTACAAAGCGAGGATTCCACTGCTTCTCTTCACCGATCGTGGAAACGGTGCGACCCCGATAGTCATGGCCCGGATACACCAGGGTGCTATCCGGCAGGGTAAATAACCGTTGGGTAACGACATCGTAGAGCGTTCCGGCATCTCCACTCTGGAAATCGGTACGCCCACAGCCACGAATCAACAGCCCGTCGCCCGTCAGTAGGTGGGTACCATTGACCAGGTAGGCCATGTGGCTGTCGGTATGCCCCGGAGTGGCGATCGCCTCCACCCCCACAGACCCCAACTGCAACATCTCTCCATCGCGAAGAAACCGATTGGCACAGGCGGCTTGGGCATGGTCTGGGACAATTCCTTCACATCCGGTTGCCTCCCTCAACTGCGCCGTTCCGGTAATGTGGTCAGCATGGATATGGGTTTCTAGGCAGTACTTCAGCGTCAATCCCAGGTCAGTTAGCAGCTGGCGATCGCGCTCTACCTGGTCTAGCACCGGGTCAACGAGGAGGGCAACCTTGGCCTCTGGATCGGCGATCAGGTAGGTATAAGTGCTGGTTTCAGGGTCAAACAATTGGCGAAAGAGCATAGTATTTGTACCTTCAGCGGTTCAAGCAGGGATGTAAGGTAGGAACCTCTGCTTCCTGCATTAATCTACTATATAGTTATATAAAAGGTCAAGCATCTGACTTCTTTGGGATTTGAGTAAGATAGTAATATAATATACTTTTAGACCGTGGTAACCGTCTCTCGACCTATGGCCCTACCTCCTTCCGCCCTGGCTCCCGTGGCCGATTACTTCAAAGTCCTGTCTGAGCTCAGCCGCTTGCAGGTGCTGTGCTCTTTGAAGTCAGGCTCGAAGAATGTCACCGAAATTATTGAAGAAACTGGCCTGGGGCAGGCCAATGTCTCAAAGCACCTCAAGATTCTGGCCCAGGCCGGGATCGTCTCCCGCACGCCCCAAGGGGTCAGCGTCTATTACGAGATTGCCGAACCGTTCATTTTTGATCTGTGTGAACTCGTAGGCGATCGCCTCTCCCTGCGATTGGCAGCCCAGTCTCAGCAGCTCAGGCAGCTGGAAGGGTTGCGGCGAGCTGAAACCGTTGGTGCAGACCACAAGAGTTCCTAATCCCCTAGCTCCAAAGCCGCTCGGCTCAGTTCTCCCGCCGCAGAATCAAGCGTTAGCCTGACTCTGCGGCGGTTTAGGCGATCGCCCAAACCGCCCACCCTATCCCGTGAGTTCCCCGTTGCCCCATGGATGCGCTACAGCGCATCCATGGGGCAACCTCTTTTGTCTCTTTTTGACTCGCGCGGTTACAGAATATTAAAGCTTTCATCACAATTAATTATATAACCCTATAGTGTTATAGTTGTTGTATCGAGATGCTGGAGGCTGCCATGGTGAGGTCGGTTAACAGTCGCAAGCAAGCCTGGACTCAGCACCAGTGGGTGCGGTTGATTGCAGGCAGCCTCGTACTGATTGGTTTGGCGCTATCGCTAATCAACCCCAATTGGTTATTTTTGACTGCGTTTGTGGGGCTGAACCTGCTGCAATCGGCGTTTACCAACTGGTGTCCGCTGCTGGTGTTGCTGAAAAAGCTAGGCGTGAGAGAGTGAAACGCTGGGGGATGCCGGGTTGCCCCATCTTCGCTGCAACTCGTTCTTCAGTGAACCGTTCAATACTCAACATTAAAAAACCAACTTTTAGGAGTCGCTGCTATGGCCCGCGTTGTTGTGATTGGGGCTGGGCTAGGAGGATTACCTGCCGCCTATGAACTGAGGCATGCTTTGCCCCAGGAACATCAGATCACGCTGATTTCAAATCAGCCCAACTTCACCTTTGTACCGTCGCTGCCCTGGGTTGGATTGGGGCTAAAATCCCTCGATCGCATCCAATTAGATTTGGCCAAGACCGTTCCACAACACGGCATTGAGTTTATTCATGGGGCGGTCACGGCCATTGATCCAAGGTCTCGCCAGCTAACGATGGGCGAACAAACCCTGGACTATGACTATGCCGTCATCGCCACAGGGCCAGAACTGGCGCTGGATGCTATTCCAGGGTTGGGCCCAGAGGGCGGTTACACCCACTCGGTGTGCAATCCCCACCATGCGCTGTTGGCCGGGGAGGCCTGGGAGAAATTCCTGGCCGATCCAGGGCCCATTGTGGTGGGGGCGTCACCGGGAGCCAGTTGTTTTGGCCCCGCCTATGAGTTTGCCTTCCTGCTGCACCACGTTTTGAAGCAGAAGGGGTTGAGAGCACAGGTGCCGATCACCTTCATTACCTCAGAGCCCTATGCCGGGCATCTGGGCATCGGCGGCATGGCAAAATCTCGCTGGCTGATCCGCAAATTTATGGCCGATCGCGAAATTGAGCTGATGGAAAACACGGCCATTTCCCATTTTTCCCCCGACGCCGTGCATCTGGCCGACGGGCGAGAAATTCCCTCCAAGTTCACCATGGTGCTGCCGCCGTTTCGAGGCCCGCGCTTTCTGCGCGAGGCACCGGGCTTAACCGATGCCAAGGGGTTTGTTCCTGTATTGCCGACCTATCGCCACCCTGACTTTGAGTCGATTTATTCGGTGGGGGTGATCACCCAGCTCAAACCCGTAGAGCAAACCCCCATCCCTACGGGCGCGCCCAAGGTCGGCCTGATGTCCGAAGAAATGGCGCTGGCGGTGGCCCACAACATTGCCCTGGAGTTAGGGGTCACGACTGGATCTCAGTCTAAACCCACCCTACAGGCCGTTTGCTTTGCCGATTTTGGCAACACTGGAGCCCTGTTTTTAGCCGATCCACTCCTGCCGGATGCGTCAGGGAAGCGCGAGCGCGCCCTGATCTTTCACGGCATCTGGGTCTCTTGGATGAAGACAGGGTTCGAGAAATATTTCCTCACGAAAATGCGCCTGGGTTGGACGATTCCCTGGTTCGAGCGGTGGGGCTTTCGGGCCATTGGGTTGCCGCTGGTGACACCGCTGCCCGTCCCTGAGCAAAGCCGCTCGTTAACGCCGACCGTTTGAGGCAGTGGGTGATGCAAGGATTGGATAGTTTACTCTGCCAATTCTGCATGATTCCACCTGATTAACTCTGAGGGGAAATGTGCCATGGACGCAATTCTGAGTCCTGCTGAACTAGAGATACTTGCCGGTCGGTTTAAGATTTTGGCCGAACCCGCCCGACTACAAATTTTGGCCGCCCTGTGCCGCCAAGAACACAATGTGCAAGAAATCTGCGCCTATACCGGGCTCCATCAGGGCAACGCCTCTAGACATTTGCGGTTGATGAGGGACGCCGGTGTGGTGGCCTGTCGCCGAGAGGGAATATGGCGCTATTACCGGGTGATTGATACCGAGTTGTTAGCCCTCTGTCCCCATTTGCAACCGTCGCCCCACCCCTTGGAGGAGCAAGGAAAATCATGATGGCATGTCGTATCCGGCAAATCTTTTCCTGGGTGCCCACTGCAATGGGCTAGCAGGAACTAACAGAATCCAACACTCAAACCTTTCAGGATTACGATCTATGCAGAACCATCCCCCCGTCAGCTCAGAAAATTTCCCTGTTCCCCACCAGCGATGGTTGCTGCCGCTCTTGGTTCTCGGCCTAGTCGGGGCCTCTGGGCTGTCTGGATGGTGGCTCAGAACCATGATTCCTTCCCCCACCGCCCCCCCGAATCAGGGCATTGCTCAAACCGAGCAGCCGATTCCGGTCCAGGTAGCCACCGTGGCCGAGAAGTCGGTGGTGGGCGATCTCACCTTGACCGGCACAGTGGAGGCAGACAATGCGGTGGTATTGACCAGCCGAGTGATGGGGCAGGTAGAACAACTCACGGTACAGGAAGGCGATCGGGTCAAAGCGGGCCAATTGATTGCCCAACTGGATGTCAGCGACCTTCAGGCCCAGCGGAACCAGGCGCAGGCGGCGGTAAATGTAGCCCAGTCTGCCTACCAGGCAGCCCAGACCCAGGTGCGGCAGGCCGAAGCCGAACTGGCCGAGGCCGCAGCCGAACTGGCCGACGCCCAGGTCAATCAGCAGCGCATGAGCCAGCTTCAGGCCGATGGTGCCGTGAGCCAGTCGATGCTCGATCAGGCCAATACCCAGGTGGCTATGCTGCAAGCCCGCACCAACCGGATTCAATCCAGTATCCGCCAGGCTGAAATGGGGATTGGGCAGGCCCAGGCCCAGGTACAGCAGGCCCAAGCGGGGGTTGCCCAAATGGAGGCCAATTTAACCCATGGCACGGTGACGGCTCCCTTTGATGGCGTCGTGACGCACAAACATGTTGACATAGGAGCCATGGCAGGGGCAGGCCAACCCTTGGTGACGCTGGAGAGTGTGGATAACCTGCGGCTCAGCGTTGAGGTGCCGGAAGCCGCGATCGCCCAGATGCGGGTTGGGCAGTCAGCTCAAGTCCGCCTCGATGCCCTAAACCAAACGATCACGGGCACCGTCAGTCAGGTGATTCCCTCGGCTGACCCGGTATCGCGCAACTTTACTGTTAAGGTCTCGCTGCCAGCCAACGCTGATGTGCTCCCCGGCATGTTTGGGCGGCTAGTGGGGCTCTCTACCACCGAGCGCAAAACCCTCCAAGTTCCCCGCAGTGCCCTGGTCGAAAGCACGGGCATCACCGGGGTATTCACGGTGCAGGATAACCGGGCTATTTTTCACCCTGTTACCTTGGGCAATTCTCAAGGGGACTGGGTTGAGGTGTTCTCTGGCGTGAAGCTGGGCGATCGCATCATCCTCAACCCACCCGCCAACCTCAAGGAAAACACCCCATTACAGATCACTCCATCCTGATCGGTCGCGCCACGGGCTGGCCTAGCTGAGTTTAGGCAGACCCACGCGCTGCATCCCCTATCCCCTCTCTACCCCCCTTCACCCACCATGGATTCCGACGCTTTTTCTGCTAACGGAGCACCGCCACCCCCGCCGCGCAACCTGGTCGGGAAAATCACCGCCTATTTCATCAATTCCCAGATCACCGTGCTGTTGATTGCGGTGCTGGTCATTTTTGGGTTGGGCGCCGTGCTGTTGACGCCCAAGGAAGAAAACCCTCAAATTGTGGTGCCTGCGGCGGAAGTGCTGCTGTCCTATCCCGGCGCTCCGGCGGAGGTGGTGCAGCAGACCCTGACCATTCCCCTAGAGGCCAAAATCCGAGAACTGAATGGGATTGAACATATCTACTCGGCCTCCCAAAATTCCGGGTCCAAAATCACGGTTCAGTTTTTTGTGGGTGAAAACTGGGAAGACTCCCTGTTCCGGCTGCAAAACCACCTCTACAGCAATCAGGATTTGTTACCCCCCGGTGCGACCTATGCGGTCAAGCCGATCATCATTGATGACGTGCCCATTGTCACCCTGACGATCACCGGGCAAACCTACAGCGACAATCAGCTGCGCCGCATCGGCGAACGACTACTGGAAGACCTGCGCAGTATTCCCAATACGGCTAATCTGACCATGACCGGTGGGCAGCCCCGCACCATCCGGGTAGACTTAAACCCCGATCAGCTGGCCAGTTATCGATTGTCGCCCGCCCAAATTGCCCAACGGCTGCAGGGGGAAAATGTGGAAATCCCCGCTGGAGATGTGTCCCTAGGGAACTCGCGGTTGTTCTTGCAGGGGGGCAGTTTGTTTCAATCGGCCAGGGATGTGGGCGACATTATTGTTGGGTTTGGGCAAGCTGGCCCTGGGGTAGAGTCGGCCTCACCGTCGCCCATTTATTTGCGCGATGTGGCTACCGTGGTGGATGAGTTTGGCGATCGCCTCACCGAATCCCGCATCAGCTTCCGGCAGGACTGGGATATTGCCGAACCCTACCCTAACCCCAGCAGCACAGCCACGGGAGACTTTACTACCCAACCGGCCATCACCATTGGCATTGCTAAAAAGAAAGGCACCAATGCCGTCACCGTTGCCCGTCAAATCTTCCGTAGGCTAGACGAATTGAAGCCCCAGCTCCCCCCTGGCGTTGAGGTGGCCATTACCCGGAATGATGGCCAGACGGCGGCCAGAGCCGTGGGCGATCTGTACCAGAGTTTGGGCATTGCCATTGTCGTTGTGGTGGCCCTGCTGGTGGTTTTCCTGGGCTGGCGAGAGGCCTCGATTGTGGCGTTTGTGATTCCCCTGACCCTGGCGGGCACGCTGGCGGTGGGCTGGATATCGGGGCAGACCATTAACCGGATTACCCTGTTTGCGCTGATTTTGGCCTTGGGAACCCTGGTCGATGATGCGATCGCCATCACCGAGAACATTCACCGCTACTTTGAAGAAAACCCAGGCATGACCTGGCCCGAGAAACTGGACGCCGCCACCAGTGCCGTTGGAGAGTTGGGTAGCCCGGTCATTTTGTCCACAATTACGGTGATTCTGGCCTTTTTGCCGATGGCCTTTGTCACGGGGATGATGGGGCCCTACATGGGGCCGATTCCGTTCAATGTGCCGGTGGCGATGCTGATCAGCACCACCCTGGCGCTGACGGTGACGCCCTTTTTGGCGGTGCGGTTGATTAAAGTCAAACCCCATGCCGCCCGGCCAGCCCTTGAGCAGACGCGGACTTACCACGGCTATCGTCGGCTCATGGAACCCCTGCTGGATTCCGCCCGGCGGCGGCGCTTTGTGCTGCTGATCATCACCGGACTGCTGCTGGCGAGTTTTCTGCTGCCGCTGACCCAGGCGGTGAAGTTTCGGATGTTGCCCAAGGCCAACAAAGATACCTTCTTGGTGCAGCTGGATATGCCCTTGGGCACTGACCTGGCCCAGACCAACCAGGCTGTTAGTGAGCTAGAGGCGGTTCTGCGCCAAACCCCAGAGGTGACGAACTTTGAGACCTATGTGGGGGTGGGTGCCCCGATCGATTTCAACGGCATGCTGCGGGGATCATCCGATCGCAGTGACCAGAATTTCGCTGATATTCGGGTGCATTTGACCAATAAAAACGCTCGCTCCGCCAGTTCAGAAGCCGTTGTGTTGAGGTTGCGCCCTGAACTGACCTCATTGGCCAACGAACACCAGGCCGTCGTGAAGCTGGTGGAAGATCCCCCTGGGCCGCCGGTACGCTCCACCATGCTGGCGGAGATCTATGGGCCAGACTATGCCGTCCAGCGGCAACTGGCCCGGCAGGTGCGGCAAGTTTTTGCCGAGACAAAGGACGTGGTGGACATTGACGACTCGGTGAAAAACCAGATACCCCAAATCAGGCTGGTGGTAGATCGAGATAAGGTTAACCGGGCGGGGCTGAGCACCAGTGACATTGCCCAGACCGTGCAGATGGCGATCGCTGGAGCCAACGTCAGCACCCTGAAAGTGCCCGGCGAACTGGCTCCCGTGGCCATTCAAGTTCGCTTTGCCGACGCGAACCGCCAGAGCATCAGCGACCTCACCCGGATTCAGATTCCGACCGCCACGGGGACCCTAGTGCCACTGTCAGAACTGGTCACCTTTGAACCCACCACGGTGGATGAACCGATTCTGCACAAAGACCAGCGTCCCGTGACCTATGTGATGGGAGAAATGGGCGATCGCTCGTCGGTCTATGCCGTCATTGATCAGATGATTTATTTTTTCCGTCATCCCCTACCCGAGGGCTACTCCATCAACTGGGATGGCGAGTGGAAACTCACGCTGGATGTTTTCCGTGACCTGGGGTTGGCCATGCTGGTGGCCGTGCTGCTGATTTATCTGATTTTGGTCGGGCAGTTTCGCAGCTTCAAAGTGCCGCTGATCATGCTGGGCAGCATTCCCCTGGCGCTGATTGGCATTCTGATCGGCTTTTCCCTGAATGGGGTGTACTTTAGCGCTACGGCCATGATTGGGGTAATTGCCCTGGCCGGCATTGTCGTGCGCAATGCGATCGTGCTGCTAGAGTTTGTCGGCGATCAGCGGCAGGCTGGGGTAGAGCTAAAGCCCGCGATTCTCAAAGCGGGGGCGGTGCGGTTTCGGCCCATCTTGCTCACCAGCGTGACCACCATGCTGGGCACCCTATCCATTCTGAGCGACCCGGTTTGGTCGGGGCTGGCCTGGACGCTGCTGTGCGGCATGCTAGCTTCTTCTATCCTGACGCTGGTGGTGATTCCGCTCATGTACTACGGCGATCAGGTCCGCCACAGCAAACCCAGTCCAGAACTATCCAAACCGCCCAGTATTGGCCAGGAAGCCTTCAACTAGGGGCTTGTTCAGAGAATGATACGAAATCCGATTTGGAAACCCCTGATGCATAATCAGGAACCCCGTAGGGGCATAGCATGCTATGCCCCTACGCATCGGGGGTCTTCAGGCAGGATTGGGAATGACTTCATGCCCCTACCTACTCTCCCG
Source organism: Nodosilinea sp. (assembly GCA_041739575.1). Lineage (GTDB taxonomy): Bacteria > Cyanobacteriota > Cyanobacteriia > Phormidesmidales > Phormidesmidaceae > Nodosilinea. The sequence continues at coordinate 11,415 of JBGSNT010000199.1, read as the reverse complement.
GCCCTGGGGCAACATCCTCAGGATCCTCAACAGTCCTAACCGCAGTCCTTTATCCCTTCTACCGATAAAACCCCATGGCACCCATTCATATCTCCTACTTTTCCGACGTTCTCTGCGTGTGGGCCTATGTTGCTCAGATTCGTCTCGATGAGCTGAAGGCTACCTTTCAAGACGATATTGAAATTGAGCTGCACTTTGTCTCTGTTTTTGGCAATGCCCGCGAAAAACTGGAGAAAAGCTGGCGCGATCGCGGGAGCTTTCAAGGCTATAGCGACCACATTCACGAGGTCGGCAAAAAGTTTGATCACATCACCGTGCACCCCGATCTTTGGACTAGCGTGAGGCCAGCCTCATCGATGTCGTCCCATTTATTTCTCCATGGAATTAAGCTGCTGGAAATCAAAGGCATTGTGCCAAAATCAGAGAACAGTTTTGAACGGGCCACCTCGGCCTTTCGAGAGGCTTTCTTTGCCAAGGTGATGGATATTTCTGATCGCAACGTGCAGTGTGCCATTGCGGAAGAGCTTGGACTCCCGATCGCCGCTATTCAGCAGCAGATTGACAGTGGCGAGGCCTATACTCAACTCTCCAAAGATTTTGACCTAGTGAAGGAGCATACGGTGTCTGTTAGCCCTACGCTGATCTTTAATGAAGGACGGCAACGGCTCAACGGTAATGTGGGCTACCGGGTGATCGAAGCCAATATTCGCGAATTTCTGCACAATCCCCCCGGTGAAGAATCTTGGTGCTAGGCCAATTCACGATCAGTTTTTGTAGATAGCTTAAGCGTGAGGCAATGGCGGCGGTCAGAATGAAGAGGGCTGTGGGTTTCATAATGTCAACTCCCTTTAGGGATCCGCGGGTTAATGGTGTACCAAGTGGCCAGGTTTCGACTTCGCTCAACCTTCAGTGATCGAGGACTGAGCGAAGTCGTTCGCTGGCGTCTCCCGCAGGGAGAAAGTCCGATCAGCGGGTACCTTATTTTCCTGCGAGTCCCTTAGAACTTGAAGGGGTTTTTGAATCAATCAACTTGATATGGTGCTGGGATTGCCTGAGACGTATCTGACCGCCATCTGAGGACCTTTTAAGGGCTGCCTGAGAGTCCTGAGTAGATCCTCAGGGGAAGATAAGGTTCTCTTGTTGTTATTTGGCCCTACTGTCTTCCGCTGCAGGATGCCTCTCTGTACCGCTCTATAGGACAGCGATGCTAAGGAAAGAACAGGTGGTTGAGCGATCGCCCCTGGCCTTGGGCCGAGGCAAGTTTTTTTCTTAGGCAATGTCAATCTGACTACGACTTAGGGTGATTTGGAGTAGGATGGCTCTAATGTCAGTCAAAATAAGCTGTGTAGCCCCATGTTCATGGAGCTCACAGGTCCTTTCCTCGGTCGTCAAGCGAAAACGTCACACAAAGGTTTACTGCTCCCATGCCCAACGTCCACCGTACGGTTCAGATCGAAAGCTTTCAGGACGACAACAACGGCTATAAATCCTTTGAAATGCCGGGGGCCAAACCTCACTACAACCCCGATCGCCCCGGCCAGGTCGAGCACATTGCGCTAGATTTGAGCCTCGATCTGGAGCAAAAAATCTGCGCGGGCACCTGCAAAATTCGCATTAACCCGGTGCGGGACGGTGTCGATAGTCTGACCCTGGATGCGGTGAACCAGCAGATCGAGTCGGTGAAGGTGGGCACCACCAAGCAAGACTTTGACTACGACGGCGAACAGCTGGTGGTGCGGCTGAAGAAACCCACCATCGCCGGGGAGAGCTTTACGGTGGCGATCGCCTACCGACTGGTGCAGCCCGAGCGCGGCATCTACTTTATTGGCCCCGACAAACACTACCCCGACAAGCCCGTTCAGGTCTGGACCCAGGGCGAAGACGAAGACTCCCGCTTCTGGTTTCCCTGCTTCGACTATCCAGGCATGCTTTCCACCTCAGAAATCAAGGTGCGGGTGCCGAATGCCTACCAGGTCGTCTCTAACGGCGACCTGGTCAGCACTGCGGAAGACGACGGCCACAAGGTCTACCACTGGCACCAGCAGCAGGTGCACCCCACCTATTTAATGGCCCTGGCCGTGGGCGAGTTCGATGTCATCCAAGACCAGTGGCAAGACATTCCCGTCACCTACTACGTTGAGAAGGGCCGCAAAGACCAGGGCCAGATCACCATGGGCAAAACGCCGCGTATGGTGGAATTTTTGAGCGGAAAGTATGGCTACCGCTACGCCTTTCCCAAGTACGCCCAGGTGTGCGCCGCCGACTTCATCTTTGGCGGCATGGAAAATACCTCGGTGACGATTCTTACCGATCGCTGCCTGCTGGACGAGCGGGCTGCGATCGACAATCGCGGTTCCGAATCCCTGGTGGTGCACGAGCTGGCCCACCAGTGGTTTGGCGACCTGCTGGTGATCAACCACTGGAGCCACGCCTGGGTCAAAGAAGGCATGGCCACCTACTCTGAAGTGATGTGGACTGAGCAGGAGTACGGCCCCGATGACGCGGCCTACTACCGGCTGGGCGAGGCTCGCAGCTACCTGCATGAGGATAAGAGCCGCTACCGCCGCCCCATGGTCACCCACGTCTATCGGGAAGCCATTGAACTCTACGATCGCCACATCTACGAAAAGGGGGCCTGTGTCTACCACATGGTGCGGGCCGAGCTGGGCGACGCCCTGTTCTGGAAGGCGATCCAAACCTTTGTCAACGACAACGCCCACCAGACCGTGGAAACCATCGACCTGCTGCGGGCGATCGACAAGGCCACCGGGCGCAACCTGCGCCCCCTGTTCGATCAGTACGTGCTGCGCGGCGGCCACCCCGACTACAAAGTGGCCTATAGCTGGGACGGCGACAGCAAGCTAGCGAAAATTACGGTTACCCAAACCCAGGCCAAGGACGGCGACACCAGCAGCACCAGCGGCCTGTTTGACCTGCGCATTCCGATCGGCTTTGGCTACCTGGGCAAAGGCAAATCCACCAAAGTGGAGGTCAAGCCCTTCACCGTGCGTATCCACGAACGCGAGCAGGCGCTGTTCTTCCCCCTCGACAAAAAGCCTGATTTCATTAGCTTTGATGTGGGCAACCACTACCTCAAGACCGTCGAGCTGGAGTACCCGGTGGCAGAACTCAAGGCGCAGCTCAAGTATGACCCCGACCCGCTGTCGCGGATCGAGGCGGCGATCGCCCTGGCCAAGAAAGGTAGCCTCGAAGCCGTCACTGCCCTGAGCGCCGCCCTCACCGACGAACCCTTCTGGGGCGTGCGGGTCGAAGTGGCGGAGCAGCTGGCCTCTGTCAAGCTGGATCAAGCGGTGGAGGGACTGCTGAAAGGACTCGAAGACCCCGAAGCCCGCGTGCGTCGCGCCGTGGTGGAATCCCTCGGCGACATCAAAACCGCCGACAGCTACAAGGCGCTGAAGACGATCGCCGACAAAGGCGACCCCAGCTACTACGTCGAAGCCGCCGCCATTCGCTCCTTTGGCAAGGTGGGGGCCGCCGACCTAGACGGCAAACCCAAAGACAAGAAAACCCTGAAGCTGCTGGAGAGCATTCTCAAGGAGCGCCAGGGCTGGAACGAAACGGTGCGCTCAGGAGCCATTGGTGCCCTCAGCCAGTTCAAAAGCTCCGAAGAAGCGCTGGATCTGGTGCTGAAGTACAGCGAAATTGGCACCCCCCAGGCCCTGCGGCTGGCGGCGATTCGGGCTCTAGGTGCGATCTCCAAGGGCCAGAGCAAGCCCAACGTGGAGCGGATTTTGGATCGACTGGATGCGATCGCCCACGAAAGCTTTTTCCTCACCCAGGTGTCTGCCGTGTCTGCCTTAGGTGGGATGGAAGCCGGACGCGCGATCGGCATTCTGCAATCCCTCGCCGATCACACCCCCGATGGCCGGGTACGCCGCCGCGCCCAGGAGGCGGTGCAGCAGGTGCAAAAGGCGATCGGCAAAGACCAGGCGGTGGAGAAGCTACGCCAGGAGCTAGACGACCTGAAAAAGTCTAACCAGGAGCTCAAGAGCCGCCTGGAAACCCTGGAGGCCAAAGCGAAATAGACAGTTTCCGAGAAAGAAGATACCCCCAGGTAGGGGCGCAGGGCCTGCGCCCTTGAGCGGAATCAAAATTCTCGGGTATTTTCGTTTCCAGAATTGTCCATAAACCTCATCCCAGGCAGATCTGGAGTTTTGCCTGGGGCAAATTCCAGATCTGCCTCCGTCGTAGGATCGGTAAAGGGCAATGCCCGTGCCCACCAAAATCAGATTGAGCCGTGATGGGCACAGCACCAGTTCTTTTATGGTCAGGATGTTGCTGTGGAACTGCCGCTCTGCGAGGCGAGCTTTCCCGCGTTACGGGTCGGTTACAGGAGCAGCGCTACCAAAATCTGGCTGTCTATAATGGGCTCTAGGGGGCTGCTGCAAGTCGATCCCAGGTTTGCTGGCCCACCAATCAGCCTTTTCAAGGAACAACACCCCATGGCACGAGCAAATACTGGAACGGCCTACCTGCTCTGGGCGCTGGGTTTGTTTGGGATCTGCGGGTTGCATCGGTTTTATGCGGGGCAGATTGTGTGGGGCATTGTCTACCTATGTACCTTTGGTTTGTTTGGTATTGGCCAACTGGTTGATCTGGTGCTGATGCCCGGTATGGTCAAAGCTCGCAATGATCAACTGCGGCGCAAGTACCTGACAGAATGGGGTGAGGATGGGCTGATGATACCGATGCTGGTGGATCGCAATTTGGTCGCGGCTCAGACGGTTGCCCAACCTAAAGAAGACCCTATGCAGCAGCTTCTAAAGGCAGCTCACACTAACGGGGGCAAGCTCTCTAAGGCACAGGTGGCCCTACATACGGGGCTGAGCCCAGAGCAGGTAGACGCTCTGATTCAGGATGCTCTGCGCAGTGGCTATGCCGATGTCACCAATGATCCGGAGTCTGGGGCGGTGCGCTATGTGTTTGATGTGTAGTGAAGTAGCCTTTGCAGGTTGGGTTTCGCTGGCACTTCACCCGATCTGCAAAGGCTAACCTATAGTTATCGACGAAGATTTCTAGCCCAGTCTATGCCTACGACCAGAAAGCAGCTGATCAACCGACTTCGCAAGGCCCTTTTAGAAGAGGGTGAAATGGCCTATGCGCTGTATGAGCATGAGCTAAAAGAACACATTGACTATTGGTACAAGGGCCTCAAGCGCGATCGCGAGGATGTTGTTTTTGTCGTGACAGAAAACACTGGCGATGTGGCGATGGTGTTGATCACCCGCAACAAAACTGTATACATCAACGAAGATGCCAGACAAGAGCTAATGAAAGTCTGGAAGGCGAACTACGCAAACAATATGGAGATGCTGATTCCAGCGATGGTTGGAGACTTGATGAATAACTGTTTCGCAGTTACTGGGGTCAAGGTTGTAGATACTAGCAAGCCGAAAAGAGCCAAAAAGGCATGGGGATTTGACCAGAAACCGTAGCAGAATGATGCCCTTTACGCCTGCTCTATCATGATGGCCCATAGGGCATCAATGCCGTAGCCGACATAGTCAGACTGCTGGTTTTCCTCAATCCAGTCAGCCAGTCGTAATTCCATACCATCGAAATTTCTGTCAAGTTTTCCTAGACTCTCGGAAGCTAAAGATCTAATTGCATCGTCGTCGCTGTCAAGGCAATTAAATAATATCTGTATCAGCCTATGTTTAAGGCTAGGATCAACTGTAAGTTTACTTAAAGCATCTGCGACAAAATAGCGAACAGCAATGTCCTGATCTTCAAGACAAGTAACGAGAGCTTGCACTATATCAGAATCAGCATTACCCAGTACTCCCAATGCTTCTGCAAGAGAAGACCGGGCGTCACAGTCATCGTCTTCAAGACAATCGATAATTGCTTTCTTAGCTACAGGATCAGATCTGCCAAGTTTTCCTAAAATTTCAACAGTAGGATAGTAATCGTCGATATCGGCGTCCTTAAGAATCTCGACGAAATTTTGAATCACTTTCGAGTTGGCAATACCCAATTTCCCTAAAGCCTCAGCGGCGTAGTGGCAAACTGTTTTATCGTTATCTTCGAGGCGGGCAGTAAGAGCTCGTACTACATCAGGAGTAGCCTGACGGAGTTTCCCCAAGGCATCTGCGGCCGAAGACCAGACATCAAGGTCATCATCACTGAGACAAGCGATAAGAGCTTGGATTACTTCGGGAGTAGCTTGACCGAGTTGACCTAAAGCTTCCGCAGCCGCAGAACGCACACTACCAATATAATCATCCAAGCAGACAATAAGAGCCTGAATTGCACAAGGGTCACAATTGCCCAAACACCCTAAAGCCTCTGCAGCACCAGAGCGGATATTATCATTGTCATTATCTAGACAAGGAATAAGTGACTGTGCCAGTGCAGGGTCAACTTTACCAAGGTTACCTAAAGCCCTCGCACAACTTGAGCGTAAATATCGATCATCATCGCTAAGTCGATTGATCAGTGCCTGTACTACTTCAGGAGTTGCCTGACCGAACCTACCTAAAACACCTGCGGCCCAAGAACAAACATTATTACTACTGTCATCGTTAAAACAAGCGATCAGTGCATGTAGCACTTCGGGGTCAGCCTGACTGAGTGTGTCTAGAATCATCAAACTACCGAAACGGACATTCTCGTTGTCATTACTGAGCAGTTTAATCAGGTAAGCTGTCGCTAAAACTTTTTGACCCAGCGCAAACCAAAACCGAAGAAGCTGGAAGGGGCTAATTTGATCCCGCCGCACCTCTAGGAGCTGTAAAGCCGGATCTTGAAAGGTAGTCTCGCCGAGGTTACACAAGGATTTAATGGCCTGCTCTCGAAGTCGATCAGAAATCACGGGCGATTCTGCTGTCGCAAACTCCACCAGAGAATCGAGAATGCGCTCAATTAGTTTGTTATCGGTAAGCTTCGCATTCTCGGCCAGACAGGCTGCCGCAAAAAAGAGGTTGCGATGTAGCCACTGCTCATACAGGGCGGGATGATCCAAGATTGCCTGAATAATTTTGCCCACCCGTGTCTTGGGCTGTTGGGCAATCAACAGCAGCAGCACCTCTTCCCAGTGGGGCTCGTGCAGATGCTCACGAATCGGCGTCAGAATCAGCTCCAGGTCATATTCCTCATCAGCCCGATGTTTAATCTCTTGGGCACAGAGATATTCTTGAAAGGTTTTGTGGACAAAGGCATAGCAGTCCTGGCCCTGCTCGTTCAGCAATCCAGTACGCTCGCGAATATGGTCTAAAAATCGTTGGGCCTCGGCCTCGGCCTGGTAGCGCTTGATGCCTGCTTCCTCGGCAATGAAACGCCCCAACTGATGAATTAGCTCTTCACGGTCAATCAGGGTGCCGCCCTCGGTATCGCCCGCGCTGCCATAGCTATGAATCCAGTAGGCTAGCTGCTCCATAATGCGACGCACAGCATCGCGCTTGATGTATTCCAGTGGCCACTTATAGTCTGTATCTTTGTTGGCATCCCAGTTGGTCAGCAGGGTTTCTACAGCTCGGTTATAGAGCTGGTGGCGATCGCGGGGCAGATAGGCCTCGTAGCGATGAATCAGGGCAATAATCGTTAGCAGCAGCGGATTTTTAGCCAGTACCTGAATGCGATCGCGCTCTGACAAGGCCTGTTTCAACGTTTGCTGTCGCCGCTGCGATTCTTCGCGATCGCGAAAGCGGTTGTCATACCAGTTTTGAATAAACTGATCGATTTTGGCCTGGTCAAAGGGCTGCAAGTCGTAGTGGGGAAACTCTTCCGTGCGAAAGTAGGCTTGCTTATAACCCGCCGGGCGCGAGGTGATGATGGCCGGGTTGTGTCGATAGGCGTCGTGCTGCAAAAAGCATTCAATCTGGTTGACGACCTCATCCCGTCGCGATTCGCTGGCTACCTCATCCAGCCCATCCAGCAAAATCAGCGCCTTGCCTGCCTCTAGCCAGTGCTCAAAGAAGCCGGGGGGCAAGTCCCTTACGTTAAGCTTATCCGTCGCGAACCAGCGCACGTAGTCCAGCAGATTCGTATGGGCAGACCTTACCCAATCACGAATCCGCACCAAAATCGGCAGATGCTCACCCGCCAAACCCAAGCTGACGGACGTTCCTTGGGTAGCAAAGGCCACAGCAAAATAGCTCATCAGCGTGGTTTTGCCTGAGCCCGGTGCCCCCAGCAGCACGCACCGCTGCGACTGACTCTGCTTCAACAATGCCTCTGCTGAGAAGGTCTTGCCCTCCTGCTTGAGCAGGGAAGTTAATTGCCGCTGTTCTGTCAGCAGTTCAGACTGTCGAGAGTATGCAAAAGATGCGTATTCATCTTCAAACTCGGAAATTAAATCCCCGGTTATAAAAACAGGCTTTACAAACTCCTTTGGAGTATGTAACTCACGCTGCTTTACATCTGGCATGACAAAAATTTGCAGCAGCTTCTCTGATTTGGTATCTTCCTGCCCGGCGACAGAGATGCCGAGAAACTTCACATCGTCGTACCAGTGGGCGAGCTGTTGCAGGTAGCGCTGCCGGGCCACCTCATACTTTGTAAACAGCGCCGTCTTCTCGACATAGGTGGTGCTAAAAATCTGCAACCACTGAGGCAAGCTGGCGATCGTAAGTTGGATGCTTACATCCCTGGCAATTCGCTCAAAATACGCCAGCAGCAGCCCAGTATCAGGCTCTCCCTTACCCACCAGCGGTCGCTGGAGTTGCTCTACCACTCCGGCATCCGCAAACACCTGCTCTAAAAACTGCCGTTTCTGCTTGTCATCACAGCTTTTGAACAGCAGGGCCGGAACCTCTAGGGACTGTTCCCACGCCTGCACTGCCTCCAATCCAGCCTTAATTGCACGCTCGACATCCGTCCGCTGCAGCGTCGTCTGCACTTGGTCTGTCGCTAAAGTCCAGACAGTATCGGCGGCTTTACCTAGCGCCCAACTGGCAACGGGGGTCAGAAGCTCAACAACCATAGTCACTCAGTCGCGTGAGGTCTCAGCCCATAGTATGGCTCACCCCACTGGGATTAGGATGGTCTTCTGTTTGGTTTTTAAGGCTTGATTTAGAGTGCACAGGGTAGCTGATATCGCTCTACCCCATCTCACCGCAATGCGCCCGCTGCCCAGCCTACCAATGGGTTGTCATCGCCCGGTATAACGCACCAAAACCCGCTAATCCCAAACCTCTACCCCAGCACACTATCGATCGCACCCCCGCCCCAGCCTGGCGGCTACTCATTCTCCTGGGGCTCCCCATGGTCAGCAGGGCGTCAAAATCACGCCCTGGATACCCCAAAGCATTCTGAATAGGTATAGAGGGCGACAAAGTGAGCAAGGCGCTGTTTTTGTCAATAAAAAATTCACAAAAATTAAATACCTGTTACATTGAGTTACATAAGCCCAATTCACTCAACAGGTATTTTCTATGACATCCTTCTTCGTGACCAAGCCCCCCGCCATACAGCCCCAGGCGACTGTGCAAGACCTCAAGACCCGGCTTGACTGGGGTGAGCCTGCTTTGACCATTGTCGATGTGCGCGATCGCGCCGCATTTAACCAGCTCCACATTCAGGGCGCCGTTTCCATCCCCTTGGCCGTACTGGTGGATGTTGTCAGCAGCAACCTTGAGCAAGAGCGAGATATCTATATTCATGGCGATTCCGATGACATGACCGTCACTGCGGCAGGTCAACTCAGAGCCGCTGGCTTTCAGAAAGTGGCCGAGCTATCCGGTGGCCTAGCTGCTTGGAAAGCCGCCAAATACCCCATTGAAGGCGTATAGACAATAGGGTTGGCAAGACCCGCTTAGTCTTGATCAACTGAGCTAGAGAGTTCTCTGACTACAAAGATTCCCTGTTGATTAACTTCCAGCAGGGATTTTATTTGGGCCTGGGCGCAGCCATGCCGAAAGCATAGGGTGTTCGCCCTGCCCAGTGAGGTTAAGGCATTGGGATTGGGTATTATTCCTCAGCGTCAAACCAGCGCTCATCCAGCATATTGAAAAACCCCGCTTGTTGCAGGGCCAGAATATCTCGATTAATTTCCTCCAGTAGCGCTGCCTGCCCTTCGCGCACAGCAATGCCATAGTCTTCTCGGTTGAGGCGATCGCCTGTGATCAACAGCTGACGATTGCGCGCCACCTCATACTTCGCCGTCGGATAGTCGATCACCGCCGCAACAAAGTCCCGATCTGCTAAGCCCGCAAAGATCTCGTCATAGGTTGTCAGTTCCACCAGGTGGACCGGCTTGCCCCGCAGCAGGTCTGCCGCCGTGCTGCCCGTAATCGCCGCCACCGAGCGGTTGTAGACATCTTCCAAACCCCGAATCGGCGAATTGGCCTGGTAGGCACTACTCATGGAGGTGATAAAGTCAGCCAAAATGAAAAAACTGGCCCCCATCCAGATCACCGCAATAACGCGGCTCCAGGGTTTAGTCGGCGTCACATCGCCGTAGCCAAAGGTGCCCAAGGTCGCCAGGGCAAACCAAACCCCCTGCCCAATGCCTGGAATGGGGCCGTGTTTGAAGGAGGGGTTATGGCGGCGCTCGACCAGCCAAATTAAGCTGCCCACCACCAGGCAACCCACCAACACACGGGCGATCGCAATCAAGGTATAGATGTTGGCAAAATAGTTCGCATACCGCAGCACCGGCAGCCTCGATCGATCCAGAGTCACGATCTGCACGCCCGCCTGATAGACCGGGTAAGAAAAGTCGAGCCCGCTGGCTTCGCGCTCGTTGGTAATCGAAATCCCGGCGATCGCCAGATCCACCTCTTTTCGCCGCACCGCCTCCAGCAAATCGGGGGTGGTTTCGTACAGGGTGTACTCCGTTTCGACCCCCATTCGCTCCGCGATCGCCTCCCACAAATCCACGCTGTAGCCATAGGGAATGGGCGAGTCTTCCACAAAAATAAATGGGGTAATCGGCTTGACCTCCACCGTTAAGGTTTCCCCCTCCCCAAAGGGAATGGCGGCTTCAGTCTCGTCAGGCGCGGGAGCCTCAGTGGCTTGGGCCACAACCCCGAGGGCGTCAGGTGCATCGATAGTGGCAACGGCGGGTAGGGGAGATGCGATCGCCGCCATGGTGGTTCCCACCACTAGCCCTGTGCCCAAGCTGCCGCCATATCGACCCAATCGGGTGAGGAGGGAATGTCCTGACATGGGTTTTCCTTGCAGTTGCCAACACAATCCAAGTCGCTAATCGTAGCGAATTATAGCCATCGCCGGATCGGTTAGGACAGCCTGCATAACCCGCTGGAGCAATGGCTATAGGCCAGGGCGCCGCCCCAGGTTTTGCCAGGGGCAGTCAGGGTTGTTTCTTGTTGTTGAGAGGAAAATGAGGTGGTCTAAGTTACGGATAACAAATCCAATCGTGACTTAGACCATGAACCTCATAGAGCAATTGAAGCAAATTCCTGACCCTCGTGGTCGCCATGGGCAACGCTA
>JBGSNT010000161.1:0-6786 GCA_041739575.1 Nodosilinea sp. | reverse complement strand
TTCAGGCCATTCATCGGGTTGTGCTCAACGGCCACGTTCACATCTCTAATTTAAACCCTGAACGACTGAAGGTCTTGAGGTGCCTCGGCGTTCCCTGCCAAAACTATTATCTGACTGGCTGATCAACCTGCGGAATGTCCGTTAGAACAGTACTCAAGAGACGAGAAAGACGAGGGAAACGTTGAGCGTAACCAAGGGTTCGCGATCGCCCCACAGCAACTATGAGACTATGGGTTTGGCCCCTCTTTGCCAAGGCCAGTTCATTTCTGCCAGATTCCCCCGATGTTGCCGACCTTCCAAGCCGCCTATCAGTACGCGATCGACAACAGCGATCGCGTCCTCACCGCCCTGCAACAGCACCTGCTGCTGGTGGCGGTGCCTCTGGCGATCGGGCTGCTGGTGGGGTTGCCCCTGGGGCTGTGGAGTGCGCGATCGCGCCTGGTCTCTGTGGTCATGCTCAACGGCTTCAACGCCCTGCGGGTAATTCCCAGCCTGGCGGTGTTATTTTTGGCGGTGCCGGTGCTGGGGCTGAGCTTTTGGTCGGCGGTGCTGGCCCTGACTCTGCTGGTGATGCCGCCCATTTTGATCAGTACTGACGTGGCCTTTCGCAACATTAGCCCCGCCATTCGCGAGGCCGCCACCGGTATGGGCATGCCCCCTGCCGATATTCTCAAAACGGTCGAAATTCCCCTCGCCCTGCCGGTGGTGATTGCGGGCATCAAAACCGCCACCGTGGAGGTGATCGCCAGCGCTACCCTGGCCGCCTTTGTCGGGGCCGGGGGGCTAGGGGCATTCATTGTGCTGGGGTTCGCTGCCTATGACCCGGCCATTTTGCTGGTGGGGGCGGTGCCGGTGGCGCTGCTGGCCCTGCTGGCCGAATTGGGCTTGAGCACCCTGCAGCGCTCCGTTCAACCCCCAACTCAGTAGTTGACCGGCACCTCCCCCGGCCCTTGGGCGGCGGGTGGGGCCGCCAGGGCGGTGGTCTGGATAGAGTAGGCGGCTGGGTCTAGCCCCTGGTCGGCGCTGGCGGTGGCCTCTGTGGCAAGCAACCGCTGCAGCTGTTTGAGCCGACTCTGGGGAGCTGGATGACTGCTGACTAGGCCGACAGCCGTCGGCTGCCGGGGGCGATCGGCCTGCAACCGCTGGAGCAGGGTGAGCAGCCCCCCTTGGGCATAGCCCGCATCGCCCAATAGCCGAAAGGCGGCGGCATCGGCCAGGAGCTCATCTTCGTGGCTGTTAGACAGGGACCGCAGCCGTCCGCCAACCTGGATCATGTCCTGGGCAAAGCCCTGCTCTTGCTGCCACAGCTGCTCAATGGAAAGAAGGTGCCACAGGCGGTTGAGACCGTCTCTGTGCTCCAGGTGCCCGACCTCATGGGCCAGCACCCCGGCTAGCTCTGCCTCGTTTTGAATGACCCCCAGCAGCCCGGTGTTGATGTAGACAAAGCCGCCCATGGTGGCATGGGCATTGGGGTCTGGGTCATGGACCACCTGAAAAGTAAAGATCTGGGCGGGGAGTTGACTGGCCGTCGCTACCCGTTGCCCTACCCGGTCGACGTAGGCCGAAATGGTTGGGTCACCGGAGTAGATCACCAGACCCTCCTGCCGGAACTGCCCATCAACGGCTCGGCCCAGGGCGATTTCGCCAGCCAGGGTCAAGTTGGTGAGCTGGTAGGCCTGAACGTTGTCAGGCTCGAAGGATCGCGACACATCCCCACGGGAGGGCTGCAGGGTGAGGAGAATGCTGAGCCCTAAGGTTACCAGGGCTATGTAGAGAAACCGCCAACCTCTAGCAAGTTGGAGACCCATGGCAGAGCTTTGACTGTAACAGCGCTACTATTTGGACTATAGCAACGATTCCTTGGGACAACTGGGCAAACACCGTTTGCCCCTACGCAGTCTGCCTGTGGGGAATCAGGGGTATACGATTTGGATTTGGTATAGCTGGCTGATCTGGGCTGCTGCTGCGATCGCGTCAGACATCAAGCGGGCCTTGGTTGATGAATAATCAGAGTAGTTCCCGCTAAGCCGCCAGGGGGAGCGATCGCTGAGCCAAGACCTGTCGATAAAACTGCTGCAGCTGGCGGGTTGCTGCCGCCCAACCCCACTGCTCCGCTTCGGCCACCGCATTGCGGCGCATTAACTCTCGCTCCGCTTTAGCTTCGATCAGACGACGGGTGGCGATGACAGCCCCTTGTTCATCGACGGGATCAAACAGGAATCCGTTGACGCCGTCGGTCACGATGTCGGGAATGCCGCCGGAGTTGGCCGCCACCACCGGACAACCCGCCGCCATCGCCTCCAGCAGCACCAGACCCAGGGTTTCGGTACGGGAAGGAAAGACAAAGGCATCGGCGGAAGCGTAGGCCGAGGCCAGGTCTTCGCCGCCCAGATAGCCGACAAAATTCGTGGGGGTATCGGCAAAGTGGGCCTCTAGCTCAGTCCGGTAGGGGCCATCTCCGACCAGGGCCAGCCGGGCACCGGGAATAGCCTGAAGCACCGGCTTGATGCGATCAATTTCTTTCTCGGCGGAGAGGCGACCTATGTATAGGAGAAGCGGCGCTTCAGGGTGGCCTTGGGAGAGGCGATCGCGCATCTCGGCACTGGCCAGCTCGGGACGAAACAGCTCGTTATCAACCCCGCGCTGCCACACTTCAATGTTTTCGACGCCATGCTCCGACAGCTCAGCCTTCATCGCGGTGGACGTCACCAGATTGATCTGAGCCTGATTGTGCATGGCCTTGATCAGCTCCCACATCAGGCCTTCTAGCATGCCCAGTCCGTAGTGCTCCAGGTACTTGGGCAGGTGGGTATGGTAGGAGGCCACCAGGGGCAAATCCATGGTTTTGCTGTAGTAAATGCCCGCTAGCCCCAACACCGCCGGGTTGACCACATGGACTAGATCGGGCTGAAAATCTTCCAGGGCCTCACCAATGGAGGGGCGAGGCAGGGCCAGCTTAAGCTCGGGGTACAGGGGCAGAGGAAACCCAGAAACTCCGTGGATTTTGGCTCCCTTATGCTCTCGCAGTCCCCCCTCGGGGGAGAACACCAATACCTGATTGCCCTGGCGCTGCAGGTGGTCGACCGTGTGCTTGAGACGGGTAACAATGCCGTCAACTTTCGGCAAAAAGGTCTCGGTGAAGAGAGCAATCCGCATAACAATCGAAGGGGGCTAAAGAAGAGAATTAAAAATGGAAGGATAAGCCCGTAAGCGGGTGAAAATGCACTGCATTTTTCACCCGCTTACCACTAATCGCGCCGCCACTTGACCTTGGGCAGAATCTGGTTCTTGTCGACGCGGTCCTTGTACTTCACGGCGAAGTTGAGCAGGCTGTCGAGCAGAGAATCGGACAGCATGTGGGGCTGTAGGCCGAGACTCAGCAGGTTGGTGTTCTTGGCGTTGAAGTAGTGCTCTTCTGCCTCCACCCGAGGGTTTTCCATGTACTCGATGTCGACATCGAGACCCAGGGTATTGCCGGCTTTCTTCACCATCATGGCCAGGTCGCCGACGTTAAACATCTCGGTGAACTGGTTGAAGACGCGGAACAGACCGGGGTCGCCGGGGTTGGCGATGGCAATCTCTACGCACCGCACGGTGTCGCGGATATCCAAGAAGGCGCGGGTTTGGCCCCCCTTGCCGTAGACCGTCAGGGGATGCCCCACCGCCGCCTGAATACAGAAGCGGTTGAGGGCGGTGCCAAAGATGCCATCGTAGTCGAGGCGGTTGATCAGCAGCTCATCCATGCCGGTCTCTTCGGTGAGCACACCGTAGACCACGCCCTGGTTGAGGTCGGTGGCACGCAGGCCCCAGACCTTACAGGCAAAGTGAATGTTGTGGGAGTCGTGCACCTTGCTGAGGTGGTAGAAGGAGCCAGGCTGCTTGGGGTAGGGCAGGGTGTCTTTGCGACCATTGTGCTCAATGGTGATGTAGCCCTCTTCAATGTCAATGTTGGGGGTGCCGTACTCGCCCATGGTGCCCAGCTTGACCAGGTGGCAGTCGGGGAAGTGGTCGCGCAGCACGTAGAGCAGGTTGAGATTGCCCAGCACGTTGTTGGCCTGGGTCAGCACCGCGTGCTCGCGGTCGATCATCGAGAACGGAGCGGAGCGCTGTTCGCCGAAGTGAACCACCGCACCGGGCTCAAACGACAGCATGGTCTGCTCTAGGAAGGAGTAGTCGTTGATGTCGCCCACATAGAGGTCGATGTGCTTGCCGGTGAGGTCTTTCCATCGCTGTAGGCGGGTTTGGATGGGGGCAATGGGGGTCAGCGTCTCAATTTGAAGCTGAGCATCCCAATGGCGCCGCACCAAACTATCAAGAATCCCGACTTCGTAGCCGCGATTGGAAAGATACAGGGCAGTTGCCCACCCGCAATAGCCGTCGCCGCCAATTACAAGGACTTTCATATCAATGCTTCAATCTCTTTGCCGATACCAAGACAATCTACCAGGTTTAGAGGATCTGTAAACCATCGAATAAAAGATTGGAAGCCAGATTTTTTTCCCCACTGATAACAAATTGAGCCTCTATTTATGACCATTCCTAGGGTTTTCGCGCTCTTTTGCCAGTGGACATGATCTGAGGCCCACGCCTCCACAGCCAAAACATGTAGGGCGGATTGATCAACCGCAGGGCTGACGCCGCTGAGGACAGCGTGCCATTCCCATCGCTGGGTGCACGAGTACTCCAAGGCGGAAGTTAAGCCGCCATTCCGATGCCCCGGCACCCTAGCGCAGATAGGCCGTTAACAGGGTGTACCCATTGGTGTTGAGATGCAGACCATCGGTGGTGAGGTCAACTCGCAGTAACCCCTGACTATCGCTAAAGGCCGGTTGAAGATCGATAAACTCAGCCCCACGCCGCCGAGCGGCGATCGCCAATTGTTGATTGACCTGTTGTACGCGGGAGTTGGGAATGGTCGGCAACCGGGTGGGCAAGACCGATAGCACCACAATCCGCGAGGTGGGATGCTGCACCCTCAACCGCTGAAGGATTAACTCCATATTTGACAGGGTGACATTGGGGTCAACCCCATTCTTGAGATCGTTAACCCCAGCCAGAACGTAGATGGCACTGGGCCGCACGTTGGCAAAGTAGCTGATGCGCTGCACGATGTGGGCCGTCGTGTCGCCCGAAATACTCTGGTTGAGCCACAGTCGGTCAGCGGTCAGGTGCTCCTGAGGCAGCCAGAGGTAAAGCGAATCCCCCACCAAAATGGTCAGCGGGCTGTTGCCCTGCCGAGTGCTCATCAGGGCGGCTTCCTGAAGCAGCAGGGTCTGCCACTGATCGTAGTTGGGCTGCTGCCAGGCCGCCTGCCATTGGTCGACAAAGGTGCCGGGGGGGACGCGGCAATACAGCTGCCCCGCCTGTAAGGAGGCGACCCTTTGAACATAGAGTTGGCCCCCCGTGCGCGGGCGAATCGTGGCCATGGCAGGGAGATTGGCGCTATGGGCATGCGTCGCCGCGATCACCATGCTCAAACTCCCTAAAAGTATCAACGGCGCTAACCGCTTCATGTCCTGTTACCGGGGTTGTTTGGCTCCAATGCGCTCTTAGCATAGCTACCAATCAAAAGCTGTCAAGCCTGGAGCGGTACCCTGGGATAGCTATGGTTCAGAGGCAAGGGGCTCAATACAGTCGGGTGAGTCGTTTTGAGGCTTGTTCACCACCGTCGAGACCGGGTAGCGATCCATCGCATCGGCATCGAAGGGGCGCAGCATGGCTTGGAGCACCGGGGGCTGGTAGTAGTCGGGGTCGAGCCAGGCGGCGTAATTTTCGGGGGCCAAAATCACCGGCATGCGGGTGTGGATGGGCTCCATTAATTCATTGGGTGTGGTGGTCAGAATGGTGCAGGTTTGCAGCTCGCCGCCGCTGACCGGGTCACTCCAGTGCTCCCACAATCCGGCGAAGGCAAAGGGCTGGTGGTCTTTGAGAAAAATGTAGTAGGGCTGCTTGGTTTTGCGGTTAGCCTGGGCCTGCCATTCGTAAAACCCATCGGCCAAGATCAGGCAGCGACGGCGCTTAAAGGCGGCGCGAAAGGAGGGCTTCTCGCTGACGGTCTCGGCCCGGGCATTGATCAGCCGCTGGCCAATGGTGGGATCTTTGGCCCAGCTGGGAATCAGGCCCCAGAGTAAAAAATGAAAGTATGGGGCCGGGGCATCGGGGGTGGCGACCACCGTGGCGACCGGCTGGCTGGGGGCAATGTTGTAACGGGGAACGAGGGGGGGAACCGTCTGGATCTGAAAGCCCTCGGCCAGATCTTCTCCGGTTTGGGCGAGGCTAAACCGTCCACACATTTCAAACCTTAAAGCTGCTTCAAACCTATCATTGTTGATGCTGGGCAACGGGGCAATTTTAAGTTGGAGACATTCGCTGATCACCCAGGACTACGACAAAAACCCAGTGGCCTGGGTGCAAAAACAGCTAGAAAAACTGTTTGCGCCCCATACCTGATGCCTCCTCCATATTAAAGAGAGAGGCTAGCTGAGGCGAAAGGCTTTGGGGGTCGTGCCCGTGAGCTGGCGAAACTTGCGCCCAAGGTGGCTGTGGCTGTTGAAACCGCAGGCCAGGGCAATGGCTGTAATGGGTTGATCGGTTTGTTTTAAGAGCTGTTTGGCGCGCTCAATGCGCTGCTGGAGCAGGTACTGATAGGGAGATACGCCCAGGGATTGCTTGAACAGACGGCTGAAATGGAACGGGCTGATATCCACCAGCTCGGCCAGCTCAGCCAGGGTGATTTCTTGGGCTAAGTGGGCATCGAGGTAGTCTAAAACCTGCCGGAGCTGATGC
>JBGSNT010000126.1:0-31545 GCA_041739575.1 Nodosilinea sp. | reverse complement strand
CGCGACTTGATCAAATTGAGCATTAAAGGCTAGCGCCTGCTGGCTGCCAATTTCTTGAAAGCTAGTAACACTGCCCTCGTAGGAATCAAATACCTGGCTCGACCAAAAATAGTCCTGAAAAGCGACCTGAAGCTGAGCATTGAGGGTGTCTAACCCCGACCCGCCGCCCCCACCAGAAGACCCCAGCAGCCCGCCAGCCCCACGAAACAGGTTGACGAGCCCTCGCTCACCGAAAACAAACGATCGCGTCACAACGGCTTGGGTGGAAGGGTCACTAACCATAGTCAAAGACAGCACTCAGTAGCAATTTAGCCGGGCGCGAGGGTCAAACCACCCCGCCAGCGATACCGCAGACCAGGCCCTTAACCGCTTGGGCCAATAATTTTTTTTACCCAAGCCTCCTTCTCCAGACTTACGCAGAATAAGGCGATCGCCAGGGCAAAGCTCACCATTCTTAAAGAAGTACTGCACTTGGCCCCAGAGAGGGGTAATTTTTTCGCCCCTCGAGCAATCTCTTCATTAGACCAATGCGTTTACTTTCTGGTCCTACAAGGAGGCACGCAAGACTCGCGGCCCTGCTTGACTGACAAAACTCGTCAGCCGAATCCTCGAAAGCCCTCACCCTAGCCCTCTCCCAAGGGTAGAGGGAACCGGAAAAGTGGCTTAGCTCCCCATCGCCTTTGAAGACGCTCCGCGTTGGCGCAGCCATGCCGGAGGTCATACGCCCTCTGGGAGAGGGGGTGGGAGTGAGGGCGGATAACTTTTGTTAGTCAAACAGCAAAGAACCACTGAACAGACACAGCCGCGATCGCTCTTAGCCCAAATCGCCAAGTCTAATCGCAAGACTAATCGACACCCTAAAGAGACTCAAGACGCAAAAATTGAGTCTCAAAATTAGATTAAATTTTTGTCACAGCCTATCAAGGTAGTTCAAGATCACGAGATCCACGCTACATCGAGACTCAAGGACTCGCCGGTACCGAAAATTCCTGCACGGGGATGACCCGCAGGTTTAGAGCGACCGGGCGCTTGAGGCTCTCCTCCAAAAACGCCTGGGATTGCCGCACGTCCTCGGTGGTGATCGCATTGGCCGGGGCCGCAAAATCAAGGGTAATCCTCAGCACTCCGTCGTCTTGCTGCAGGTTAACCCCCCGCAGTTCCGCCTTATCCGACAGGGGCAACTGGTTGCGAACCAGATAGACCACCCGCTCGCGATCGTTGGTTTGTACCAGCAGTTGCCGAAGCGATAGCCCTAGGGGAATGCCAATCAGCGCCATCATGATCACCGACAGCACAATGCCGCTCCGCGCCCGCTCAAGGGTGCCATAGCGCTGCCACAAAAAAATTAGAATGCCGCTGAAGACAATGCCGATCAGGTTGGTGATAAACAGCAGGCTGGCACCCCAAAAAACCGATAGGTTAAGTAGGGCCAGCCCGATGCCAATGGTGCTCAAGGGCGGTACCAAGGCCACCGCGATCGCCACCCCCGGAAACGCATCGGCAATATGTTTGCGCGATTTTGAAAAGGCTCCCGCCGCCCCTGCGGCCATGGCCACCATCAGATCTAGCAGGTTGGGCTCGGTACGCAGCAAAATTTCGTCGGTCAGCGTCCTCAGCCCAATCATCTGGGTAATCAACGCTGCGCTAAACACGGTCACCAGGGTGCCCGAGAGCAGCGTCAGCCCAGCCCGCTTCATTAACCGGCGGTTAGAAATGGCGATCGCGTAGGCAATAGCAATAATCGGCCCCATCAGCGGGGCAATAATCATCGCTCCAATCACCGTTGCGGTGCTGCCCGCCAGCAGGCCCAGAGTCGAGATCACCCCCGACAGGGTCAACATCACAAAAAAGCTGAGCGATGGCACTGACTCCCGCCACAGCAATCGGTTTAGGCTAGCCACTGTCGCCGGTTTGGTGGTTAGCCACTGCCAGTCGCCACTGTTGCTCAGCCAAAACTTACGCTTCTGACGGCGCAGACGGGCCAAAAATTTTAGCCATTGACGTCGCTGAGTCATCCCTCACCACACCCCCAAGCCAGTAGCCCCATTCTCAAGCAAAGGCTTGCCTTCGAGAAACGCCTAGACCACCTCGGCGGTTATAATCCCGACAGCCGCACCTTGTAGGGAATTTCCTCGATCGGCACATTCTCACTATCCCAGTCGGCGTAGCGCAGTTGCAGCCGTTTTTCGCCTGCGTACCCCACCAACTTGCCGCTGTAGTGCTTGGCCTCGGTACCCAGGCCTTGAATGCGTACCATGCCGTTGAACACCGTGGCCCTGGCCAAGTAGATTACCAGGTCGTCTCGGGAGGGGCGATTCACCGTGGTGCTGGCGGTGAGGTGGCCCAGGCCGCGCTCATCCATCTCCTGGGCCAGGGCCAGGGCCGTGTTGCGAATGCCGCGAATCGCCACGATCGCCGCCGCTACGGCCATGGTGATATCGACCCCCTCATCGGTCAAAATCTGCTGGCTCGATAGAAACTGAAAGTTGCGTTCGCCCAGGTCGCTGCGAATGCGGCGATGGATCAAATTTTCGGGCTGAAAGTGGCTCAGTGCCCCGACGATCGCACCGCAGGCCGCCCGAGGTTCGCGCCAGGGCGACTCGCGGGTTTTACCGTAGACCTGTTTGCCGTCTTCTTGAATGCGGCCCACGTGGGTTTTGAGGTCGATCGCCACCAGGGAGATCGATTGGGGATTGCCCTCGTAGACCCGTCGCTTCAGCTTCTCATCCAGCTCGTGGGCCACGGTGACATGGGCCAGGGTCGCCCCGTTGTCGGTGCCGCCCCCGGCGGGGAAAAATGCCTCCAGCTTGAGTTCGCCAATCTCTGAAAGCGTTGCGAATCGGGACGCTACCACGTCGCGGTAGCGCTTGGTGGCCTCGCCCTGGTGAATGCGATCGCCGCAGTTGGTATAGGCCAGGGTGGTCACCGCGCTGGGCAGGCTCATGTCGGCTCCGCAGGCCTGGATATCTGTGGGGCTGGCTCCGGCAAACTGGAGTTCGTCGCGCAGCAGTTGCAGGCCTTTGATCAGGGCATAGCGATCGCTGACCAGCTCATTGAGATAGTTGTGGTAGGCGTTGCGCTCCATGCCAAAGGTGGCCGAGAGCTGCCAAAACCGCTCAATTCGCGCCTGACTCGGGGCTGCATCAAAGGGCAACGACATAGGATCTAAATTCCCCAGGCAAGACGGACGCCTTAAATCATGCCACGGGCCTGTCACCGCGTCAGGATTTTCGACATTTGTAGAACAAGTAAGATTGCATAGCAGTCTCGGTAGCGGCGCTTCTGGGTCCTGGGGCCTATTTCCGTGAGCCGCCGATCATGCTCGGAAGCGTTGGGTGAAGGCGCATCTGTGGGGAGTGATTAGCTTATCTGCAAAGGGATAGGCCATTTGTAGATAGGGCTCTAGCGCTCCGACGGGCTGCGGTTTACAAAAATAGTAGCCCTGGCTATATTCACAGCCAACATGCTGTAAGTGCTCGATTTGTTCGATGTCTTCGCCCCCTTCGGCAATCGCGACCATACCCAGGCGATCGCTCAACGTCACAATGGTTTCGACAATTTCTCGATTAACCACCCCGGCTCGCATATTAGAGGTAAACGATTGGTCGATCTTAAGGGCACTGAAGGGGAAGCGATGCAGATAGCTGAGCGACGAATAACCTGTGCCAAAGTCGTCTACGGCCAGCTTGACCGAGAGATCTTGCAGTTGGGCAATCAGTTGCACTATTGATGACGTATCGCTAATCAACAGACTTTCGGTCAGCTCTAGCACAAGATATTGCCCTTCTAGCTCCGACTCGCCTAGAGCGGCGCTGATCTCCCCTACTAGGTTAGGTGAATACAAATCCTGCGCTGACAGATTAACGCTTACCTTCAGATGCTGGGCCTGGGCATAGTGGGTCTGCCACTGCTTGAGCTGCCTACAAGCTGTGTGCAACGCCCAGCGATCGAGGGCGACAATCAGCCCCGTTTCTTCGGCAATGGGGATAAAACTGCCAGGAGCAATCAGCCCCTGCTCAGGGTGGTGCCAACGCAGCAGGGCCTCCAGACAAAAAATTGACCCATCCCTGAGGTTGACAATGGGCTGATAAAATAGCTCTAACTGTTGCCTGTCGATCGCCCGCCGCAGATCGTGCTCTAGCTGCAAACGCTGTATGACCTGATTGTGAAGGGTGGGGTCAAACAGGGCATAGCTATTTTTGCCGTTGGCCTTAGCGCGATACATGGCAATGTCAGCATCGCGCAGCAGCTCGGTGGCATTTTGGTAGGCCAAAGAACCCAGCACAATACCGATGCTCGGGGTGGCAAATACCTCTCGCTGCTCTAGTAGAAACGGCTGCCGCAGCCGATCGAGAACACGATTGGTCACCGTCAACACATCGTTAATGCCCTCGACGGTCTCTAGCAGAATGACAAATTCGTCACCCCCAAATCGGGCGACTAAATCACCTGGGCGCACCAGCTGAGTCAGCGTTTGAGCAATGGTAATGAGCAATTGGTCTCCCGCCAGGTGACCCAAGCTGTCGTTGACCAACTTGAAGCGGTCGATGTCTAAAAACATCACCGCAAACGGCTGATGAGGCGGGCGCTGCATGCCCTCTAGGGCCCGCTCAATCTGGGTGATGAGCAGGTTGCGGTTAGGCAGCTGAGTGAGGGTGTCGTGGAGCGCGTTATGGCGCAGTTGAGCAGTGGCCTGCTGGCGATCGACCTCTAGCTGCTTGCGATCGCTAATGTCACGAATAATCGCCGCCAGCACCTTAAACTGGCCCTGTTCGTCATAAATGACCGAGGCGGTTAGGTGCACCCAGATAATTGAGCCGTCCCGGCGTAGATAGCGCTGATCAAGGCTAATATCTGATCGCTGGGCCTGGATCAACTGCTGAAAAACATCTCGATTGAGCGCTCGATCGTCGGGGTGAGTCAGCTGGTTTAAGGTCATGGAGGTGAGTTCGCCCTCGCTGTAGCTGGTGATGGCGCAGTATTTGGCATTGACCTGCAAAATTTGCCCCTCAGACTGGCAAAAGGCAATGCCCAGGGTGGCTTGTTCGTACAGCGATCGAAAAAAGGATTCCTGTTCTTTTAGGGCTTGTTCAGTTTGTTGTCGTTTTTGTAGCTCTGCTTGGGCCGATTGATACAGCTCGGCCTGGTGAATGCTCACGGCCAGCTGGTCGGCAATGCGAACGGCGAGGCCAACGGCTTCGGTTGGCCAATGGGGCTGAATCTTTCTCAGGGTTAAGCTACCCCAAGTGCGTTGGTTAATCTTCAACGGCACTATTAACCAAGCCCCTGGAAACACCTTGGCCAATTGCCGGTGCAGCTGATCGGTTAGCGCGGTGCAGTCATCGATGCAGATCACCTTGCCCTGTTTTAGGTCGGCGGCAACCGGGTTTTCAGCATCTGGCAGTTGTAAGCCTAGACAGGAGGGCAAGTCTGGATGCTGGCGATACTCGGCAATGTGGTGCCAGCTCTGGTCAGCCTCCACAAATTTGACAACGGCACTGTGATCGGCCGCTAGCAGCGGGCCAATCGCCTCCACCGCCAGCGGAAAAATCTCATCTAAATCTAAAGACTGGCGCATCAGTCGGTTGATATCGTTGATGGCACGCTCTTGCTCAGCCTGGCGATGGAGGGTGTCTTGGGCCAGCTTTAGATCGGTGGTATCGCGGCTAGTCACCACCACGCCGCTAATGTTGCCATCGATGTCGCAGTAGGGTGAATAGGTGATGGTGACGTAGCGTTTGCCCGTATCGAAGGCAAACCAATCGCTGTAGCGAATCACGTCTCCCTGCAAACAGCGATCGAGCTGAGGCTTGATTAAGGATTGGAATATCTCAGCCCCCATTAAATCAGCCACCGAGTGCCCAACAATCTCGGCCCGCGATTTTTGGCTCCAGTCGAGATAGACCTGATTCACCACCCGATAGATATAGTGGCTATCTAAGAGAGCAACGCCGTCAAGGGTGGCTGACACGATGCGCTCAAACTGGCGCAGCCGATCTTCGTTGGCCCGACGCTGAGCCAGTTCCTGCTGTAGCTGGGCATAGGTCTCGGCTTGGTCAATGGCGATCGCTAGCTGTGCTGCGACCCGTTGGGCAAGGGCAATGTCTTCTGCTTGCCAGTCGGTATATTGGTGCAGCCGCGCCAGCGTCAGACTCCCCCACACCTGCCCGGCAATGCTGATTGGGGTTAGCAACCAAGCCCCGGGATCGGATTCAGCCAGCTTGTCATTAACCGGATCGGTAATGGAACGGGTATCGTTGATCTGCACTACTTCCAACCGTTTTAGCCGCTCCGCAAAGGGGTTATCGGCATCGGGAATGGCATCATTGACTTTAGTTACCGGTTCGTGATGGGCGTTAAACACAATGCGGTGTACCCAGCACTGACGCTCTGGCAGATACTGCACAATGCTGACCTGGGCCTGGAGCAATTCGGCAATATGGGCCGCCGAAACCGAAAAAATTGTGTCGAGATCTAAAGACTGGTGAATGGCATCGACCACACGAGCCATAGCTTGGTCTTTTTGGGTTTGGTGCTCTAGCTGCGCCTGGGCAGCCCGATACGCTTTAGAGTCGGTCGATATAGCGATCATGCCGATTAGGTTCCCGGATTGGTTGTGGATGGGCGCATTGTTAACCAACACCGTAAATTCACGACCCTGGCGATCGCGGACGCAGAATTCTCCTGACCAGGTTCGTCCCAGGCGCAACTCGGACATGATCTCGGCGGCCTGTTCTGCCAGTCCGGCTGCCGGAGTAATGTCTAAGATGTGACGCCCTAAAACTTCATCGCGAGACCATCCGTAGAGCGTTTCTGCACCCCGATTCCAAAAGCGCACTCGCCCGCCTAAATCAGTCGCAATCACAGACTGATTGACCGAATTTAGTATCAGCCTCTGCAGCCGGTCTTGATCCACCTGAGACCAGTCATCTTCCCACTGGTCCGCCGCTGGCTGTGCAAGAGTCATAGTTACCGAAGATCAACTACCCAGATACCCCTACATTTCTGGAAGTATCCAGAGATGATGGAGCGCTATCTTAAAAAAAATTAAAAAGGTGTGCGCTCTGTTTGCGAGAACCGTATCAATCGGCAACAGGTATATGGACACCAGCCTACAAAAGTAGACTCTTGAGAAATAGTTTTTTTCATAGAAAATTTATATTTAGAAACATTTTGGCAGATTTTTGTAACACTGGCTGATCTTGCCCGGTTAGGCCAGATTCAGAAGCCCCAGCTTCGACGAGCGTCAAAATCCTGAATATTACAGCTCTTGATAAGACTGGTAAAGAATCTTTGAATGGCTGATGCACCGACAGCATTGGGCTTGAGGATAGGAGTACAGCGCTTCCCCCTAGAGACGCTGCACAAACGCTAGCTAGTTTGGGTTAGTCCATGGGTGGGTATTAATTAGCGTGCCCCGCCTGGCCTGGGGTGAATCATCGTGCCTTGAGCTATCTAGCCAGCGCTACTTCTGCTCCGGAGAGTCTCTATGGATACAACTCAACGAATTGGCATTCTCACCAGCGGTGGCGACTGCCCTGGCCTCAACGCCGTCATTCGCGCGGTGGTGAAGTGCGCGAATCGACGCGGCTGGGATGTCATTGGCATTCCCTACAGCACCGACGGGTTTATGCAGGTGGTGGATGGTAAATACGACCCCGATCACCTGCGGCTCGCCGACCATGGCTACGACATTCCCGGCATTTTGCAGGGGCTAGACGTCCTGCAATTTCTCAGCGGCACCATCCTCGGCTCCCTAAATAAGGGGCACCCTGAAGATCCCGACAAGATCGCTAAAATTCTGGCAGGGTACAAACAACTCAACCTGGATGCGCTGATTGCCATCGGTGGCGACGGCAGCCTCGACATCATCTACGACCTGGCCCAGCGCGGCGGCTGGAATCTGATCGGCATTCCCAAGACCATCGACAACGATGTGCCCTTCACCGAAAAATCCATCGGCTTTAATACAGCGGTGCAGACCGTCAACAGCGCCCTCTACGACCTCACCTTTACCGCCGCCAGCCACGATCGCGTCATGGTGGTCGAGGTCATGGGCCGCGATGCCGGACATCTCGCCCTCCACGGCGGTATCGCCGGCGGTGCCGATATCATTCTAATCCCCGAACTGGTGCCCAAACTCACCCCCCTGGTGGTGACGCAAATCTGTCAGCACATTGCCGAACTGCGGCAGCGGGGGCGCAAATTTGCCCTGGTGGTGGTAGCCGAAGGCGTCCACGGCGAAGATGGCAAGCCGATTCATTTAGTCGGTGAATACCTGTCCACAACCATCGCCGATCGCAGCCACACCCTCTGCCAAACCGACGATGTCGCCTACTGCGATATGGATCGGGTCGAAACCCGCGCCATGGTGCTGGGCCATATCCAGCGCAGCGGTATCCCCACCGCATCCGATCGGTTGCTGGCCTCGGCCTTTGGCCGCAAGGCAGTCGACCTGATCGCTGAAGGGCGCTACAACCGCATGGTGGTCTGGGAGTCGGGCCGGGTGCGATCGAAGGATTTAGACGAGGTGATTGCTACGGTGCGCGACTGCCACCAGCGTGGCGTCTGCCCCAGCCCCGTCGAGGCCGACAGCACCATGGTCAAGGTGGCGCGCTCCTTGGGCATTTACGTGGGCGACCCCGATACCCTGCCCGATCCCAAGGCGGTCGTGCCAGAGAAGCAGGTGGTTGAGCTGGGCAGGTAACAGTAGGGGCGAACGGCATTCGCCCTACCCATCGGGGGTAGGCAAACAAGATTGGGTATCACTGGCCCTCGGTCTAACGTGCACCCCGGCCCAGCCCAGTTACGGCAGCGTCGGATAGTCTGTCACGTCAAACTCAATGCAGTGCGGCCCGGCGGGATGCTGCCACCGCTCGGCGTCGGGGGTTGACGGCTGATTGGTCAATCGATGGGTGCTGCTGTCGGTATCGAAGGTGGCGCACAGTTCGTAGGTGCGATCGCCCAGTCGCCGGTACTCGTAGGGCTGATTGGTCAGCGGGTCATTGCGCACCTCTGTTGCGCCAAGGGCCTCAGGCAGCCGGTAGTTCTCCCCCTCAGTGGTGTATTGATTGTAAATTTGCTGGGCGATCGCGCTCATATCCTGCAGTCGCTGGCGATCGGCGGCGATCTCCCGCTGGCGACCGGGGGTACCCAGCACCCAAAAGCCTGCTGCGATCGCTGCTACCACCGCCACCGTGGCCACCGCCCCAAAGGCCCGATCAAAGGATTTCTGACTCAACATTTTGCTACTCATGGGCCAAATTTAAACCCTTAGGGGCAGGCTTGCGCCGAATCCAGTCGAAGTAGTACCACAGCACGCCGCCGTCCAGTACCAGCACCACCAATACCTTGAGCAAAAAGCGTGGCGTCAGTTCGCCCCGCAAAAACGAGGTTAAAAAGGCGATCACCGCGCTGATGGCGATCAGCGCCGCCACCAGCAGGGTCAGGTAGGTCAGCCACTTGCGCACCCCCGAAAAATGCTTTTCGCGGTGGGCGGCCAGGTCGCAGTTAATCTGCCGCATCAGGCCCAGGTACACCGGGTAGGCCACCAGCAGCCGGGCCAGGGCAAAGGCCACCTGCCACGATGGGTCGCCGTAGTAGGCATTTAGGCTGTCGGGAATGAGATGGTCGATAAAGATAAACGCCATCTCTCCCAGGGCCTGAATCCAAATGCCCAGGGTGACAAAGGCCAGCAGGTAAAAGAAGGCATCCCGCGCCAGCTCGCCCGAACCGCCACGCGGTGTGGGCAGGGGGCGCCCCGTCAGGCCCTCGTACACTTCAAAAAAG
The DNA here is from genome assembly GCA_041739575.1 of Nodosilinea sp. Classification (GTDB taxonomy): domain Bacteria; phylum Cyanobacteriota; class Cyanobacteriia; order Phormidesmidales; family Phormidesmidaceae; genus Nodosilinea. The sequence goes on along the minus strand of JBGSNT010000126.1, from coordinate 21,756 downwards.
GCGCGTTCGACCTCCCGCGAGGGCCAGCCGTAGTCGCGCAGTAGTTTGCTGATAAAGTCGTCGGTCGCGCCGCGATCGCGGGCCAACAGAATAAACTCCACCAGCTCACTGCGATTGTTCGGGGTGGGAGGAATATCTGTACTCATGGCCCTACAGTAATTCGCTGTGAATAAACTGACTATACCTAGCCATCCACCTGTTTAAGCGTAGTCCAAATAAATAACCATCGAGTTAGCCCAGGCGCGAAACCCCACTACTCAGCCTAGTCCTGAACTCGATATCGCAGACGGCACCCTTTACACGCTGACCCGAGATAGCGCCGCTCAAACCCTGACCGCGATCGCCAAGCCAGATGATCGGGAGATCGCTCGATACGATTGGCAAGGCACTGTTTTGGCCGCTAGTCCATCCTTACAGGATCGGCAGCAGGTCTCCTCGTCACTGGGCTGAAATCCGCAACCTCTGATTAGGGCGACTTTTAATTCGATAGGTGCTTCCTTCAAAGGCGGTTACCGTAGCGCTATGTTGCCCTACGATTTCCAAGATACCTCCAGCTTTAGTCTTAGGCTGTTGTGTGATGCTCTATGGCATGGGGCAGTTGCTCAGAATGCTGGTCAGTTGGCGGGATGCTGACCTCAGACAGTTGGCGATTAGCTACGTCAAGATCGTAGGCCAGCTGATCAACCTGGGACCTAAAGTGAGAAATTTTCCCCATGCGCCGAATCATCGCTGGGAGCGAAATCAGGATGCCAAACAGCACTCCCAAGGAAAATGTAATCAATAGGATCAGTGCCATAGACGCCTGAGTCTGCCAACCCATAAACTGTACAAATACAGGGGTCGAGTTTTGTAGAGCAAAGACACCGGCTACGATCGCAATAAACAGGGCAAGCAGCGTAAAGAATTTCATATATTTATCTCCTTTTTTATGAATCTCTAATCTAGACACTTTAATCTTAGGCCTTAGGATTCTGGATCAATTACTGTTAACAAATCATCAACAACCTCCTCGACTAAAACTCCACCATCATCGTTTTGCTGTAAGCGTCCCTACAACTATGCTGGCTGAGCGAAGTCGAAGCCAAAACCTACACGAGGTGTCCCCTAGCCCCTCTGGGGCGGCTCCGCCAACGACTCCGCTCAGGGGACGGTTACGTTTTGCTTACGGTTCATATCGTAAGTAAACAATTCAAACCAGAAATCAAACCAGCGGTTGTCAAAATCGTTGTTAAAACTAGACAGCTCAGGCAAAGGCCTTTCACCGCTATGGTAAAGGGTGAAGTAACGCTACGTCTACCCAGGGCATTCCCCCGAGGGAAATAGCTGGATTCACCCGCGATCGCGCCCACATCCAGTTATTTCAAATTGTCGTTCAAGTCTTTAAGGAGGCTTTGACCATGACATTTACGCTAGATTCAGCCCGCTCCATCTTTCCTGATACCCAAGTCGCTGATGCGGTTCCACGGGTCGTACAAGCCTGTAACCAACTCAGCGCTGAAGACCAGCTCGCCTTACTTTGGTTTGCCTACACCGAAATGGGCATTACCATCACCCCGGCGGCCATGGAGGTCGTCAACATGATGTTCGCAGACAATATTCTGACCCAAATCAAGCAGATGCCAGCCCTAGAGCAAACCCAGGTGATGTGCGACCTGGTCAACCGGGCCGATACGCCCATTTGCCACACCTATGCCGCCTTCGGCACAAACGTCAAACTGGGATTCTGGTATCAGCTCAGCGAATGGATGCAGCAGGGCATCGTGGCTCCCATTCCAGAGGGCTATAAACTATCGCCCCAGGCCTCCGAGGCGCTTGAGGCGCTCCGCCGCATCGAAGGGGGGCAGCAGCTCACCGTTCTCCAGGATCTAGTCGTCAACATGGGCTATGCCTCAACGGGGGGAATGCCCACGGTTAAAGATCCGGTGGTTCCTCCCAAAGAGGCTGTCCCGCGCACTCACGTTAGTATTCGGGGCATCGACAATCAAACCGTCCTCAGCTATGTGGACAATATGAATGCCTTTGACTTTAAGGCAGCAGTGGCTTTATTTGCCGAAGACGGTGCCCTAAAACCCCCCTTCCAGGAACCAGTTGTGGGCCGGGAAAACATTCTCACCTACATGCGCAACGAATGCTATGGCCTCAAGCTACTGCCGGAGCAGGGGATTTCTGAACCCGCAGACGGAGGCTTTACCCAGATTAAAGTGACTGGAAAAGTCCAAACGCCCTGGTTTGGCAACCGGGTTGGCATCAACCTGGCGTGGCGGTTTTTGCTAAATCCTGAAGGCCAGATTTTCTTTGTCGGTATCGACGTGCTGGCCTCTGCCAAAGAGCTGTTGGATTTGGGTCTAGTCCGGTAACAAGCCTATCAAGTCATCGTCAAAACTGGAGATTGGTATGAACTGGGTTAAAGCGCTGGCTCAAGATGAACTGCCTGAAGGTGCCCAGCAGGTGGTGAAGGTCGATGGCCGCACGATCTTGCTGGTACACCACGAAGGGCAGCTCTACGCCCTAGAGAATGCCTGCCCTCACATGAAGCTGCCGTTGAAGGGAGGCAAGATCAAAGATAATGCGATCGTGTGCCCCTGGCACCACAGCGCCTTTGACCTGGCCAGCGGGACTGTCAAAGACTGGACCCCCTGGCCACCGGGAGTAGGGCGAGTAATGGCCATGGTTTCTAAGGAAAAGGCGCTGCCGGTGTTCCCCACCCGCCTGGAAGACGGCAGCATTTGGGTTGAGATCTGACCTATGGGTGCCTGGCATCAGCTGGACTCAGCCGAGGTCTTACAGCAACTTGGTACCGATGCCGATCGCGGTCTCAGCCAAGCAGAAGTAGCGCTCCGGCTGAAAAAATATGGCTTCAATGAGCTAACCGAGCAGCCGGGGGAAAGCCTCTGGAAGATTCTGTGGAAGCAGTTAACCGCCGTCATGGTGGTGGTGTTGATCGTGGCGGCCTTGATTTCCCTGGCGTTGCGCGACTACATCAATGCCGGGGCGATCTTTGCCATTGTGGCCTTTAACGCAGTTTTGGGCGTGCGCCAGGAGTACCAGGCCGGGAAGGCGATCGCCGCCCTGAAAAAAATGGCAGTGTCCACCGTGAAGGTGCGCCGTGACGATCGCGTGCAGGAGATCTCGGCTCGGCAACTGGTGCCCGGTGACATCGTGCTGCTCGAAACCGGCAACCTGGTCTCCGCCGACTACCGGCTGCTGGAGACCTCTAACCTGCGAATCCAGGAAGCCTCGCTAACGGGGGAATCGGAACCTACGAACAAGACAGCGGAACGACTGGAGGCTGTCGACGGTTCGAAGGGAGCCCAGGCCGATCCGCCCTTGGGCGATCGTCACACCATGGCCTACATGGGCACCACGATTACCTACGGGCGGGGGCTGGCCGTTGTCACCGCAACGGGCAACCATACGGAGCTGGGTCACATTGCCACCGCCATTCAAACCGTCCAGCCGAAGCCGACCCCGCTCCAGCAGCGGCTCGACCAGCTCGGGTTCAAGCTGGCCATCATCACCCTGGTTCTGGTCGCCATCATCTTCGGGCTGGGGCTGCTGCGGGGGGAAGACCTGGCGTTCATGTTCCTCACCGCCGTGAGTTTGGCCGTGGCCGCCGTGCCCGAGGGCTTGCCCGCCGTGGTCACCATTTCCCTCGCGCTAGGGGCCCAGCGGATGCTGAAGCAGCACGCCCTGATTCGCAAACTGCCGGCGGTGGAAACCCTGGGCTCGGTGACGGTGATCTGCTCCGACAAAACCGGCACCCTGACCGAGAACCGGATGACGGCGACGTTGCTGGCGGTGGAAGGGCATCGGCTGGATTTAACCTCACCACAGTCTCGCCCTGACGACACCTATGACGATTTGGCAGGCCAACTCCAGGCCCAGCCTGAACTGGTCTGGCTGCTGACGGGGGCCGCCCTCTGTAATGACGCGATCTTAGAAGTCGATGCGGATCGGCCCCATCAGTTTCACATCGTGGGCGACCCAACGGAAGGGGCCTTGGTGATGGCGGCGGCCCGGCTGGGGCTATGGAAGGAGACCTTAGAGAAATCCCTGCCCCGGGTGGCGGAGAAACCCTTTGACGCCGTGCGCAAGCGGATGACCACGGTGCATAGGCTCTCAGCTGCCACCGCTTCCTTGTCAGTGCCGCTGAAACAGGTGATGGCGGAGTGCTCGCCGTCCGATCAGGACGCGAATATTGCTTTTACCAAAGGCAGTGTAGACAGTTTGCTGGAGGTCTCCACGCAGATTTGGGTGCATGAACGAGTCGTCCCGATGGATGCCCACTGGCGACAAAAAATCATCGAAGACAATGACCAGTTGGCCAGCAATGGCCTGCGCGTGTTAGGTATTGCCTTTCGCCCCCTGGCTACGTCACCCCCTGATCCCGCCCCTGATCCCGATGGAGAAGCGCTCGAACAAAATCTGATCTTCATCGGTATGGTAGGGATGATTGACCCGGTGCGGGCCGAGGTGAAAGAAGCGGTGCTGATGTGTCAGGACGCGGGCATTCGTCCGGTGATGATCACGGGGGACCATCCCCTCACGGCCCAGGCGATCGCGCGGGAACTGGGCATTGTCCCCAACGACCCCATCCTGACGGGTAAAGCGCTGTCGGAAATGTCTGAGGCAGCCTTGGGCGATCGGGTGGAAGAAATCTCGGTCTACGCTCGCGTTTCGCCCCAGACTAAATTGGACATTGTCAAAGCCCTGCAACAGCGGGGCCATATTGTGGCCATGACCGGGGATGGGGTCAACGACGCCCCGGCCCTAAAGCAGGCGGATATTGGCATCGCCATGGGCATTACTGGCACCGACGTGGCCAAAGAGGCCGCCGATATGATGCTGCTCGACGATAACTTTGCCACCATTGTCGCAGCGACTAAAGAAGGTCGCGTCATCTATGACAATATTCGCAAGTTTATCAAATACACCCTAACGGGCAATGCCGGTGAACTCTGGGTAATTCTGCTAGCGCCCTTTTTGGGGCTACCGCTGCCCCTGATTCCGCTGCAAATTTTGTGGATCAATCTGTTGGCCGATGGACTCCTGGCCCTGGCCCTGAGCGTGGAACCCGCAGAGCGAAAAGTCATGCGCCGCCCGCCCCGGCACCCGGATGAGAGCATTTTTGATCGGGGTGTCGGGCGCGGCATTGCCTGGATTGGGCTGTTGCTGGGGTTGGTGTTGTTGGCGATCGCCTATAGCTACTGGTCTACGGAGCAAGCCGCTTGGCAGACGATGGTGTTCACCACCCTGGCCCTATCTCGCATGGGCATGGCGGAGGCCATGCGCTCCGATCGCGATTCTCTCTTTCGCATTGGCCTGCTGTCCAACCGCCCCCTGTTGGGAGCCGTGGTGCTGACCTTTGGCTTGCAAATGGCGGTGGTCTATATCCCATTTCTGCAAACCGTGTTCCAAACCACCGCCCTATCGGCGATCGATCTGGCCCTTAGCGTGGCCTTGAGCGGCATCGTGTTTGGGGCGATCGAGCTAGAGAAGCTGTTGATTCGGCATAAGCCCCACCGAGCGGGCGTCTGAAAGGAGAGTCTGCCCCTATGTCCACTGCCACCGACTTTAAAGACGGCTACGCCATTGTGCTCATCCCCGATATCGAAGCCCATATCGACTTCTTCGAAAAGCAGGTGAAAGCGTTAAAAAAGCGACTTTGCGACCATATCCAGGCCCAGGACCGCTTGAAAACACAATCCCACATGAAAAAACCCGCCAATTCGGTTTGGATTGGCGGGTTTTTCCTTCCTGTGAAACGCCTACACGCGGGCAGGAGCCTTCGTCCACTCGGTGTGGAACGTCCCTTCCTTATCGACCCGCACGTAGGTGTGGGCACCAAAGTAGTCGCGCTGAGCCTGGGTCAGGTTCTGGGGCAGGCGATCGCGACGGTAGCTGTCAAAGTAATCCAGCGACGCACTAAATGCCGGTACCGGAATGCCAAACGTTGCCGCCATTGCTACCACTTCTCGCCAGGCAGACTGGCGATCGAGAATCGTCTGCTTAAACTCGGGAGCCAGCAGCAGGTTGGGCAGGCTGGGGTTTTCATCGTAGGCGTGCTTAATTTTGTTTAAGAAGCGCGCCCGAATAATGCACCCTCCTTTCCAAATGCGGGCGGTTTCGCCCAGGTTCACGTCGTACTCGTAGTGCTTAGAGGCAGTGCCAATCAGCGCCATGCCCTGGGCGTAGGAGCAAATCTTTGAGCAGTACAGCGCGTCGCGGATTTTGTTGACCATGGCTTTGGTATCGCCATCAAAACTAACGGTGGGGCCGCTCAGCTCCTTAGAAGCCGCTACTCGCTCTTCTTTGATAGACGACATAATCCGCGCGTTGACCGCCGCCGTAATCGTGGGAATGGCCACCCCCAGCTCCAGGGCACTCATCACCGTCCAGCGACCGGTGCCCTTCTGACCCGCCGCGTCCATAATCAGCTCGACCAGGGGCTTATTGGTGTCGGGGTCAATGTTAGTGAAGATATCGGCGGTAATTTCAATCAGAAAGGAATCCAGCTCATCGGTGAGATTCCATTCGGCAAACACCTCAAAGAGCTGGTTGTGGTCGAGGCCCAGCACATTTTTCATCAGGTCGTAGGCTTCGGCAATCAGCTGCATATCGCCGTACTCGATGCCGTTGTGCACCATTTTGACGTAGTGACCGGCACCGCGAGGGCCAATGTAGGTAACGCAGGGGCCGTCATCCACCTGGGCGGCAATTTTTTTGACGATGGGCTCGATCGAGTCGTAGGCGGCGCGGGTGCCGCCGGGCATTAGGCTGGGGCCAAGCAGCGCCCCTTCCTCACCGCCGCTGACGCCCATGCCAATAAACCGCAGACCAGTGGATTCGAGGTCTTTGGTGCGGCGCTCGGTGTCTTCGTAGAGGGAGTTGCCGCCATCGATAATCATGTCGTCGTCATCGAGCAGCGGACGCAGCTGGTCAATCACCGCATCCACCGGTGCCCCGGCCTTCACCATGACCAAAATGCGCCGGGGCCGCTCCAGGGATTGAACAAATTCTTCAAGGCTGTAGGTTGCCACTACGTTCTTGCCCTGAGCTCGCTTTTCCATGAAGCGCTCGGTCACCGCCCCAGTGCGGTTGTACACCGACACCGGAAAGCCTTTGCTCTCAACGTTAAGCGCTAGGTTCTCGCCCATAACGGCGAGGCCAATTACACCAAAACTCTGTGCCATATCAATTTCTCGGTAACGGGTCGGTCTACAGTCAGAAACAGGATTTTACGAGGAACGATGGGGGGAATGGATGAATGGGACATTGATTGAGATGCCTAGGTGAGATGCCAAGGTCACCAAAACTGTCAACAGCCTAAACAACTTTTTCAAAATGGCCATTCACCCAAAGGTTTTCTTTAGGTGTAGGACCCAAAAGCCAGGAATCTCTGACTTGGCAGAGGCGTTGAGAATCTTTAAGGCTAAGGATTGAGCGTCCTTAGCCCCTGCTTATGATTGGTGGGTAGGATGCCAATTCCAGGGGTATATCTGGCCTAGGCGATGTTGCTTCTGGTCCGTAATTGAGTCCGGCGGTACTTCCCCGTTGTGTCGTTGGGACTGCGGTTCAGCCTCCAGACCATTTCCCGCACCCGCGAATTCGAGGCCGATGCCGGATCCGGCAAACTGACCCAAAACCCCCGTGCCCTTGCCAACGCCATGCAAAAGCTGGAGTCTAGCGCCCGCCAAACCCCCATCCAGGGGAACCCAGCCTTTGAGCCCCTGCTGATCATTAACGCCTTCTCCCGCTCAGGCATAGCCGGGCTGTTTGCCACCCATCCGCCCACCGAGGCCCGCGTCGAAAAGCTGCTGGCCCTAGAGGAGGAGCTGGTCAAGACAGCGACGGTGGAATGAGGGGATAGGGCCGTGGGGTAGGGCCGTGGTGGGGAGGAAAGCTAACAACTTTTTTCTTGCCCATTCCCTAACCTCCCCAAGCTTTCTCAAATTTTGTAGTCCCTGAAGCTGTTAGATCAGGGGACTGCCGTGACAATAGGGCTACGTTGCGATGCTCTCTCAATTTAGCCATGAATTAGCCATGAAACTTCTTTCCTCCTCTGGACTGTTGTTGGCCCTGACAGCGGCTGGTCTACTGGCTCTACCTCTGCCCAGCCAGGCTGCTGGTTGCCCCTTCTCTAGTCTCGATACGCCCAAGGTGACGACCTCTGGGCAGTCTGGCGATGGGGGGCTGATGGTGTCTTCTCCCGATCGCAGTGCCCTGGGCATAGCCTTGGGTGGTCTGGGTGCGATCGCAGCTCTGCTGGCCGGGGGTACAGTACTAGTTCGGCAGCGGCAGCTGGCCCAGGTCGATGCGGCCAATGCCGCCGCCCTCGCAGCCGAGGCTGACCTGACCCTGGCCACCGAGACCGAACTGGTTTTAACTCCCCAGAGCAGCGACGTCGAGGCTGACCTGGCCGTCGCCCCCCGTCGCTAGGTTGGCTCGCTAGGCTAGCCTCAGACCGCTTTAAATCTCCTTGAGTAGCTGAATGCAGGCTGGCCGCTGGTCAGCCTTTTTTATGGTTGCTGGACCTGGTTATGGAGCCACCCCAGGTAGGCGGGCAGGCCCGCAGCTATGGGCAGCGCAATAATTTCGGGCACCTCGTAGCTATGGTGCTGGGTAATAGCCTGGGTAAGCTGCTCAAGCAGGCCTAGGTCTGTTTTAACGATTAGCTGCCACTCGGGCTCGGCCTGCACTTCCCCCTGCCAACGATACACCGACCGGATGGGAAACACACTGACACAGGCCGCCAGACGCGCCTCCACCAGATGGCGAGCCAGGTGGTCGGCCTCAGGCTCGGAGCCGGCCGTCACTAGCACAAGTCCTGGGGATTCTGGCCCAGGCCCAACCGGTAGCATTCTGATCAGGAAATGCGATCGACAAATTGCGACAGGTTCAAGGTGTCGCGGGCAGGCCGGTGGGTCCAGCGGGTTTCCCCCTGTACCGCTTCGTAGAGGTAAGCGCGAGCCTCCATGGGAAGGACTGATTCGGTAAATTCAGTGCCCTCTACAACCGCCGCCTTCAGGGAAGCTTCCCCCAGGTGGGCGCGAGTCAGGTCGGCGCGGGTCAGGTCAACGCCGTCGAGAATACCCTTCCACAGCACCGCTCCAGTCAGGTCAGAGCCGCGCAGGTTGGCATTAATGAGACTAGCTCCGCGCATAGTAGTGTGAGCCAGGTTGGCCGAACTCAGGTCGGCTTGGTCGAGGTTGGCTCCGTTGAGCTTGGCCTCCTTAAGATTGACCCCGGCCAGGTTCATGCCGTGGAGGTCGACGCCGTTGAGCCAGGCCCCCTCTAGGTTGACCGCATCCATGCGGGTGCGGTCTAGGTCGGCCCCGCTGAGCCGAGCCCCGGTGAGATAGGCCCAGGATAGATTGGCCCCGCTTAGGTTGGCCCCACGCAGGTTGGCCCCGGTTAAGTTGGCCCCGCAGAGGTTAGCGTTTCGCAGATCGGCCTGGCGCAGGTTGGCGTAGCACAGGTCACAGCCACTGAGCTGGGCATTGCGCAGCTCAGCCCGCACTAAAAATGCGCCGCGCAGGTTGGCTTTGGTGAGGTCGGCCTGAACCAGATGGGTTTCGCTCATTTTGGCAAAGCTCAGGTTAGCCCAATGGAGATCGGCACTGTTGAGGTTGGCCTGGGTTAGAAACGAGCGGCAGAGGCGAGCCCCCTTGAGGTCGGCACGACTGAGGTCAACTTCGACCAGAATGTGATGGCTAAAGTCGACACCAGCCAGATTAATGCCAGCAAAGTCGCGGTACCCAGCCTCATAGAGCTCTAGAAAATACTTAACGTGCATAGTGCTACTGGGATGAGCCGGGGTAGTAGTGGACCCGTGAAGGGGAATAAGTGACACAGCAGTGTCCCAAATGGGGGCAGCAAACGAAAAGACAGTATAAAAATAACGCTGGAAATGAGTTTTATAAGTGAAGTTAACACCTGCTTAACTAAGCAATTGCGAACATAAGTTTACGGTTCAAAATGTGATTCATTATTTGTTAACAATTGCCGCTCCTATGGATTAAGCGGCTTGAATACAGGTTATTTGCTTTTCCTGAGGCTGACGGCCTTCTTTGCTTTTGTTTGATAATTTGGTGAGAAACTTAGCACTTGGCTGAACATGAATCGATTTATTTTCTGGGGTCTGTGGCTTGGGTTTGTGCTGTATGCATTTATACTTTCACCCCCCGATCGCCCCGATACCGCCGATCTCATTCTTCGCCTCTCCACCGGCGCTTGGGCAGGCATCAACCCTGCCATTGTCGCCCTGTTTAATGCCATGGGAATTTGGCCCGTGGTCTACGCCGCCGTAGCCCTCGGGGATGGTCACGGTCAGCCCCAGCGGGCCTGGCCCTTCGTGGCGGCATCCTTTGCGGTGGGGGCCTTTGCCCTACTGCCCTACCTGGCTCTGCGGCAGCCCCATCCCACCCTGGAGGGGCCCAGGGGACTGCTGCTGCGCCTGCTGGAGTCTCGCTGGCTGGGGGCATTGTTGGCGGCGGGCGCGATCGCCCTTGCTATCTTTGCTCTACTTAAAGGAGACTGGCCCGATTTTTGGCACCAGTGGCAGACCAGCCGCTTTATCCACGTGATGTCCCTTGACTTTTGCGCCCTGTGGCTGCTGTTTCCGGTGCTGCTGAGGGATGACATGGCTGGTCGGGGCCTGACCCAGCCCTGGATAACGGCGGCGGTGGTCGCTCTACCGCTGGTGGGAGCTTGCTGCTATCTGACCTTGAGGCCCCCCCTGGGGGAAGATCGGGAAATTGTCGATGGGTCGGCAGGCTAGTACCGTTACGCCACCATACTTTGCAGCCGGCTCAGGGTGCGCTGCACCGAGGATAGCGCCTGCTGATCGCCCTGGGCCTCTAGGTAGGCGCTGGCCCGCTCCAGATCGGCGATCGCCCGCTGTCGATCGCCCTGGCTTTGGTAGATGGCGCTGCGATAGCAGTAGGGCAGAGCGATCGGGTCACCACAGGCGATGGCGTCGCTGTAATCGCGCACCGCTCCCTTGAGATCTCCCATCTTTTGCAGGGCGCTGCCCCGGTACACATAGGCCATGGGCAGGTGACGCTTGAGGGCAATGGCCTGGGTAAAGTCAGCGATCGCGGCGGGGTAGCGACGCTGCTCGAGCAGCAGCCAGCCTCGGTTGCAGTAGGGGGCAAACAGACGGGGGTTTTGCTCAATGGCTTCGCTCAGGTCGGCCTCGGCATCTTCGAGGTGGTTGAGCTCGAGCTGAGCCACCCCTCGGTTATTGAGGGCGATGGCATGGTCGGGCTGAAGCTGAATTACCTGGCTGTAGTCGCTAATGGCCCCGGGCTGATCGCGCAGGTCGTGGCGGGTGGTGCCCCGATTAAAGAACGCCGTCACATCCCCAGGCAGAATCACCGGGTCGTGGAAACGCTGCATCAGCGCGTGCACCACGGCGGGTTCGGTGGTGCGCAACTTGGCCTCCAGTTCAGGGATGGCAGCGCTTTGGGTAGACAGCGCCTGAAGACTGACGATCGCGTAGGTGGGGGCGGTGGCGGTACCGCTGTCGCACACCAGGTAGCTCTCGGCGGTACCCATAATGCGAAACTTGAAGCGATCGGGATAGTTTTCCCGCAGGGGCAGCAGCTGGTTTAACGCCAGTTTTAGCTGTTGAAGTTGAGCGGTCTCCGTGCCCCAGCGCTGGCTAATGCGCCAGGTCAGACGGCCATCCTGTTGGTCGCCCCGGTGGCACCAGCCAATTTCAAGCTGGCCACCCCGCTCCAGCAGCTGGCTAAATTTTTCAAACAGGCCCTCGTCAATCGTCACATTGCTCGCCCAGGGCCACACCAGCAGCAGCAGCCGCTGGGCTGTTTCTAGGGCCTGCTCTAGGGCTTTACGGCTGGCCGAGGTCTGGGGCTCGATCGCACTGGCCACCGGTAGATCCAGAATCCAGTCGGGCTGGGTGGATAGGGTAGAACCCTGGCCCAGGGTTTTGAGGGCGGCTTCGGTGTGCTGGACCCGCTGGGCCAGCTGCGTTAGCACCTTGCGGTTGGTGGCGGAGGCGGACACCGTGGCGATCTGGTCCGTGAGCTGCTGCTGTCGCTCTGAGAGCGATCGCGTTACCCCCTCCAGCTGTGATACCTGGGCTTTTACCTGCCCCAGGTACTGGGAAACCACCTGCTGCACGTGCTCCTGGGTGTGACCGGCGGTTTCTTGCCGGTTGACCTGCTGCTGGAGCTTCTGGACCTCTGTCGTCAATCGGTCTAAAGCGGCGGTGCTAATCCGGGGCCCTGGGGCAGGGGTACCGCTCACCGTACCCATCGGCATTTGGGTCAACGCCAACTCCATCTGACCCTGCTGACGGGTGATGACTTTGACCTGGTCGACCAACTGACTAAACTCGGCCTGGGGCACCAGCTGGGCGATCACCTTCACCACTTCCCCCAGTTCGTCGCGGAAGCGATCGGGCGATGTCCCCTGGGGCAGATCTTGCCAACGGCGCTCCATCTGGCTGACGGCATCCTGTAGCTGGGTGACCAGGGTGCGGGTTTCTGTCCGCAGGGTGTCGAAATTGACCTGAGCCTGCATCAGGTTGGTCTTGATGTGGGAAAGCTTGGTCTCATTAGCCTCAACCCGGGCAAGGGTCGCCAGGCGCTGCATGTAGGTGGTGAGGTTTTCGAGGCTGGTCTGAGCCGACACAGACTGATCCTGAAGCTGGGCAATCTGCCGATGGATTGCGCTCAGGTCTGGCGTTTTCAGGTCATCAACCCGCTTGTCAACATGGGTCTTGAAGGCCTGGAGCTGGTTGGAGAAGCGAATGAAGGAATGATTATTGCGATCCAAGACGGCCCGCTGAAAATTCGTCAGTGCCTCTGGCGAGGGCAGCGCAGTGACCTGCTTGCTGAGGTTGGTCAAACGGTGAGAATTTTGACGATGCTGGCGAGCGAGCTTTTCCTGGGCATCTTCGAGCTGTTGTTCGACCCGGTTGCGGTTAAGCAGTCCTACCGCCGCCAGCACCGTCAGCGGTGCCGATGCCAAAGCTACATTTTGAGCCGCAATCGACGCCACGGCACCAACCCCAGACCCCACAACCAAAGCCCGTTCAGCCCTGGTCAACCAATGATTATCAGCCACGTTAGTTTCCCCTGATGGTTTAAAACGCTGAAGCGCTGCGGTGACTGAGGGGGCGTCAGGGGGGCTACACCGCTGCTAGTCTATTCTTCAGGGCGCGATCGCGCCGTCAGGATATTTTCCACCCTAAAAGACGGAATCGGCGGGAAGACCGGCAAGATGGAGGGAGTAGAGCGGCAAAGGGGAAGACTACCCAGCAGGCCAGTACCCGGCTATTATTGAAATTTATCAATCCGAAACGAAAAACAAATTGATTAAATACAATTTACCCCTTTCTTTTTAGAACAGGTATTGGCTAAACTCTATCTCAAATAGGTTTAAGTCTATCTACTCGAAGTATTGATTGATATATATCAATCAATGAACTGTCTACCGCAGGTTGGCGCTGACCGCTATTCCTGGTTAGGCGGTGCTTTTGATGTCCTTTTGCCCGAGGATGCCCGGCTATGACCCCGATTCTGGCTCAAACAAGTTGGCTGATTCCCCTCTATCCGCTGTTGGGGGCGCTGCTCACCATTCCCTGGTCCCCTGCCTTGATTACCCGCACCGGTCCCCGGCCAGCGGGCTATATCAATATTATTACGACGGCTCTGGCGCTAACCCATAGTCTGCTGGCGTTTCTGTCCTTTTGGGGGAAGTCATCTCCCCAGTTCTTTTTTGCCCCCTGGCTACAGGTCGCCGACTTAAACCTCATTATCCCCCTAGAAGCATCGGCCATTACCCTGGGGGCCTGCGTGCTGATTACCACGCTGAACCTGCTGGCCCAGATCTACGCCGTTGGGTACCTGGAGATGGACTGGGGCTGGGGTCGCTTTTTCGCCATGATGGCTCTGTTCGAGGCGGGGTTGTGCGCCCTGGTGCTGTGCAACTCGCTGCTGTTCTCCTACATGCTGCTAGAAATTTTGACCCTGGGCACCTACCTGTTAGTGGGCTTTTGGTACAACCAGTCCCTGGTAGTGACCGGGGCGCGAGATGCCTTTTTGACCAAGCGGGTGGGCGACCTGGTGCTGCTGATGGGGGTATTAGCCATCTATCCCCTGGCCCACACCTGGGACTTTCGGGAGCTAGCCGCCTGGGCCCAAACGGCAAGTGTGGATCCCAAATTGATCACGCTGATTGGCATTGGGCTAATCGCTGGCCCCATGAGCAAGTGCGCCCAGTTTCCCCTCCACCTGTGGCTGGATGAAGCCATGGAAGGCCCACTGCCCAGCACGATTCTGCGAAATGCGGTGGTGGTGAGCACCGGGGTGTGGGTACTGGTCAAGCTAGAGCCAGTGATTGCTCTCTCCTCTACGGCGTCAGCCTTTGCGATCGCCGTGGGCACCGTCACCGCGATCGGCGCCACCCTGATTTCCGCCGCCCAAATCGACGTCAAGCGGGTGCTGTCTTACCTCAGCAGCGCCTACATGGGGCTGATGTTCATCGCCGTAGGTGCCCATCAGCCCGATGCCGCCCTGCTGCTGGCGTTGATCTACGCCCTCGGTATGGCCGCCCTGGTGATGGGGGCAGGCTCGATCATTGTCAACGTTACCACCCAAGATTTAACCCAAATGGGCGGACTGTGGGGGCGTCGCCCCGTCACCGCCCTGGCCATGATCGCTGGCGCTGCGGGCCTGGTAGCGCTGCCGCCCCTGGGCGGGTTTTGGGCCATGCTCTCCCTGGTGTCGGGCCTTTGGGATAGCGATCGCGGGCTGCTGGTAGTGATCGTGCTGGTAGTGAACTGGCTGGCGGCCTTTAGCCTAACCCGCATGGTTAGCCTTATTTTTGCCGGCAAAACGCAGCAGATGACCATCCGAGCCCCCGAGCCTCTCTGGCTGATTGTGCTACCCATGGCGGTAGTTGGGGCCTTCACCCTTCACCTGCCCCTGGTGATGGCTCAGCTCAACCTGATTCCCGCCTGGGCCGAGGTCAGCCAAGACATGGCCCTACTGCTCACCTGGTCAAGCATTTTGGGCGCCGCCGTAGGCACCCTGCTCTACGTCAACCGGGTGGTAGAAAACCCCGCCAAGCTGGTCAAGAAGCCCCTGCAAAACCTGCTGGCCTACGACTTCTACACCCCCAAGATCTATCGCAATACCTTTGTCCTCGGCGTGGATGTGCTGTCGCGTATGACCGACTGGCTCGATCGCTACGTGGTCGATGGTTTGGTCAACGCCGTGGGCCTTGCTTCTCTCTTTGGCGGCGAAACCCTCAAGTACGGCAACACGGGCCAATTGCAGTTCTACGCGCTGACCATTGCCCTGGGCGTTGCTGGACTGGGCGTTTTGATGAACTGGCATGCCTTGTCGGCGCTGTTTTAGAGACACCTGTCCCCTCCTGGGAGGGGTGCCCAAAGGGCGGGGTGGGTCTCAGAGTCTGAGCAAACCCACCCCTACCCCTCCCAGGAGGGGATTTTGAAGCAATTTTTCTCCAAAGTCCAAAATTTCTCCACCTTCTCAACCCACCATGCTCACCCCACTCCTGCTCATTCCTCTCCTCGGCGCGATCGCCATTGGCTGCTGGCCCGGCCTCTCTAGTCAGCAGGCCCGTACCGGGGCCCTGGTGGTGGCCAGTCTACCGCTGCTGTGGACGATCTGGCTGTTCACCCAGTTTGACTTGTCCTTTGGCGGCTTTCAGTTCCACGAGTTTTTGCCCTGGCTACCGGCCCTGGGCCTCAACTACGAGCTCAGCCTAGACGGCCTCTCGCTGCTGATGGTGGCCCTCAACAGCCTGATCACCTGGATCGCCATCTGGAGTAGTTCCCCTGAAACCGAGCGGCCCCGGCTGTTCTACAGTCTGCTGCTGCTGGTGAGCAGCGGGGTGGCGGGGGCCTTTGTGGCCCAGAACCTGATGCTGTTTTTCCTGCTCTACGAAATTGAGCTGGTGCCCCTATACCTGCTCATCGCCATCTGGGGCGGCGAGAAAAAGGCCTACTCGGCAACGAAATTTTTGCTCTATACGGCCCTGTCGGGGGCACTGATGCTGGCCGGGTTCCTCGGTACCGTGTGGCTCAGCGGCGCGAAGGACTTCACCTACCACGCGGTTATGGGCCACGATCTGCCGATGGTGTGGCAGGTGGTGCTGCTGGGGCTGCTGCTGGTGGCCTTTGGCATCAAAATTCCCCTGGTGCCCTTTCACACCTGGCTGCCGGATACCTACGTGTCGGCCTCGACCCCGGTGGCGATGATGCTGGGCGGGGTGCTGGCCAAGCTGGGTACCTACGGCCTGTTTCGCTTTGGTCTGGGCTTGTTCCCCGATGCCTGGGCCGAGCTTTCCCCCTACCTGGCGGTGTGGGCAGCGGTGAGCGTTCTGTACGGGGCGATTACGGCGATCGCCCAAAAAGACATCAAGCGCATGGTGGCCTATAGCTCGATTGGTCACATGGGCTACGTGCTGCTGGGCGGCGCAGCGATGACCGACCTGGCCCTGACCGGGGCCGTCAGCCAGATGGTCTCCCACGGCATTATCCTGGCGATTTTGTTTCACCTGGTGGGCATCATCGAAGCCAAAGTCGGCACCCGCAATCTGGAGGTGCTGAACGGCCTGATGAACCCGGTGCGGGGTCTACCCATGGTCAGTGCCCTGCTGGTGCTGGGGGGCATGGCTAGCGCAGGCATTCCTGGCTTGATTGGATTTGTCACCGAGTTTCTGGTGTTCCAGGGCAGCTACGCGGTGTACCCGGTGCAAACCCTGCTGGGGGTGATCGGCACCGGTCTGACGGCGGTGTACTTCGTGATTTTGCTTAACCGCACCTGCTTTGGCAAGTTGGATAATGCGATCGCCTACTTTCCCAAGGTTACCTTCTCAGAAAAGCTGCCCGCCTACCTGCTGGCCGGGCTGATTCTATTCCTCGGCATCCAGCCCAACTGGCTGGTGAAGTGGGGCGAACCCACCGCCAGCGTCATGGTGGCGGCGATTCCGCCGGTAGCTGTCGAGGTCATCGCCGACGAAGTGCTTAAGGAAATACCCTTAGCCGTTGACGAGATCCTACCAGCGGATCCCGTACTTCTCCCGGTCGCCACCCTGCCAACCCTGCCATAACGCTAGGTTTTACATCCCCTCCTGGGAGGGGATAGTTAAATCAAATCCCAGATTTCTTCGGGGACCAGGTAGTGAGGGCCATTGCGGAGGGCTTGGGGCGATCGCCAAACCGCCTCAAACTGCCGCTTTCCCTCCACCGCCGCCAGGCTCTCCCGCTCGTAGAGCGATTCATCCACAAGCTGCCCATCGTAGACAAAGACGATCTCGTGCCCCGGTTCGCCCTCGTAGGTAAAGATGTTTTCCACCATGCCCAGCAGCTTAACCCCGGTGATATCTAACCCCAGCTCCTCTTTGATTTCGCGGATTGCTGCCTCGGCACTGGTCTCACCAAAGTCGATGCCGCCCCCCAGGGGTCGCGCAAAGCCCCTCTCCTTTACCGAGTCGTAGCTCTCATGCACCAGAATGTCTTCCCCCCGCCGCAGCAGACAGATCGAAATTGGCCGAATCCGCGCTTTTTTCCCCATGAGAATGCCTCCTGATCTGCTCGTTGCTTCAATCATCCTATGCCGATGAATGCCCTGCCATGGGTCGCGGATTAAAGGGATCTAATCTAGCCAGGTCTGGGGCGCTTGACCCACGCTACCCATCCACCCCATTACCCATCCACCCACCTACCCATCCACCCCTATGCCTACCCTCACCGAACCCAAAACTCTAATTCCCCCCTCTACCCATCCCCACGCCGATGTCATCCACCGGCTCGAGGCAGGGGGCTCGATGTTGCCCGATACCCCCGAGAACCTGATGCAGATCATCGGCATCTACAAGGCCTACGCGGTGCCGATGGATTTCTACTGGCGTGACCTGCTCTACATTGCCGAGCGGGTATTCCTCAATCCCGTGCCCGCCTTCAAGTACTTTCTGCCCCAGGAATACCTGGATTTGCCCAACCACTACGCTGGAGATACTGCTGACCTGCGGATCTGGCGGGGCGAGGCTACGGCCCACCCCGAGCTGCTGGAGTTTATGGCCAAGGGCGAGACCAAGCGCAAGCTGCCCAAGCTGTTTCTGCACCTCTGGCACGATCGCGTCAACATGGAGTTTGCCGAAGCCTGCATGAAGGCGATGCTCTGGCACCAGGATATGGGCGGTCGGTTCAACGATTACCTGTATACGGAGGAATATAAGGGCGCCTGCGATCGCGCCATCAAGGCCTACTTCAAGGGCAACCCAGTGATGCTGGGCCTGCACAAAGCCTTCCCCGAGATGTTCTACGAAAAGTGCCGCGAGCTTTCCTACTACTCAAACCTGGGCCTGTTTTGGGAGGTGATGGCCCCGGTGTTCTTCGAGATGAGCGATATCTATGACGAGGGTGGCTTTGCAGGCGTGCCCGCCGCCATGGACTTTTTGGTCAACGGTATCTTTGCCATCGCCGGTCGCCCCATCTATCACCACGTCTACGTGGGAGATGAGTGCTTCGAGCTAATTCCAAAATCCTGCGGCTTTACCTGGCTCTATGAGGCGGCTTTGCCCTACGTCGAAGCTGTGTTCTACCGCACCGCGCCCTTCCGGGGCACCAAGTCCTACAACGCCCAGGCCGGCCAGGTGCCTCAGGATCAAAACGACTTCCACTACGGCATTCTCTACGCCGATGTGTTCCCCGTCGGCAGCGCGGGCATTCCCCCCACCCTGCTGATGCAGGACATGCTGCACTTTTTGCCGCAGTACTTGCTCGACTACTATAACGAGCACTGCCGGGACGAAGACGACATGCTGATTCAGCTGGGGATTACCTTCCAGCGCTCCATGTACAACGTCACCTCAGCGGTGATCCAAGCTCTGCGCACTGCCCTGCTCTACCCGCTGGATGACCAAAACCCCCGCCACCTAATGGCCAATCGCCAGTTCTTTGAGGCCCAGATGGATCGCTTTGTGCGCCCCGAAGCCCGCCTGCGCGACATCCAGCGCCAGGACTATCGCTAGTTTTAGCCAACCAGTCCCCTCCTGGGAGGGGTGCCCGCAGGGCGGGGTGGGTTCCGCTGGCTACGTTTGACCCACCCCTACCCCTCCCAGGAGGGGATTACGGACTCGCCAAAATCCAAAATCACAAATCCAAAATTCCTATGCCTACCATCGTCGATATCGCCGTCAACAACGAGGGCTTCTCCACCCTAGTCGCTGCCGTCCAGGCCGCTGGACTGGTCGAAGCGCTGCAAAGCCCTGGTCCGTTCACTGTCTTTGCCCCCAACGATGCCGCCTTTGCCAAGCTGCCCCCCGGCACAGTGCAAACCCTGGTGCAAAATCCGCCCCAGCTGGGCCGTATCCTCAAGTTCCACGTGGTGGCGGGCAAGTACACCAAGGATGAGTTAATCAAACTAGGCACGGTGGAATCCCTGGAAGGTGCCCCCATCCCCATTGATGGTACCGAGGGCTTTGAGGTGAAGAACGCCACGGTAATCGCCGCCGATATCGAGGCCGACAACGGCATCATCCACGTGCTCGACAACGTGATTTTGATGGGATGAGGCCCATTGGCGATTTTGGATTGGGCAGCGCTTAGGGTGCTGGTAGCGACAGTTGAATAGACCACCCACTGCGCCTAGCCTAGGCAGTCTGCAGCAGCGCTTGAATGGCCGACTTCTCTAGCAGTCCGGCCAGGGAACCATCCTGGCGCACAACGGCTAAGGCCTGAATTTTCTGGGCTTCCAGCGTTTGAACGACCTCTAGCAGGGGGCGATCGGCACCTACGGTGGCAATGTCAGCAGCAGAGTCCATAATTGCCGGGACGAGGGTCGTCGCCCACTCACTCCGAGGCACCTGCTTGAGAGCATCCACCAAGACTGTACCTACCAGGGCGCCGGTTTCATCGGCCACCAGGAACTTGCGCCAGACCGAGGGGGCTGCCAGCAGAGCGTTGTCGGCAAATTCCCGCAGAGAGGTTTTGGCGCTGATCACCGGGCTGTCCTGCACCACGGCATCGGCGGCGGTGAGGCCGGTAAGACGCCCCTGAACCTCGCCAAACTGAGCCGTGCGGTTGGCATTTTGCAGCATGAACAGGCCGATCAACAGAGTCCAAAGGCTACCCACAGGGCTGAGTCCGACAATCGAGGCGGCCCCCAGCGCGATCGCACTCCAGCCAATGACCTGCCCCACTCGGCTGGCAAATACCAGACCCTTATAAGGTTGGCCCGTAATCTTCCAGACAATGGACTTCAGCACATTGCCACCATCCAGCGGCAGACCAGGGATGAGGTTAAAGGCACCCAGGGCCAGGTTAATGTAGGCCAGCAGCCCAACAATTCCGGCAACAGGGCCAGAGAGAGGCAGCACCAGACCGGCCCCAGAGAAGAGGCCAAATAGGGCAAAGCTTACCAGGGGACCTGCGATCGCGACCCAAAATGCCCCCTTCGGCGTCTCTGACTCTTTTTCAAGGGCGGCCAACCCACCAAACAAAAACAGCGTAATTGAATTTACCCCAATGCCCTGGCGCAGCGCAGCAAAGCTGTGGCCCAATTCGTGAGCCAGCACCGAGGCAAACAGCATCAGGGCAGCGACTAGGCCTAGCATCCAGGGTAGGGCACCGCCTAAATAGGGAAATGCGCCCGCCAAGCCACTGCCGTACTGCCACGTCACCAAGGCCAGCACCAAAAACCAAGACACATTCACATAAAACGGAATCCCAAACAAATTCCCTACCCGTAAGTTGCCGTTCATAGGGCACCTCGTAATAAAACCTGAGGACAGAAGCCTGCATCCTGAGATACATCCCCTGACCATGAACTTATTGTAACGAAGTGTTAAATTACTTCTCATCTGTCGGCTGGTGTAATAACCGAAGAGAAGAGAGTGTTTTAGCCCTAGGCGAAGCGAAGACTAGGAAAGCGCCTGATCACCCCATCACCCCATCACCTCCCCCCAAAGCTAAAACTTCCTGACCAATCGCCCTATAGTCCTGCCATCCGGCCTCCGCCTTAGGATCTTTGACATCATAAATAGCTGTGCCTGCTAAAGCCGCCTTTTGAAAAGCTGCATAGCGACGAATACCCCCCGCAAACAGCGGTAGCCCAGCAGAGGTGAGCATTTCTCTCACCTCTGTGCCCGCCCGGCTAGGGTGAGGCGGAATCATCGTCAGTAAAATGCGGTAGGGGGTAGCAGGTAGTTGAGCTAAGTGCTGCACCGTCAACACCAGGGCATCGAGAGCGAGAATATCGGGACTGGTGGGCAACACCAACAAATCACAGGCCGCTGCCAGCAGTACCAGATCGTCCGCACCGGGACGGGCCTGGGTATCGATCACCACATGGCCGTGGGGGCTAGGAATTTCTGTCGCCTGCCACTGGTCCACCACTAA
This sequence comes from Nodosilinea sp., assembly GCA_041739575.1. GTDB lineage: Bacteria > Cyanobacteriota > Cyanobacteriia > Phormidesmidales > Phormidesmidaceae > Nodosilinea. Next base: position 353 of record JBGSNT010000126.1, on the reverse strand, counting down.
AAAAGGTAGTTCCCCTCGGCTGGCCCAGGTCAGCGCCGATTGGTTGGGGTCAGCATCAATGAGCAGTGTTTCGTTATAGCCCTGCAAAAACGCAGCCAGGTGAATGGCAGTGGTTGTCTTGCCCACGCCTCCTTTAAAGCTGGCTACGGTAACAATCATGGGGTTGGCTCGGACTCGGGCAAGGATCTTATCGAGCGCCTAGCCACCAATAGTGCCAGGGCTAGATTCATTGTCGGCTTTGCCCCAGCAGGCATCAAGCAGATGGTAATAACATGTGCTCCAGAAGTTGCTCTATGCTCAACTCTAGCGAGTTGTGACTAGCACTACGCCACCCATAATCAGCCCCAGGCCCA
>JBGSNT010000026.1:0-18058 GCA_041739575.1 Nodosilinea sp. | reverse complement strand
GCGGGCTGGCTTCAACAAATTGCTCGAATAGCGCGTTGATCATGGGACGCTAACTCCATCGATTCCAACAGGCCAGGGGTAACGTCTTTAGCGTATCCAATCGACCGCGCTAGTACTAATGCTCACCTTAACAGGGGTAGTGATAAGTCCTGCCCCAGGCGATGGCAGTAGGGCGACGTCAACAGGGGGCCGCTGACGCTGGGGCTGGTTTCCCTTGGCTGCGCTCCCATAGAAAGCCGACTACATTCGCGACTTGAGACAGCAACAGCAGGCCCAGCAACGTTATGCCCTGGGGCTGATGCTGGCTCAGGGGGTAGGTCAACAGCTGCCAATAGAACCGCAGCGGCTCTACCTTGACTGACCCGTTGGCACGGTGGGCTTTCACCTGATGAAAGCAGTAGGCCCCGCGACCATAGTTAAAGTGCTGTCGCCAAAATCGCTTCAGGGACAGGTGGTGGTTGTGGTAGACCTGCATCTCTGGGGCATAGGCCATAGACAGATTGTGCTGGAGCCAGCGATCGCAAAACTCCCGGTCCTCCGCCGCCGCCAGGGGAAACTGCTGATCAAACCCCCCCAGGTCGCGGAACAGATCGCTGGGGACGGCAAAGTTATTGGAGGCAAAAAACATGGCCGTCCCCTGGGACTGGTTGAAATAGTCGTACAAATAGTCGATCAGCAGCTGGCTAGCGGTGGAATAGAGGTTGTTGGCCAAGGCATTAAAGGTGCGGCCACCGATCAAAGCCTTAGGAGCAGCGGCGATCGCAGTCTCTAGGGCGGTCAGCCAGTCAGGGGTCGGTTGGCAGTCGTCGTCGGTAAAGACTAGATATTCACCCCGGGCGGCCAGGGCACCGGTATTGCGGGCGCTGGCTGGCCCGGCATTGGCCTGGCGGATCAGGCGTACGGTCAGCCGATCCTCAACTTCGGCCACCACATTGCCCAGGCAGGTTGGGCTGCCATCGTCGACCACGATCACCTCAAACGCCTCCCTCGGGTAATCGATCTGGGCCAGGCTGTGCAGGCAATGCCGTAAACAATCGGGCCGGTTGTAGGTGGGCACTACGACGGAGAATTTGGGCGATACATTCGCCAGGGGGTTGGGGTTTGAGTTAGGCATAGGATTCAAGCATAGGATTTATTTATTGATGTCTCGGTCGACACGCTTTGGGCTCAGCATTTGGATGGCGCGGTAGGCCCCGCGCAAATCCCTCCAGCCGCCCGGAAGAACCACGAAAATAGCGCCATAGGCACCGCTAAAGGCGATCGCGCTCAGGGGCAGAGCTAGCCCTCCAGGGGTAGGCGATCCGACCATGGTTTGGGCTACCACCAACAGGCCCGCCGCCGCCAGCGCAGCCAGGGTAGGCCGCCATACGGCCCCGACAAAATCGCCCATGGTTAGCGGGGTGTCCCTGAGGCAGTAGGCGACCGCTGGATAGGTCAACACCAGGGAGGCGATCGTTACCCCCCAGCCCACCCCTAGCGGCCCCCAGTGGGTGCCCACCGCAGCGGCCACCACCACCACCGGCGTATGCAACAGACTCCATCGGAGCTGACGCTGGGTCTGCCCGGTCGAGAGATAGATCCACTTGGTCACTCGGTAAAACCCGCTGACAAATACAGACAGCACCAGCACCTGGAAAATGGGAAACGCCTCGACCCATTGGTCTCCCAGCAGCAGCAGCAGCAGCCCCTGGCCACACACACCCAGAAATGCCAAGGCTGGCAGACAAAGGCCAAACATCAGCATCAGAATTTGCCGACTTTGGTACCTGTACTGATCAGCGTCGCTGGCCGCCCGACTGAGGCCTGAAATCGCTACGTTCAGCAGGGGTAAATACACCTGATTAAAGGGGAAATAGGCCCAGTTGTAGGCCACCGCGTACAGCCCCAGGGCGCTCGCCCCGTTGACATAGCCCACCAGCACCCGGTCCATCTCCATGCCGACCCGGTTGATCAGGTGAAACCCGCTCAGGTGTGCCCCGTAGGACAACATAGTGCGGGTCTCTGGGCCGAGTTTAGTCAGGTGAGCGGGCCAGGCGGGGCGCCAGCTATGGGCTAGCCAATAGCTCAGGCTCTGCACCACCTGATACACCACCAGCTGTAGCACCAGGGCCCAGTAGCCCCAACCCGCCAGTGCCGCCGCGATCGCCACCGCCGCCCCCAGCCCCAGGGCCCCCACCTCAATCAGGGTCAGCACCCCAAACCGCATCTGTCGGGCCAGCAGCGACTGATGCTGAGCCGACAAAAACACGCTGGCCATACCCAGGGCCATGACTGGCACTATGGCCGTCAGCCGACTCTCCTGATAAAACCGAGCGAACCAGGGCGTCGCCACCAGCAGGCCCGCCACCAGCAGGGCATTAATGGCCAAGGCCAGCCAAAAGATAGTGCTGGCCTGGCGATGATCGAGCCGCTCGCGCTGCACCGTGGCCGTACCTAGGCCAAGGGAGTTGACGCTGTCCAGCAGGGCAAACCAGGGCAGCGCCATGGCCACCAGGCCAAAGTCGGCGGGGGTGAGCAGGCGGGCCAGAATCGAGGTGGAGCCAATGCCGATCAGCAGCTTGATGGGCTGGGAGCCAAAGGTGATCAGGCTCGATTGCAGCGATCGCCGATTCAGATTGGCTTGCAAGGTGGCAGTTTCAAAGTAGCGATCGGACTTAGCCATGAAAAGGGTGCCCCTAGGCTGAGACGCAGAACGGTGGGGTGAATGCCGAGGCATCTTGCCGCAGGGGCTGACCAAGCCCGCGTCCCAGGGCAAAACTCTGCCAGGGCAAATATCCAGAGCCGGCGAAGATAGGCATGAACGTACTCAGCGATGGACCGGTCATAGGCCAAATTTCGGATAGACGGCGGCCAAACAATTGTCGGCATACTGGGCCTGGAGCTGCCGATAGAGGGCAAGAAATTGATCGGTACGGCTGGCTTCGCTAAAGTGCGACAGGGCCCGATCGCGCCCGGCCCGGCCCAGGGTTTCCGCCAGTTCCCGGTTCTGGAGCAGCCGAGTGAGGCCTGCGGCCAGGGCCTCGACGTCGCCAGGGGGCACCAAAAACCCAGTCCTATCGGCCTCGACGATCTCAGGCTGGGCCCCCACCGCGCTGGCCACCACCGCCGTGCCCCGCATCATAGCCTCGGTGGTGACATTGCCGAAGGGTTCCTCCCACTGGGAGGGCACCGCCTGGACCCAGGCCGCCTCAAAGCGGGCTTCGAGCTGCGATCGCTCCAGGTGCCCTAGCCAGGTGACGCTATCCCCCAGGTCCAGCTGCCCGGCCAGCCCCTTGAGGGCAGCTGCCCCTGGCCCCTGGCCAGCAATCAGCAGCTGCGCCCTAGGCACCTGGGAGCGGGCTAGGGCAAAGGCCTTGAGCAGCACATCCACCCCCTTCTCAGGCACCAGTCGCCCGGCGAAGACCGCCGTGGGCGGGTCTTGCAGCATCGGCCGCAGATCGCGCACCGGCACCCCGTTGTAGATCACATCCACCGGGCTCAGCCCCGCCATTTCGAGCTGGGCCTTCATGCCCTGGCTGAGGGCGACAACCCGGTCAATCGCCGACCGCCACCGCTGCCAAAGGTGGTGCTGCACCATCAGCGCCGCCCAGGTTTGGGGGGTGAGGCATTGGGAGACCAGACAAACCCGACCCGGAGCGGCCTGGCAGGGCTGACCATCGGGCAACCGGTTAGTGCCCTTGGGGCAAATAGCCCCATACATAGCCGTTTGGTAAATACAGGGCAGGTCTTTCAGCAGGGGCAAGATCAGCGGCGAAAGCTGGGTCAGGAAGATGCGCAGATGGACGACATCGGGCCGGAACCTGGTCAGGACCCGGCGCAGCTGCCAGTAGGCCGAGGGATTAGCCGTTTGGGCCAGTACCCGCAGCTTAGAGGTGGCCCCAAAGCAGGTGTAGTCGGCCAGCTGGGGATAGCCTTTCACCGCCGTGGCCCGGCTGGTCAACAGGCGCACCTCGTGACCTCGAGCCAGCAGATCCTGGCGCAGGGAGAGCATCTGTAGCTCAGCCCCTCCCGTTGCGGTACCGTAGTCATGCAGCAGCAGAACCCTCATTGGCCTAGTAGCTAACGCTTCTCCCTAAACCGGCGAAACCGTGGCCAGGCCCGATCGGGCAGGTCGCTGTCGGGCCTGCCACTCCGATTGAGTAAACTCTTCGTGGTAGGAGCGCTCGACGTTCACGGTCCAGATATCGTGGTTTTCGCCCAGGACATTGCGGGCAGCCAGCAGGGCCGTCAGCATCGAGTGATCCTGGTTGTTGTAGCGGTGCATGCCGTTGCGACCCACGGTTTGTAGATTGGAGAAGGTGGTCAGGTAGTCCTGCAGAACCTTCAGATGTTGGCGGTAGGCGCCGTCGTACACGGGGTAGGCCTTCTTCTGGCGAATCACCACGCCATCTTCGATCAAGGTTGCCCCACTGACCAGGCCCAAACCCACAATTTCTTGGGTAGCCAGTTGAATCAGGTCCCCATCGGCCATTTCCCAGAGGCGATCGCCGTCGTTGCAAAAATATTCCATCCCCAGACAGGTTTTACTCAGGTCAGGCACCATGTCAGGACTCCAGTTCTTAAAGTTCTGAATGCGGCCCACCTTAAATTCAGGGCTGTGAATGTAGATCCAGTTGTCGGGGAAGAGGTGCTCCGCGTTAACCATCAGCGACACGATTAGGAAGTCGCGATACTTCAGCCCCTGAGCGGCCTTCACCACCGCCGGGGGTGCGGGGGGATCGAGGTGCCGAACCAGGGCCGTGATCGGCATTGTCGAAATGAAATCATCCCCGGTCAGTTCGGTGGTTTGACCATTTTGCTCAACGGTAATGCTGAGGACGCGGCGGTTGTCGTGCTGGATGCGGGTTACCCGGCTGTGGAGCTTTACCGACGAACCGTGGGCGTCTAGGATGCCCTGACAGCGCTCCCACATCATGCCGGGGCCCAGGCGGGGGTAGTCAAATTTTTTAATTAAGCTCTTGGCGTTTTGGCTGCCAAATAGCGCATTGATGGCCGCATTCTTGAGGGACATGCCCTGAATGCGCTGGGCGGCCCAGTCAGCCTGGATTTGGCTGCAGGCAATGCCCCACACCTTCTCGGTGTAGGTTTTAAAGAAGATCCGATACAACCGCTCACCAAAGCGATCGATCACCCAGTCTTCAAAGCTTTCGATCTCGCCGGTGAGGTTGAGCTTAGCTCTGAGCTTAGCCTTGAGGTAGCTGGCAATTACCAGGGCGCTTTGACCCACGCCCAGATTCTTAATCGTGCTTTTGGCAGACAGCGGGTAGTCAAAATAGCTGCCTTTATAGTAAATCCGCGACAGGCGCGGCACCTGAATAAAGTCGTCAGCCAAAATCTCTTTCCAGACCTGCTGCACTTCGCCCACCTTCGTGAAAAAGCGGTGCCCGCCAATATCAAAGCGATAGCCCTTATAGGTCTCGGTGCGAGAGATGCCGCCCACCTTGTCAGACTGCTCTAGGACCACCGACTGCACACCCTGCCTGAGCAGTTCATAGCCCGCCGTCAACCCCGCTGGGCCAGCCCCAATAATCACAACCGGATAAGACGCCATAAATACACCCAGAATCGTGCAGAACAAAAAATCGATTAGCCTCTGTGGCGAAGGGCCAAGACAGAACCCTCAGGTAGGGGTAACGCCTGAAACCGATAGGCCATCATCCCGTAGGCAAAGGCCAAACCACCGTAGAGAAAGTAGAACCAGTGCCAGGGAATCACCCTGAGGGTGAATAGCCAGCCCCGCTTTCGATAAAAGAAGCGATAAATCCCCCAATTCAGAACCAGCAGACCGAGACTGCTGGCGAGGGTGCCTAACCCCAGCAGGGGAAAGAACCAGACCCCCAGCAGACTGCCCACAAGGGCAAAGGTGAGCACCACACTGAGCCGATTAGAGCGATCTAGGTTTAGATCGTTCATGGGCTGCCGCTGGTCGAGAATCAGTTCGGTCCAGGGCAGGGCGCGGTAATACACCTCGGCCCGCAGCAGCGACAGGGGCCGCCAATGTTTCAGGTGCTTGACCTGGATGTGCTTACAGAGCCGCAGGGTGTAACCGGCCCGCTTGAGCCGATAGCCCAACTCAATATCTTCAACGCAGGGCTTGCGGTAGCGCTCGTCAAAGCCGCCCACGGCTTGAAACACATCAGCCCGAATCGCACCGCAGGCTCCCCAAAAGGTAGAAGCCTCTTCTAAGGCGGTCTGATGGGTGTAGTGGTGCAGGAGGTTTTTGTACTGGGACAGAAAGTTTTTAGCCCCCGGCTGGTCATCGTAGGAACCAATCAGCCCGGCTAAATTGGGATCCCGCTGAAAGGCATCCTCGATCCCTTGCAGGGTATCGCGGCCAACGGTGACATCGGCATCCATAAAAAACAGGATCTCGCCCTGGGCGATCGCAGCCCCCCGGTTACGGGCTCGAGCCGGACCGCCCGCTGTAGCGTAGCGGAAGACCCTGGCCCCAGAGGCTTCTGCCACCTGCCAGGAGCCGTCGGTATCGCCGTCGGCCACCACGATTACCTCATCAGGCGGTCGACTCGACTGCTCGAGGCTAGCGAGGCAGCGTTGAAAGTTTTCGCCGCCGTTGTGGACTGGAATAATCACAGAAATAGCTGCTCTTGGCAATGCCGAATCAGCATTAGGATTCATGGATCAGCTACCCCTAAGCAAACAGTCTGGATCAGCGCCATTCGGTAGGCATTTTCGGGGGCATTAAAAAGCTTGGCGCCCTTCACAGGAATGGTTTCTAAATACGGTTACTAAGGGCAAAAGTTAGCCAGGAGCTCTTTTGGGGCACCGCTTTTAGATGGTTTTGACAGTGCCAATATCAGTGAATCTAACATGGTCATTCTGGCCTAGCTATGGAATAAACCCCATCTTTACAGGCCCTTTACAATACATTCCTATTTAAAATCTTAGTGCCGGTCTACCGGCAAACCCGGGGCACTGGAGGTGGCTGTTGCACTCGCCATCTGAGTAAGCAAGCGTAAACAATGGTAATTATTGATAGGCTTATAGGCCGCATTTCGACTCTGATCAATGCTCGAACACCAACTGGGCAGAGGGTTGAGGGGATGCGTGGGGGTTACGGCTCCCTTGGGGAGAAAACCCGGAAATCTACGCTGGACTTGATGTAGCCCTCACATTTACGCCCAGGGGCCAGCACAATGGTCATCTATACCGAATATCCTGGCTGAGTTAGCCAAATCGAATGGCCTGAGCCTCTCACCAGGCCTCTACTGCGGAGTCTCCGGGGGTTGTACCGCAGCCAAAACCCCGCTAGCCTGAAGATGCGTTGAAGGAGCAGGTGGGTATGCCAACTGGAGCACTGTATGCGATCGCCTATGCCGCCCTCGCAGCGATCGGCGGCCTCATCGGCTACGCCCAGGCCCGTAGCCAGGTTTCACTGATCAGTGGATTGCTCAGCGCAGTCCTGCTGGGGGTGGGGGCCTGGCTGTGGCAAGCGGGGGTTCCCGGGGGGGCTGGCCTGGCCATGGGGGTCACGGCTGCCCTAGTGGTGATCTTTATTCGCCGCTGGATGCAAACCCGCAAGGCAATGCCCGCTGTGATCATGATCGTGGCAGGGGGTTTAGCTTTTTTGGGTATGGGCCTCTCGCTGGTGCAGGGTACCTAGAGAGCATTGGTCGTGCCCGGCGAGGTCTGAGAGCTGGGCGGGTTGGCTGACGATGGGGGCTGGTTGAGCAGGTCTGCCGCTGAAATGCCCTCGGTCTGGGTGCCAAAGCGCCAGAGGGCCGCCGCCGCTTCCGCCTGGGTGACGCCCTTTTGGGGTTGAAATAGGGTGGTGAAGCCAAAGGCCCGGCGAATGTTGGCAAAGTCACCGGTCTGTTGGTCAACCAACACCGCTCGCAGGGCCAGGGGTTCAATCTTGGCGGCATCCTGAAAGCCCCAGGCAGCCGTTACGGCCTCTACGCTGGCAGTCGGTAGAGTAGCGCGGGTGTCTAGCGGCACTTTCCACAGCACCAGGGTTTCGCGGGTCAGGGGAGCATCGGGCCGAAAAGTAACGGCGGTGGCATTGCCCGTTTTGGCGCTAGGGATAATGCCCGCTTCGGCTAACCCCTGGATGTCGGCAAAGTAGGGGTGTGAGGCTGGTACATCTTGAAAAACAGGGGTGGTGCTGGCAGTGGCGGGACGAATACGCTTTGAGGGAACGTCTTGATAAAACTCGTTGTTGGCGGTGAGCAGCCAGTGGGCAAATTCGCCTCTGGTAATCACCTGGTTGGGTTTAAAGTCGGGCTTGACCACACTGCTGGCGGTTTGGCTATCTGCTTTGTCGACTATGCCTAGGGTGAGCCAGTCCTGCACGTAGGGCCGCAGATCTTCGGGTACCTCATCGAGTAGAGCCGTAGCGTTGCTAATACCGGGGGAAATGCTTGTCCCTGGGGTATCGCTACCGAGAGAGGTCGCTGGGCGGGCTTCAGCGGGGGTCTCGGTCACGGTGGGCGTCGATGCGGCGGGCATTTCGGGCTCTTGGCCACTCAAAACAGGTCGATTTTGCAGCTGAGGATCGGCTTTGAGGGACTCTTGCAGAGAACTGCCCGCGCAGCCGGTGACGAGCAGCAGGCCTAGCCCAGATACGATCAGAGCCGTTAGACGAAGCGCAGCAGACAAAGGGGCAATCTCCTAAGTGGGAAAATCTATGTGTTACCTACACATCGTATTTTAGGACAGCGCTCGTCGCCTCGACTGGCTACGCTGTGCCACCCGCTGTAGAGGCTCCAAGAAATTGCTATGTCTTCTAGACCACTCATTATCGACTGCGATCCGGGGGTCGACGATGCGATCGCCCTCCTGCTCGCCCTAGCTTCCCCCGAGGATTTCGACCTGCTGGGCATTACCACGGTGGCGGGCAATGTTCCCCTAGCCCTGACCCAGGCCAATGCCCGCCGCATCTGCCATCTGGCCCAGCGCACCGATGTGCCGGTATTTGCGGGCTGCCCTCGACCGCTGCTGCGATCGCCCATCACCGCCGAGACTATCCACGGCAGTAGCGGGCTAGAGGGGGTGGAGCTGCCAGAGCCCACCATGCCTCTACAGGCTCAGCATGCCGTGGGGTTCTTAATTGACCAGTTCACCACGACCTCGGTGCCCATTACCCTGGCCACCCTCGGCCCGCTGACCAACCTGGCGGTGGCGCTGATCCAGTGCCCGGAGATTGCCCGGGGTATTGACCAGGTGGTGATGATGGGCGGGTCCCTAGGACCGGGCAACATCACCCCGGCGGCCGAGTTCAATATTTATGCCGACCCCCACGCCGCCAGGGTGGTGGTCGAAGCGGGCCTGCCCCTGACTATGGTGGGGCTCGATGTGACCCACCAGGTGCTTACGACCCCTGAGCGTCTGAGCGCCCTGGAGAGCTTGGGCACCCCTGTGGGCATAGCCGCCGCCGCCCTGCTGCGCCACTACGGCCAGATCGACGTCGAACGCCATCAGTTAGAGGCTCCTCCCCTTCACGACCCCTGCGTGATCGCCTATCTCCTACAGCCCGACCTCTTTACTGGGCGCCCCATGCGTCTGGCCATTGAAACCGAGGGCACCCTCTGTCTTGGCCGCACGGTGGCCAATGGATACCCCACCGCCGCCGCCCCCGCCAATGCCACCGTCATCACAGCAGCCGCCGCCACCGGCATCTATGCTCTTTTGACGGAACGGCTGGGGAAACTATAGCTGGGCACAAAACTGCCCCAGGGAGCTTGATAGGATAGCCCCATGAGCTATACCACCGAACAACTCCTAGAGTTTCTCGATCGGGAACTGCGCGCCACCTGGCGAGGCGAGCGGGTGGTGCTGTCCTCGGTCGATCGCCTCGACAATCCGGTGCTCTCAAAGGCAATCGGGGCTGACAAACTCAGCAAAGTCTTTGCTATTCAAGACTTTCGGGCTCAAATTCACGATTATCAACACCAGCACGGGGTATCGGGCCTGGTGTGGCACACCTGCCGGTTCCAGGGCCGCAGCATTCGCGTCCCCGAGCTCCATCCCCAACTGATCGCCATCCCTGCCGATAAAGCCGCATTGGCTGCCGCTCGCTCGGCCGTGCTTGATTTTTGGCGAGCCTCCATTGGCGGCCTGCGCCTCTGGATAGCCGGCCATCAACCCCAGCCCACCACCCTTGCCGCAGTGGAACAACGCATTGCTGACAGCGAGTGGGCCGAGCTGGCCGCCACCCGCGCCGAGCTGTATCTCAGCCTGTGCTGGGGCGACCCCAAAGACTGCCACTGCGACTGGGCCCGGCCCGAGTCAGGCTGCGATCGCATCATCGCCACCGCCGGAGAACCCAGCGGCATCAAGGTATAGTTGAGAGTTGTGCAGCATAGCATCTCTCTAGGAGCCCCCCTATGGCCATTGCCGTCGGCGTCATCGAAACCCAAACCTTTCCAGCGGTGCTGGCCGCCGCAGATGCCATGGTGAAGGCGGGAAATGTGACGGTTTCCATGCAGGACCGCTCCGAGAGCGGGCGGCAGTTTGTCGTGGTGCGCGGCCTGGTGGCTGAGGTCAAACGCGCCGTGGCAGCCGGCCTGGTGGCGGCCAATGCCTGCCCCGGCTACGCCGAAGTCACCACCCACGTGATCATCCCCAACCCCACCGACAACGTGGATGCGATCCTGCCCATCGGGTTTACGCCAGCCTCGGAACCGTTCCGCGTATAAGGTCTACTATTACGTCCCCCCCATAGTCTTTAATAAATCGACACGGCGCGATCGATACCACCGCCCCGTACAATGAAGGTTGATTTTTTTACCTCAAGAACTTTTCCAGGAGTCCCACCATGCCACAGGCCGTCGGGTCGCTCGAAACCAGAGGGTTTCCCCCGGTGCTAGCCGCCGCAGATGCGATGGTTAAAGCCGGGCGCGTTACGCTCATTGGCTACATTCGCGCCGGTAGTGCCCGCTTCTGCATCAACATTCGGGGTAGTGTCTCCGAAGTAAAGGCGGCCATGGCGGCTGGGGTAGAGGCCGCCGAGAATACTCCCGGCGGTATTCTCGAAACCTGGGTGATCATTCCCCGCCCCCACGAAAACGTGGTGGCCGTGCTGCCCATCGACTTTAACGAAGAGACCGAAATCTACCGGCAGGCCGTCGAGCAACCCATTCTGCCTGGTTCCACCGGCCGTTAGCCTCCATCCCAGGCCCTCAACGTCAGACCCCTGATCACTCCATTGACGGAGCAGGGGAAGGCGCTTCAAGCAGAGGGGGTTGAAACATTGTCGCGTTTACTCGCCCTGCAACACCTCTTGATAGTCTTCGGCCTTGAGCTTGCGCTCCATCAGGGCGGCGACCGCTTCTTCGGCGGAAATGTCGCCCTTGAGCAACAGGTAAACCTGCTGGGCAATGGGTGCTGAGATCTGCTCCCGCTGGGCAATGCTGTGGAGCACATAGGCGGTGTTGACCCCCTCGGCGGTGCTGCCGAGCTCGGCAAGAATTTGCTCTAGGCTCTTCCCCTCCGCTAATCCGGCACCCACCCGGTAGTTGCGGCTGAGCACGCTGGTGCAGGTAGCCAGCATGTCGCCCAACCCCGAGAGACCCAAAAAGGTTTCGGGCTGACCGCCCAGGTGAGTGCCAATGCGCATCACCTCCGGCAGGGCGCGGGTGATCAGGGCCGATCGCGCGTTAGCGCCCAGATTCAGCCCTTCGCAGACACCGACAGCGATCGCAATCACGTTCTTCAGGGTGCCCCCCAGCTCGGCCCCCAGAGGGTCGGTGCTGCTGTAGGCGCGAAAGTTTTCGCCCGCGAACACATGCTGCACGGCCTCGGCGGCGGTTTCGTTAGCGCAGGCGATCACCGTAGCGGCGGGCAGCCCAGCTTCGATTTCCTTAGACAGGTTAGGGCCAGAGAGCACCGCTACGGCATGGTTCGGAAACGCCCGCTGAAAGATTTGAGATGGGGTCAGGGTAGTCTCGGGGTCGAGGCCCTTGGTGGCGGTGACCAAGACTGTTGTTTCAGGAATGTCTAGCGCCTGCAACCGATGGACCAGATCCGGCACCCCCTTCATTGAAATGGCAGACATAATCACCTCCGCCCCCGCCACTGCATCCTCCAGGAATAGGTCGCCGCTGCGCGACCAGAGGCGCACCAGGTGGCCGTTGGTGTTGGCGATGTGGGCCAGGGCGCTGCCCCAGGCTCCAGAGCCGAGGATGGCCAGGGTGACCTGGCGATGTTTGTAGGTCTCGAAAACTTGATCGAGGGTTTGGGTAGCGGTGGTCATGGGACGTGGGTGGATGGGTAAGTGAGTAGATGGGTGGATGGGGTGTCAAAGTTTTGAATTTGGTTTATTCAGTAAGAACTTAAAACTCAAAACTGAGCATTCAAACCTTGCTCCCCTCCTCCAATTACACGGTCTGAAGTGATGGCGCTTCCTGCTCCAGGGCATAGTCGGGGATACAGTTTTGGGCCATGAACTGGTGGTAGGCGCGAATGTTGCGATCGCACAGCTCCTCACTCCATCCGCCATACTCCCGCAGCACCTGGGCCACCATAGGCAGAGCATCAAACCCGTAGTTATGGTGCATCGCCACCGTCGTGCGGCGGCGCAGAATATCCACAAAGGTGTGGGCCATTTCGTCGCGCACCGCGAACACAATCTGGGCCTGAATGTCGTGGGCATACTCCACAATCGGCTGGGCCAGATCGGGGTGGTCATCCACCAGGGCCAGCACAGATGCCGTGCGGCTACCGTAAATGCCAATCAGGTGATCGAGTACAGCGGGGGCAATGCGATGGCGGTAGCGATCGTGCCACTGACCCACTAGCGGATCATCCAGCAGCATCGCCCCCGGCAGGGGCCGGGTGTGGGTGGGGCAGGGGGGCACCGTCTCGCCCCGCTTGCGAAAGGCAGCGTTGACAAACTCCTCGCCCACCTGGCGATGGGTGGTGAGCTTGCCGCCGATCAGCGAAATCAGGTTGTTGGCCCCCTCCTTGCTATGGTCGTGGAGAATGTGGGCGCGGGTAATGCTGCCGGCCTTTTTGCCCTCGGCGTAGGGCAGGGGGCGCACCCCGGCGTAGGTAAAGCAGACATCCTCGCGGGAGAGGTGGGCGGCGGGCAACACCGCGTTGGTCTCTTTGAGCAAATAATCGACCTCGGCATCGTCGGCCTTGATGTTGTCGAGGGGGCCGTCGTAGCGCTCGTCGGTGGTGCCAATCAGGTACTGCCCCAGCCAGGGAATGATGAAAAAGGGCCGCCCATCCGATTTGGCCTCGACGTACAGCGCCGAATCGGGGGCACCGGGAAAGGCATCGACAATGATGTGGCTGCCCTTGGTGCCGCCAATCTTGCGACCCTTGCTCACGGGCGACTCGCTCAGACCGCAGACGGCGTCGACCCAGGGGCCAGAGGTATTCAGCACCACGGTCTTGTCGTGGGTTTTGACCTCAAAGGGGGTGTCGCTCAGGAGATCTCGACAGGTCAGGCCGGTAATCCTGCGATCGCTCAGGTGAATGTCTTCGACCTGGGCGTAGTTGAGCACCGTCGCCCCAGCCTGCTCGGCATCGAGAATATTTTCGAGGCAGAGGCGCTCGGCATGCTCGGCCTGGCCGTCGTAGTACTGGGCCGACCCCGCTAGGTCTTCCGCATCCATGGCGCGAAACAGCTGTCGGGTGCTTTTGCAGGACAGCATGCGGTGGTTGGGCAGCGACTTGTCGTAGCTGAGCACATCGTAGAGCACCATGCCCACCTGGATAATGCGGTAGCTGCGCGACCCACTGCGATAGATGGGAATGGTCATCTGCACCGGCTTGGCCAGGTGAGGGGCATTGCGCAGCAGCACCTCCCGCTCGTGCAGCGACTCGCGCACCAGGTTGAACTCGAAATATTCCAAATACCGTAGCCCGCCGTGGATCAATCGGCTTGACCAACTGGTGGTCCCCCCGGCAAAGTCGTTCTTTTCTAGCAGAATGGTGCGCAATCCGCGCAGGGCCGCATCCCGAGCCGTGGCTGCACCATTGATGCCGCCGCCAATCACAATCAGGTCAAAGGGCTGGGTGGTGAGGGTAGTGAGGTTGCGCATGAATTTTGGGATGTCGGAGTTTGCAGGGGAGTGGATGGGTGAAGGGGTGGATGGGTCGGTCTGCTCTAATACCGTCAGAAGATCCCAGAGTTCTGCGGCGGAATAGAGCGATCGGAGAGATATCTGGGGAAGCACCCTGGGATCTGGCCCTAGCCTAGCGTATTGGTCTTGGGCGCAAGAGCGTGGTGGGCAATGGGTAGGGGCATTGCAATGCAATGCCCCGGCGGGGTTTTTGGCGTTAGACCGAGGTTATTGATAAGGTGCATCGCTGGGCGAATGCGCCCTAGGGTTGGTCAGGCTAGCACCAGATCCTTCTCAGGCTCAGACTCGGTATCGACGATGCCGACGGCATTGGCTTCGCGGAACATGTGGTTGGCCCACTGCTGCACGTCGTAGCGGGTGATGGCTTTGTGCATATTGGTCATGCGCCGACGCTGCTCCTCGGCGGGCATATCCAGAGCAACGTCAATACAATCGTCCATATTCTTATCGGAATAGGGGTTAGTGAGCACGGCATCGGGCAGTTCCACCGCCGAGCCGGTGAACTCAGAGAGCACCAGCACGCCGCTCTCGCCACCGTGGGCGGCGATGTATTCCTTGGCCACTAGGTTGAGGCCATCGCGCAGGGGCGGAATCCAGGCGATGTCAGCGGTTTTGTACAGCGCCATCAGATCGTCAAAGGGAATTGGCTCAGTGAAGAGCTGGATGGCGTTCCAGGTGAGGGTGGAATATTTGCCGTTGATCTGGCCGACGAGCTGTTCAATTTCGCTCTGGGCGGTTTTGTAGACCCGCATGCCAGCGGCGGCTTTGACGGCGGTCATGATCAGGTTCACTTTGCCGCGCAGCTCGGGACGGCGCTCCAGTAGGCGCTCAAAGCAGAGCAGCATTTCTTTGGCGCCTTTGACATAGTCGACCCGACCTGCCGAGACAATGATCTTGTTGTCGCCGAGGTCGTTGCGGATCTCAGCAATCCGCTGCTGCACCGAGGGCTTGTTGACCATGTCGTGGATGTAGCCGGGGTTGGTGCCGACGGGGAAGGCATCGACGTTGACCACACGGCCCTTGTATTCAAGCTTAGTGGTCATGTCGGGCTCAGCCAGAGCGGTGCCGAAGGGGGTAAAGGCCTCGGGCACGGGCTTACGCTCGAGGATTTTCACGTCGCGCAGGCTGCGGGCTGCGGAGACAAAGTTCTCGACATAGCGAGGAATGTGGAAGCCACACAGGTCACAGCAGAGCAGACTGTCAACGATCGCCTCGCGCCAGTGCAGAATGTTGAACACATCGGCGGCGGGGAAGGGGGTGTGGTGGAAGAAGGCGATCTTCACGTTGGGCATTTTTTGCCGAATGTAGAAGGGCGTCAGCCACAGGTTGTAGTCGTGGATCCAGATCAGGGCATCGTCAGCGGCCTCTTCGCAGGCGGCTTCGGCGAACAGCTGGTTGATGTGCTGAAAGTTTTCCCAGTCAGAGCTTTCGTAGGTAAAGTGCTCGGGAAAGGAGTGGAGAATGGGCCAGATCGATTCTTTGGCGGTGATGTAGTAAAAGTCTTTGACCCGCTCAGCGGTGAGGGGAATGCGGCGGATGACGGCGCGATCGCTCCAGCCTTCCATGGTGACTCGGTCGTCGAAGCTCTGCTGCTGGTCTGCGGCCACCTGCTTCCAGGCCACCCAGGTACTGCTGTCGGCGTTGGCAAAAAAGCTTTTCAGGGTCGGCACAATGCCGTTGGGGCTTTTCTTTTCGCGGTAGACAGTTTTGCCGTTTTCAACGACCTCGTCGTAGGGTTCGCGGTGATAAAGAATAACTAAAGAGGATTTCATCGTTCATTGCTCCTGGCGAAATGCGCGGGACGGCTGCTTTGCAAACTCCAAAACGGGCTGTCACATTATTTAGCAAGTCTATGTATATAGAGCCACGGTAGCATCTACCTAGGGGCATAGATCTATATCTATGGGTAGATGCAGGCTTTCAAAGTCTACTTATCCAGGCCCCGCTCCCTCAGGCAGAAGGGAATAGCCCCAACGCTAGTGTCCACGGCAGCAAACGGCGCGGCTTAGGGGTTAAGGCAGATTCCCGACCAGTGTTGGCGCAGGGGCACGCCCCGACGCCAACGGCACGACCTTAAGCTGATCGATGCAGATATCCCATATCCAGAACCGGCTTGGTAGGCTAGAGCTACGCCGCACCTAGCTTTTTGCCCATGCCAGTTCTCTCGCCTCAACCTTCGTCCTCAGCCTCTGAAGCGTTACCGCCGGAATCGCCCAGCTACACTGTGGTGCTCAACGTCAGCGGCATGAAGTGCGCCGGGTGTGTGCGGGCTGTGGAAACTCGCCTGGCCCAGGTGGAGGGGGTGCGATCGGCCACGGTAAACCTGGTGACTGAGGTGGCGGTGGTCGAAACCGAGGCCGGAGCGGTGACGGCGGATCACCTGGTGGAGCAGGTGGCCCAGGCGGGCTTTGCGGCCACCCCCAGAGCCAGCGATGGCGATGGCGACGACCTCACCGCCTGGGTGGAGGCCAAGCGTGAAGAACAAAAGCAGCAGGGGCAGCGGCTGGGGGTGGCGATCGCCCTCCTAATCCTTTCCACCATTGGCCATCTGCACCACTTCGGCTGGCTGACGATCCCCGTTCTCAGCGACCTGTGGTTTCACGCAGTTTTGGCGACAGTGACGCTGGCGTTTCCGGCCCGAGGCATTCTAATCGATGGCTGGGCGGGTCTGCGGCGGGGTGCCCCCAACATGAATACCCTGGTGGCCCTGGGCAGCGGCAGCGCCTACCTGGCCAGCGTGGTGGCGCTGATTTTCCCCGGCCTGGGCTGGGAGTGTTTCTTTGACGAGCCAGTGATGCTGCTGGCGTTTATTTTGCTGGGCCGCACCCTAGAGCAGCGAGCGAGATACCGGGCGGCGGATGCCCTGCGATCGCTGGTGGAACTCCAGCCCAACCTGGCCCGGCTGATCTCTGACCCTGTCACCGCTGGGGCAGCCCAAACCGGGGTCGAGGTACCCGCCCGCTGCCTCCAGGTGGGCGAGTGGGTGCAGGTGCTGCCCGGCGAGAAAATTCCCGCCGATGGCACCCTGGTGTCGGGCCAGAGCACCGTGGATGAGTCGATGTTGACCGGTGAATCAATGCCGGTGCTGAAGCAGCCGGGGGATGGGATGACGGCGGGCACGGTGAATCAGAGTGGCGCGATCGCCCTACAGGTCACCGGCACCGGCCAAAACACCGTGCTGGCCCAGATGATTCGCCTGGTGGAAACGGCCCAGAGCCGCAAGGCCCCGATCCAGCGGCTGGCAGACGTGATCTCGGGCTATTTCACCTACGGGGTGCTCAGTCTGTCCACCCTGACCTTTCTCTTCTGGTACTTGATCGGTTTGCCCCTCTGGCCGGGGGTGATGGACTCGGCCCTGGGCATGGCTCACATGGGTCACACCATGACGATGACCTCCTCGACGCTGCTGGTGAGTCTGAAACTGGCGATCGCGGTGATGGTGGTCGCTTGCCCCTGCGCCCTGGGTCTGGCTACCCCCACCGCCATTTTGGTCGGCTCTGGCCTGGGGGCTGAGCGCGGCCTGCTGATTCGCGGCGGTGACAGTCTTGAGACTATCTACCACCTCGACACCGTGGTGTTCGACAAAACGGGCACCCTCACCCAGGGACAGCCCATGGTGACGGCAATCTATGCGCTGGAGGATGGGCTGAGCGAGGCCGACATTCTGCAACTGGCCGCCACCGTCGAGAGCGGCACTCGCCACCCCCTGGCTATGGCGGTTCACCAGGCGGCTACGGAACAAGCATTAGACCTGCTAACCGCCGATGACTTTGACACCCAGCCGGGTCTAGGGGTCGCGGCCCAGGTCACCTGGCACAACGACTCCCTTGCCTGTAGCCTGGGCAACCAGCTGTGGATGGAGCAGCGAGGAATGGTGCTCGCTGCCTCCGTGCAAGATCGGGCGAAGGCGCTGGCGGAAGCAGGGCAGACGGTGGTGTACGTAGCTTTGGGCGATCGCGTTGTCGGATTGGTGGCGATCGCCGATCAGCTCCGCCCCGAGGCCGCTA